>NZ_JBHWKU010000047.1:0-57209 GCF_042730645.1 Streptomyces sp. NPDC059906
GGCCGGAACCATGCGGTTCCGGCCACCCCGGCGGTTTCTTGCGTGTGTGCGGCGCGGGCACGGCTCGTGGAGCTACTCCCGGCGCAGCGAGGGCTTCAGTTCCTTCAGCCGGCCCAGCAGCCCGTTGATGAACGCGGGCGACTCGTCGGTGGAGAACTCCTTCGCCAGCTGCACCATCTCGTCCAGGACGACGGCGTCCGGGGTCGCGTCGACCCACAGCAGCTCGTACGCGCCCAGGCGCAGGATGTTGCGGTCGACGACCGGCATCCGGTCGAGCGTCCAGTCGACCGAGTACTGGGCGATCAGCTCGTCGATGCGCTCCGCCCGGCCGGCGTAGCCCTCCACCAGCTCCATCGTGTACTCGCTCACCGGCGGCTGCCGGGTGTCGGACCGGGAGTGCCGGACCCAGTCGGCGAGCACCGTCAGGACGTCGGCGCCGCGCTGATCGCCCTCGAAGAGGATCTGGAAGGCGCGCTTGCGGGCCGTGTTGCGAGCAGCCACGGTTAGCTGTTCACCCGGCCGAGGTAGCTGCTGTCGCGGGTGTCGACCTTGATCTTCTCACCGGTGGTGATGAAGAGCGGGACGTTGATCTGGTGACCGGTCTCCAGGGTGGCGGGCTTGGTGCCGCCGGTGGAGCGGTCACCCTGGACGCCGGGCTCGGTCTCCTGGATGGTCAGCTCGACGGCGGCCGGCAGCTCGACGAAGAGCACCTCGCCCTCGTGCTGCGCGACGGTGGCCTCGAAGCCCTCGATGAGGAAGTTGGCGGCGTCGCCGACGACCTTGCGGTCGATCATCAGCTGGTCGTACGTCTCCATGTCCATGAAGACGAAGTAGTCGCCGTCCATGTACGAGAACTGCATGTCACGCTTGTCGACAGTGGCCGTCTCGACCTTGACGCCGGCGTTGAAGGTCTTGTCGACCACCTTGCCGGAAAGCACGTTCTTCAGCTTGGTGCGCACGAAGGCCGGGCCCTTGCCGGGCTTGACGTGCTGGAACTCGACGACGGACCAGAGCTGGCCGCCTTCGAGCTTGAGCACCAGGCCGTTCTTGAGGTCGTTCGTGGAAGCCACGGTTGCGGAATCTCCTGGACTGGACTGACGTGGACGACCCGGGAGCGTACGCACAGCGCGAGGCTAGAGCGCGAGCAGCTCCTTGGTCGTGATGGTGAGTAGCTCGGGTCCGCCGTCCGCCTCGGGGCGCACGACGAGCGTGTCATCGATCCGGACCCCGCCCCGGCCCGGGAGGTGAACCCCCGGTTCGACGGTGACCGGCACACAAGCGTCCAGTTTACCCATGGCCGCGGGGGCCAACTGAGGGTCCTCGTCGATTTCGAGTCCGACACCGTGCCCGGTGAGTGCCGGAAGGTGCTCCGCGTACCCCGCGGAGTCCAGTGGCTGGCGGGCCGCGCGGTCCACGTCGCGGCAGGCGGCGCCGGGTGCGAGGGCCTCCCGTCCGGCGCGCTGGGCCGAGAAGACGAGGTCGTACAACTCGATCTGCCAGTCGGCCGGCGAGGTGCCGATGACGAACGTACGGCCGATCTCGCAGCGGTAGCCGCGGTACGTCGCGCCGAGGCACACGGAGAGGAAGTCGCCCTCCTCCACCCGCCGGTCGGTGGGCCGGTGACCGCGGCGCCCCGAGTTGGGTCCGGTGCCGACGGAGGTGGGGAAGGCGGGGCCGTCGGCGCCGTGGTCGACGAGGCGGCGTTCCAGCTCCAGGGCGAGGTGCCGCTCGGTGCGGCCGACCAGGATGGACTCCAGGAGCTCGCCGAGCGCCTGGTCGGCGATCTCGGCGCCGATGCGCAGGCAGGAGATCTCCTCCTCGTCCTTGACCACCCTCAACTGCTCGACGGCCTGGCCGAGGTCGGTCAGGCGCAGCGCCGGCGCGACCGAGCGCATGGCGCGGTGCCGGACCACGGTCAGGTGGTGGTCCTCGGTGGCGAGGGACTCGGCGCCCTGGTCCGCGGCGAGGCCGGTGGCCGCGACGGCGGGATCCCCGCCGGGGCCGGGCAGCGCACGCACCGGCAGCGACTCGTCGGGGCGGCCCTGCGTCGGCCGGTCGTCCGGCGGGCCCGAGCAGACCAGCAGGTCCTCGGTCCTGCCGAGGAGCAGCACGGCGCCATGCGGGGCGGCGCCCGCGAGATAGCGCACGTTGGCGGGCCGGGAGACGAGCGCCGCCGCGCTGCCGCCCGCGTTGCAGCGTTCCCGTAGGCGCGTCCGGCGGGCCGCGTAGACCTCTGACATGAGCCGAGCGTATGGCTCCGCCGGTGGGTGTGCCGCTTGGGTGGGCCGAGTGGGCGGGGCCCGGGGATGCGGGGTGCGCCTGTCGGGGTGGGGCCTTGTGTCGTGTGGCGTCCGAACGCCGGTGGGGGTTGCTCGCGCAGTTCCCCGCGCCCCTACGGGGCGCTTACCAGTTCGGGGGGCTGGCTATCGAGCGGGAGAGGACCTCGTCCAGGAGGTGGGCGGTGTCCGGGATGTCGAGTTGGGAGTTGTCGATGATGGGGAGGCCGGAGCCGTACCAGCCGGCCATGCGGCCGTGGATGCGGGCGACCTCCTCGTCGGTGAGGCGCCGGTTGCCGCTGCGTTCGGCGTTGCGCTCCAGGACGATGTCCAGGCCCGGCAGGAGGACGACGGGGAGCAGGCCGGGGCCGACGTGCCGCTTCCAGCCGCCGAGGCCGACGACGGGGCGGTCCGGGAAGACCGCGTCGTCGAGGATGCAGGAGATGCCGTTGGCGAGGAAGTTGCGCGCGGAGAAGCCGCAGGTGCGGCGGGCGAGGCGGTACTGCGCCTCCGAGTGCTCGTTCCACCCGGTCTGGGGGTCGGCGAAGCCGGAGCGGACCCACTCGCGCACGTCGTCGAGGCTGATGTGCGCGGTGGGGACCCGGCGGTGGTCCGCCCAGTACTTGGCCACACTGGTCTTGCCCGCGCCCGCGGGGCCGATGAGCAGCACCGCGAGCGTGGTCGTGGTGGGGTCGGGCGCGGCGGCCGTGGCGGGCGGCACGCTGGGCACGGCCACCGGACCGCCGGGCGGCAGCGGTACGTGGCCGGTGGTGTCCGGCGCGGGCGGTCCGGGAGCCGGCTGGTGCGGGGCGGACGCGGGCTGATGCGAAGCCGGGGCGGACGCGGGCTGGTGCGGGGCCGGGCCGGGACCCGGGTGCGAAGCCGGGACGGGACCCGGCTGCGGGGCCGGGGTCTGGCGCGGTGCCATGGGGTACCCCGGCGCCGGAGGGGGCACGGGGGCGGGTCCCTGGGGCGGGCCGGGGTGGTGTGCGGCCGGGGACCAGCCGGGGACCGGTCCGTGCCCCGGCTGATGGGGCGGCGGCAGCGGAGAACCCACGGGGTGCTGCATCCGGTGCCACTCCGTCTCGTACAGGCGATGGGCGCTGACGGCGGAAGGGGGCCCGCCGTCGTGCTACCGAACGGTACCGCCCCCGGCCGTCGTTTGGTGAACGGCCGGGAGCGGCCCGAAGTGCCCGTGCCGCCCGGCGAATCGGGCGGAACCGCGCACCGGGGTACTACTCGCCCACCTCGCCGTAGGCGGCGAGGAGGACGGCCGGGTCGGGGCCCTCCAGCACGGTGGGCCTGGCGAGGCCGTCCAGGACGATGAACCGCAGCAGGTCGCCGCGGGACTTCTTGTCGACCTTCATGTTCTCGACCAGCTTGGGCCACTGGTCGTAGCGGTAGTGCAGCGGCAGGCCGACCGCTTCGAGGATGCTGCGGTGGCGGTCGGCGGTGGCGTCGTCCAGCCGCCCGGCCAGGCGGCCCAGTTCGGCGGCGAAGTGCATGCCGACCGACACGGCGGCGCCGTGGCGCCACTTGTAGCGCTCGTTCTTCTCGATGGCGTGGCCGAGGGTGTGGCCGTAGTTCAGGATCTCCCTCAGGCCCGCTTCCTTCAGGTCGGACGAGACGACCTCGGCCTTGACCTTGATGGAGCGCACGATCAGCTCGGCGGTGTGCGGACCGGCCGGGGTCCGCGCGGCCTGCGGGTCGGACTCGATCAGGTCCAGGATCGAGGGATCGGCGATGAAACCGGCCTTGATCACCTCTGCCAGTCCGGAGACGTAGTCGTTGACCGGCAGCGAGTCCAGGGCGGCCAGGTCGCACAGGACACCCGCCGGCGGGTGGAAGGAGCCGACCAGGTTCTTGCCCTCGGCCGTGTTGATGCCGGTCTTGCCGCCGACGGCCGCGTCCACCATGGCCAGCACGGTGGTGGGGACGGCGATCCAGCGCACCCCGCGCAGCCAGGTCGCGGCCACGAACCCGGCCAGGTCGGTGCTGGCGCCGCCGCCGACCCCGACGATGACGTCGGTGCGGGTGAACCCGGACTGGCCCAGCGCCTTCCAGCAGTACGCGGCGACCTCGGCGGTCTTGGCCTCCTCGGCGTTGGGCACCTGGATCGCGATCGCCTCGTAGCCCTGCCCGGCGAGGTCGGCGCGCAGTGCGTCACCGGTCTCGGCGAGCGCCTCGGGGTGGATCACCGCGACCCGCTTCGCCCTCGCCCCGATCAGAGAGCCCAGCTCACCCAGGAGCTGACGGCCCACCAGGACCTCGTAGGGCTCGGACCCCGCGGTGCCGCCGATCTCGATCCTTGTCACGTCGTTCACCACAGCGTCCTCCGGCCGGGGGTCCGGGGGTTGTCCCCCAGGAGATACAGTCTTCAACTCCACTGCTTCCAGGGCGGCTCGGGTGACTTCTTCCGGCGTGCGGCCGTCCGTGGCCACCACGGCCGTGGCGACCTCCTCGTAGAGATGCCGGCGGGCCTCCATCAGCTCGCGCCACTGCTTGCGCGGGTTGACGGTCAGCAGTGGGCGCGCCACGTTCAGGCCGGTGCGCCGCACCGCCTCCTCGACGTCCATCGAGAGGTAGACCACCCGGTGCCCGGCGAGCAGCGCGCGCGTGTCGGCGTCGAGGACCGCGCCGCCGCCGAGGGCGAGGACGCCGTCGTGCTCGCCGAGCGCGGTCCGCACGGCCTCCTTCTCCAGCTCGCGGAAGACCGGCTCGCCCTCGTCCACGAAGATCTCGGCGATGCTCCGTCCGCGGCCGGTGACGATGTCCTCGTCGGTGTCCCGGAAGACGGCGCCGAGCCGCTCGGCCAGCAGCTGTCCGACGGTGGACTTGCCGACGCCCATCGGACCGACGAGGACGACCAGCGGGCCCCCGCTCATCGGATGGCCAGGTGGTCGAGGTAGGAGCGCACGTTGCGGCGGGTCTCGGTCACGCTGTCGCCGCCGAACTTCTCCGCCACCGCGTCCGCGAGGACCAGCGCCACCATCGCCTCCGCGACGATCCCGGCGGCCGGCACCGCGGACACGTCGGAGCGCTGGTGGTGCGCCTGCGTGGCCTCGCCGGTGGCCACGTCCACGGTCTTCAGGGCGCGCGGCACCGTCGCGATCGGCTTCATCGCCGCACGCACCCGCAGCAGCTCACCGGTGGTGAGCCCGCCCTCGGTGCCGCCGGAACGGCCCGAGACGCGGCGGATGCCGTCGGGCGTGCCCACGATCTCGTCGTGCGCCTGGGAACCGGGTACCCGGGCCAGCTCGAACCCGTCACCGATCTCGACGCCCTTGATCGCCTGGATGCCCATCAGGGCGCCCGCGAGCCGCGCGTCGAGCTTGCGGTCCCAGTGGACGTGCGAGCCGAGGCCCACCGGCACGCCGTAGGCGAGGACCTCCACGACGCCGCCGAGGGTGTCGCCGTCCTTGTGGGCCTGGTCGATCTCGGCGACCATCGCCTTCGACGCGTCCGCGTCCAGGCAGCGCACGGGGTCGGCGTCCAGCCTCTCGACGTCGGCCGGCGTCGGGTACCCGCCGCGCGGCGCCTTCGCCGAGGCCAGCTCGACGACGTGGCTGACGATCTCGACGCCGGCCGTCTCCTTCAGGTACGACCGGGCCACCGCGCCCAGGGCGACGCGGGCCGCCGTCTCACGGGCCGAGGCGCGCTCCAGGATCGGCCGGGCCTCGTCGAAGCCGTACTTCTGCATCCCGGCGAGGTCCGCGTGGCCGGGGCGCGGCCTGGTCAGCGGGGCGTTGCGCGCGAGGCCGGCCAGCACCTCCGGGTCCACCGGGTCGGCCGCCATGACCTGCTCCCACTTGGGCCACTCGGTGTTGCCGACCATCACGGCGACCGGCGAACCCATGGTCAGCCCGTGCCGGACGCCGCCGAGGAAGGTCACCTCGTCGCGCTCGAACTTCATCCGCGCACCGCGGCCGTAACCGAGCCGCCGCCTGGCCAGGTGGTCCGCCACCATCTCCGTGGTGATCGGCACACCGGCGGGCAGCCCCTCCAGCGTCGCGACGAGTGCGGGACCGTGGGACTCCCCCGCGGTCAGCCAGCGCAACCTGCTCAACGGTGCTCCTCAGTGCTCGCGCCCCGGTATGCCCCACGTACGCGTCTTGTTCGCGTACGCGACGGTCCGACCGGGTGCGCGGCCCCGGCCCGCCGCCTCCGATCCTCCCACGTCCGGCCGCCGTACCCGGTCGCCGGTCCACTTGCCGGACGCCCGGACGGACAGGCGGACGGCCCCGGGCGACGTCAGGCGGGACGGTTGCCCTGCTGCCGAGGCGGGGCGCAGGAACCGAGGAAGCCGGCCCCGCTCTCCTGCCGCCGCGGCTGAGCGTACGGGCCGAGGTGGTCGGCCCCGCTGCCCTGGCCGTACGGCGAGCTGGGTCCTGGCGGAGGCCAGCGGCACGGCTGTGTACATGGATCGTCGTCCCCTCCCGTTCCACCCCTGCGGAACGGGACGGGATCCTAGCGATCCGCGAGCGCGTGCTCCCCCGCTTTTCGCATGGCCGCCAGCGGTGCGGGCGTCCGGCCGGTCATCTGCTCCACCTGGAGCACTGCCTGGTGGAGCAGCAGGTCCAGGCCGCTGACGACGGCACCGCCGTGCGCCGACCAGCGGGCGGCGAGCGCGGTGGGCCAGGGGTCGTAGAGCACGTCGAAGAGCGTGGTGGGCATCTCGGGGACGGCGGCCGCGAGCGCGTCGGTGGCACCGGCCGGGGTGGTGGCCACGACCAGCGGGGCGCGCAGTGCCTCCTCGGCGTCCGCCCAGTCGGCGAGGCGTACGTCGACCCCGAGCCGTTCCGCCCAGCCCCGCATCTCCGCGGCGCGCGCCGCGCTGCGGACGTAGACGGAGACCTCACCGGTGCAGATCCGGGCCAGCGCGGCGAGCGCGGAGGACGCGGTGGCGCCGGCGCCGAGGATCGCCGCGGACTCGACCTTCTCGATGCCGTGCTCGCGCAGGGCGGCGACGATGCCGGGGATGTCGGTGTTGTCGCCGGTCCTGCGGCCGTCCTCGGTGAGGACGACGGTGTTCACCGCGTCCACGGAGGCCGCCGTCTCGCTGACCGAGTCGAGCAGCGGGATCACCGCACGCTTGAGCGGCATGGTGAGTGACAGCCCGGCCCACTCGGGCCCGAGCCCCGCGAAGAAGCCCGGCAGCGCCGCCTCGTCCACGTCGAAGCGGTCGTACGTCCAGTCCGCGAGGCCCAGCTCCGCGTAGGCGGCGCGGTGCAGCGCCGGGGAGAGGGAGTGGGCGATCGGGGAGCCGAGTACGGCGGCCCGGCGCCGGTCAGTTGCCGGAGCTGGCATCGAACTTGTCCTTCAGCTTCAGGAACTCTTCGTGGGTCTTGGCGAACTCGGTCTTCTTCACGCCGTCCGTGGCCACGAAGTAGAGCCAGCCGTCCTCGGTGGGGTTGAGCGCCGCCTGCAGGGCCTCTTCGCCGGGGTTGCCGATGGGGCCCGGCGGCAGGCCCTTGTTGGTGTAGGTGTTGTACGGGTCCTTGTTGCTGTTGATCTCGGACTCGCTGATGTGGATCTTGCTCTGGCCCATCAGGTAGTTGAACGTCGAGTCGAACTGCAGCTCCTGGTTCGTCTCGGTGTTGGACTCCTTGAGCCGGTTGTAGATGACCTCCGCCATCTTGCGGAAGTCGTCGTGCGTCTTGCCCTCGGCCTGCACCAGGCTCGCGGCGGTGAGCAGCTCCCACGGGCCTTCGAGTCCGAGGCCCTCCGCCTTCTGCTCCAGGCCGATCTTCTCGTACTGCTCGCTGGCACGTGCCACCATCTGCTTGAGCACGTCCTTGGGCTTCTGGCCCTTGGCCGCCGAGTAGCTGGACGGGTAGAGGAAGCCCTCCAGGGGGTCCTTGACGTCCTTGTGGTTCAGCGCCCAGTCGGGCAGGCCGAGGCTCTTGTACTCGGACTTGGCGACCTTGGCGGTGGTGCCCGCCTTCACCTCCAGGCGTTTGTCGATGAGCTCGAAGATGCGGGCGTTCCGCCATCCCTCGGCGATGATCAGGTTGCTGCGGCTCTTCGGGCTGAGCAGGAGTTCGACCGCGCTCTCGGCCGACATCTCCTTCTGGAGCGTGTACACGCCGTCCTGGATGCTCTTGCCGCGGGGGTTGCTCTGCTGGGCGGCGATGAACGCGTCGACGCTCTTCACCACGCCCTGCCGCTTGAGTTCCTGGCCGATCGTGGAACCGCCCGCGCCCTTGGGGATGGTGACGGTCACCTGCTCGCCGTTGCCACCGCCCGCGAAGTCCGGGGCCGCGCCGAAACGATCCTGGTAAAACTGGTAGCCGAAATATCCGATGCCTGCCACGCCGCCGCCGAGCACCAGGCTGACCACCAGGCAGGCGCATCCGCTGCGGCGTTTCTTGGGCTTGCCGCCGCCCCTGGTTCTGCGGTCCTCCCGGCTGTCGCGGCCGTCACCCGGCGCGTCGTCGTCCTCGTCCGCGTCCCCGCCGGCGAAGAAGGCGTGCTCCCCCTCGTCCGGTCCGGGGTCCCAGTCGGTGCGCTGCGGCTCGGGCTCGGCGCGCCTGCGGGTGGGCGGCTCCGGCGGCGGGTACGCCTCGGGGGTGCCGTAGAAGTCGGGCTGCTCGGCGCCGTAGCCGCCGGCCTGCTGTCCGTAGGGGTCGGACGGGTCGGCCGGGTACTGCGCCTGGGGGTGTGCGCCGCCGCCCCAGCCGTCGTTGCCGTAGCCCTGCTGCGGCTGGGCCTGGGGCGCGTACTGCTGGTCGTGCTGCTGCTGACCGTACTGGTGCTGGTCGTACTGCTGCTGAGGGTACGGCTGACCGTACTGGTCGTACTGCTGCTCGGGGTGCTGGTGGCCGTACTGGTCGTACTGGGGCTGCCCGCCGCCGTACGACGACTGGCCGCCGTTGCTCCAGTCGCCGTAACCCTGCTGCGCCTGCTGCTCCGGATACTGCTGCGGCTGGCCGCCGTAGGGGGACTGCTGACCCGTCTGGGCCTGCTGTCCGCCCCATCCGCCGTCCCCGTACAACGGGTCCTCCGGATGCCACGGTTCGGAGCCTGGGCCCCGGCCATACTCAGTCATCGATCCCCTAGAGCCGCGAGGCGACGGGGACCGGGGCCCTTGCCGAAGGGCCCGCTTCCGTTCCGCCTCTTGCTGTGCGGTGGCTGTTCGAATGCCTCCGCATCGCGCGGAACGTTACCGTACCGCGATCAGATGACCACTTCGACGCCCTCGCCGGGTGGCCTGCCTGACACCCGTTCGGATTCCAGGGCCTGCTGGAGGATGATCACGGCGGCGGCCTGGTCGATGACGGACCGGCCCTTCTTGGACTTCACTCCGGAGGCGCGCAGCCCCTGGCCGGCGGTGACCGTCGTCATGCGTTCGTCGACCAGCCGGACCGGGACGGGCGCGATGCCCTTGGCCAGCTCCTGGGTGAAGCGCCTGACCTTGGCGGCGGCCGGGCCCTCGCCCCCCTTGAGGGAGCGGGGGAGGCCGACGACGACCTCGATCGGCTCGTACTCGGCGACCAGCTGCCGAAGGCGCCGGTGCGCCGCCGGGACGTCGCGGCCGGGGACGGTCTCCACCGGGGTGGCGAGGATGCCGTCGGGGTCGCAGGACGCGACCCCGATGCGGGCGTCGCCGACGTCGACGGCCAGGCGGCGGCCGCGGCGCATCTTCGGGCCGTCCGCCTGGTCGTTCTCGGGCGTGCTCACTTGGCGGTGTCCGCCACGAGGCGCTCGACGGCGTCGACGGCGTCGCCGATGGCGGCCGCGTTCTGGCCGCCGCCCTGGGCGACGTCCGGCTTGCCGCCACCGCCGCCGCCGAGGGTCTTGGCGGCGGTGCGCACCAGGTCACCGGCCTTGAGGCCGCGCTCGCGGGCGGCCTCGTTGGTGGCGATGACCGTGAGGGGCTTGCCGTTCACCGTGGTGAACAGGGCCACGACCGCGGCCCGGCCGCCCTGGATGCGGCCGCGCACGTCGAGGACCAGCTTGCGCAGGTCGTCGGCGGTGGTGCCGTCGGGGACCTGACCGGTCACCAGGGCCACGCCGCGCACGTCCTTGGCGGAGTCGGCGAGGCCGCCGGCGGCCTGGAGGACCTTCTCCGCGCGGAACTTCTCGATCTCCTTCTCGGCGTCCTTGAGCTTGCCGAGCATGGCGGAGACCTTCTCCGGGAGCTCCTCCGGACGGCCCTTGATCAGCTCCTGGAGCTGGGCGACGACCGTGTGCTCGCGGGCGAGGAAGCCGTAGGCGTCCACGCCGACCAGGGCCTCGATGCGGCGTACGCCGGAACCGATGGAGGACTCGCCGAGCAGCTTGACCAGGCCGAGTTGGGCGGTGTTGTGCACGTGGGTGCCGCCGCACAGCTCCTTGGAGAAGTCGCCGATGGTCACGACGCGCACGCGCTCGCCGTACTTCTCGCCGAACTCGGCGATGGCGCCCTGCTTCTTGGCCTCGTCGATGCCCATGACGTCGGCGCGCACGTCCAGGTCGCGGGCGAGCACCTCGTTGATCTTCTGCTCGACGTCGGTCATCACGGCCGTCGGCACGGCGGACGGCGAGCCGAAGTCGAAGCGGAAGCGGCCGGGCTGGTTCTCGGAACCGGCCTGCGCGGCCGTCGGGCCGAGGGCGTCGCGCAGCGCCTGGTGGGTGAGGTGGGTCGCGGAGTGGGCGCGGGCGATGGCCTTGCGGCGGCGGTCGTCGATGGAGGCCTGCGCCTTGGCACCGACGGTGACCTCGCCGACCTGGACGACGCCCTTGTGGACGTACACGCCCGGCACCGGCTTCTGGCAGTCGCGGACCTCGATCACGGCGCCGGTGTCGACCCGGATCCGGCCGGTGTCGCCGATCTGGCCGCCGCCCTCGGCGTAGAACGGGGTGCGGTCCAGCACGATCTCGACCTCGTCGCCCTCGGTGGCGGCCGGGGAGGAGGCGCCGTCGACGAGGATGCCGACGATCGTGGACTCGGTCTCGGTGTCGGTGTAGCCGACGAAGTCGGTGGCGCCGGCCTTGTCGGCGATCTCCCGGTAGGCACCGGCACCGGCGTGGCCGGTCTTCTTGGCCTGGGCGTCGGCCTTGGCGCGCTCCCGCTGCTCCTTCATCAGGCGCCGGAAGCCGTCCTCGTCCACGGACAGCCCCTGCTCGGCGGCCATCTCCAGGGTGAGGTCGATCGGGAAGCCCCAGGTGTCGTGGAGCAGGAACGCCTTGTCGCCGGCGAGGACGGTGCCGCCGGAGGCCTTGGTGTCGCTGACCGCGGTGTCGAGGATGTTGGTGCCGGCCTTCAGCGTCTTCAGGAAGGCGTTCTCCTCGGCGAGGGCGACCTTCTCGATGCGCTCGCGGTCGGTGATCAGCTCGGGGTACTGCTGCCCCATCATGCCGATCACGACGTCGATGAGGTCCTTGACGACCGGGCCGGTGGCGCCGAGCAGGCGCATGTTGCGGATGGCGCGGCGCATGATGCGGCGCAGCACGTAGCCGCGGCCCTCGTTGCCGGGGGTGACGCCGTCACCGATGAGCATCACGGAGGTGCGCATGTGGTCGGTGACCACGCGCAGGGACACGTCCGAGGCCTGGGCGTCGCCGTAGGCCACGCCGGTCAGTTCGGTGGCCTTGTCGATGACGGCCATGGAGGTGTCGATCTCGTACATGTTCTGCACGCCCTGCAGAATCATGGCGAGGCGTTCCAGGCCGAGGCCGGTGTCGATGTTCTTGCTCGGCAGCTCGCCGAGGATCTCGAACTCCTCCTTGCCGATGCCCTCGCCCCGCTCGTACTGCATGAAGACGAGGTTCCAGATCTCCACGTACCGCTCGTCGTTGACGGCGGGGCCGCCCTCGGCGCCGAACTCGGGACCGCGGTCGTAGTTGATCTCGGAGCAGGGGCCGCAGGGGCCGGGGACGCCCATGGACCAGTAGTTGTCCTTCTTGCCGAGGCGCTGGATGCGCTCGGTCGGCACGCCCACGACGTCGTGCCAGATGCGCTCGGCCTCGTCGTCGTCCTGGTACACGGTGATCCACAGGCGCTCGGGGTCGAGGCCGTAACCGCCCTTGTCCTGGGCGCTGGTGAGCAGCTCCCAGGCGTACTTGATGGCGCCTTCCTTGAAGTAGTCGCCGAAGGAGAAGTTGCCGCACATCTGGAAGAAGGTGCCGTGCCGGGTGGTCTTGCCGACCTCTTCGATGTCCGGCGTGCGCACGCACTTCTGCACGCTGGTGGCGCGGTCGAAGGGCGGCTTGACCTCACCCAGGAAGTAGGGCTTGAAGGGCACCATGCCGGCCGGGACGAGGAGCAGAGTCGGGTCGTCCGCGATGAGCGACGCCGAAGGGACGACGGTGTGACCGCGCTCCTCGAAGAAGCTCAACCAGCGGCGACGAATCTCGGCCGACTCCATCAGTGGTCCTCATTCCGGTTGTACGAGTGCGTCGTCCTGTCGTCGACGACGTACTCGGGGTTCTTGCTGTTCTCGATGGCGGCGTGGTGCCTCAGTGCGGGCAGTTCACGGTCGACGGGGGCCTTCAGGCCCAGCGCGTCGTCCAGTTCGGCCTCCCGCTGGGCCATGTTGTCGCGGACGTCGAGTGCGAAACCCACCGCGCGGTCCCTGACCCGGGTGCCCACGTCGAGCGCCTTGTTCGCCGCGGTGGCGGCGAGGCTGTCGGGGGTGAGCTGCTTGAGCTTCCGGTTGACCTTGGTGGTGGCCCACACACCGGCGGCCACGCCGGTGCCGAACCAGAACGTACGGCGGAACATCGCTCGGTCAGCCCTTCTTCCGCTTCGTCCGCCGCGCGGCCGGGAGCGTACGGCCCACGATCACGGTGCGCCGCGCCTGTTCGGCCGGGGCGGACATGTCCTCCTTGCGACCGCCGAGTGCCCGGCGCACGCCGTACCCGAACGCCGCGACCTTGACCAGCGGGCCGCCGAAGGTGGAGGCCACGGTGGTGGACAGCGCGGAGGCGTTCGAGGTGACCTCCTGGACGTCGGAGGCGATCGCGTCGACCCGGTCGATCTGGGTCTGCGCGCTGCGCACCGCCGCCGAGGCGTCGGCCAGCAGCGGGACCGCCTGGTCGGTCACGTCCGCCACGAGTTTGGTGGTCGTCCTGAGCGTCTGGGCCAGCCTCGCCAGTGCGACGGCGAGGAAGGAGACCAGGATCGCCCAGAAGACGGCCACCAGGATCCCGGCCACCTCGCCACCGGACACTGTGTGCACCCGCTCCCTCAAAGACGTGCCTGAACATCGGGAAAGTCGTGCACCGAGCCTATCGCGCCGGGCGCGGGGCTCCGTACCGGATTCACCGTCGCGCGCGGCGCGGTACGGCCGAGTTGCGCGAAGCGATTGTACGGAGTGAATACGGTTCAGTACGCTCCGTGTCTTATGCGAGACCTTCGGCGCGACGGCATCCCGCACGGCAATCTACCCCTGGAGCTCGACACCTTCGTGGGGAGAGCGACGGAACTCGCGGAGCTGGCCGGGGCGCTGGACTCGGCACGGCTGGTGACGGTCACCGGGCCCGGCGGCGTCGGCAAGTCCCGGCTGGCCGCACGGGCGGCCGCGCGCCGCTCGCCCCGGGACGGGGTGTGGCGGGTGCAGCTGGCGCCGGTGCGGGACGAGGAGTTCGTCGACTACGCGGTCGTGGAGGCGCTGGGCCTGACCGACCACACGACCCGGCTGCCCCGCGAGACGCTGCTCGCGCACCTGGCCGAGCGGGAGCTGCTGCTGCTCCTGGACGGGGTCGAGCACCTGGTGGACGCCTGTGCGGCGCTGGTGACCGAGCTGCTGGGCCGTGCTCCGGGGCTCAGGGTGCTGGCCGTGGGGCGCAGACCGCTGGGGGTGGCCGGCGAGCGGCTGGTTCCGCTGGCGCCGCTGGGCACGGAGGAGGCGGTGGAGCTGCTGACGGTCCGGGCCGGGCAGCGGAGCGTCACCTGCGGCCACGACGCGGACCCGGACGCGGACCAGCGGGAGGTGCGCGAGCTGTGCCGGCGTCTTGACGGCATCCCGCTGGCGATCGAGCTGGCGGCGGGGCGCCTGGACGCGCTGTCGCCGGGGCAGGTGCTGCGCCGCCTCGACGACCGGTTCCGGCTGCTGACGGGCGGGGACCGCACCGCGCTGCCCCGGCACCGGACGCTGCGCACGGCGATCGGCTGGAGCCACGAGCTGTGCACACCGCCGGAGCGGCTGCTGTGGGCGCGGCTCTCGGTGTTCGCCGGGCCGTTCGACCTGGAGGCCGCCGAGTACGTGTGCAGCGGGGGCGGGATGCCGGCCGACGACGTGCTCGACGTGCTCTCCGCCCTGCTCTCCCAGTCCGTGCTGACCCGCGAGGAGTCCCCGGCCGGGGTGCGCTACCGGATGCTCGACACGGTACGGGCGTACGGGGCCGACTGGCTGGCGGCGACGGGGGACGCGGACCGGCTGCGGCGGCGGCACCGGGACTGGTACGTGGGCCTGGCGACCTGGTGCGAGCTGGAGTGGTTCTCGCCGCGCCAGGGCGAGGTCGCCGCGCGGGTGGACGCCGAGCTGCCCAACCTGCGCAGCGCCCTGGAGCACTGCCTGGACGAACCGGACGGCGCGCACCTGGGCCAGTACCTGGCGGGCGCCCTGTGGTTCCACTGGGTGGGCTGCGGACGGCTGTCGGAGGGGCGGCACTGGCTGGAGCAGGCGGTGCGGCTGGACGCGGAGCCGACGGCCGGCGAGCAGTCCCGGCTGAAGGCGCTGTGGGTGCTCGCCTACGTGGCGATCCTCCAGGGCGACACGGTGCCGGCACTCGCGGCACTGCAGGAGTGCCGCGAGGAGGCGGAGCGCTCGGCGAATCCCACGGCGGTGGCGTACGCGGAGCACCGCACCGGCTGTCTGGCGCTGGTGACGGACGACATGCCGCGCGCGGAGACGCTGCTGCGCTCCGCGCTGCACCGCTACCGGGAGATCGGCGAGCTGAACAGCAACGTGCTGATGGGCCAGGTGGAGCTGGCGATGACCCGGGCCTTCCAGGGCGATCTGCCGGACGCGGTGCGCCTGTGCGAGGACGTGCGCCAGGTGTGCGAGGACCACGGCGAGCGCTGGGCCCGCGGGTACGCCCTGTACGTCCTCGCCTACGCGGCCTGGAGCGACGGTGAGCAGGTGCGCGCCCGCGAGCTGCTGGCCGACTGCCTGGGCAGTGCGCACCGCTTCCGCGACCAGCTGGGCTCGGTGCTGGCGGTGGAGCTGCTGGCCCTGGTCACGGTGGCGGAGGGCGACGCGGCGGAGGCGGCGGTGCTGCAGGGCGCGGCGGGGCGGATGTGGCCGTCGGTGGGGCTGCCGCTGTTCGGCTCGGCGCACTACAACGCGCCGCACGAGCTGTGCGAGGCGGCGGCCCGGGAGCAGCTGGGCGACGAGCGGTACGAGGAGTGCGTGCGGCACGGGGCGCGGCTCGGGCGCCGGGAGGCGGTGGCGCGGGCCCTGCGCCGGCCCGGGGCGAGGGCCTCGCTGCCGGCACCGCGCCCGACGGCCGTGCGGCGGGCTCCGGCGGGCGCCCGGACGGCGAAGCCCGCCGCCTCGCCCACCCGGAAGGGCGGGGAGACGGCGGGCTGAGGTACCGCTGGTACTGCGCCTGCTCGTTCAGCGTTTCCGCTGGATCAGCGGGCGTAGTACTCGACGACGAGCTGCTCGTCGCAGATCACCGGGATCTCCTTGCGGTTCGGCTCGCGGTCCAGGCGGAACGCCAGGGCCTTGAGGTTCACCTGGAGGTAGCGCGGGGTCTCGCCGTCGGGGGCGAAGCCGCCCTCGCGGGCGATGGTGAAGAGCGTCTTCTCCTTGGAGCGCTCGCGCACCTGCACCACGTCGTCCGGACGGACGCGGAAGGACGGCTTGTCGACCTTCTGGCCGTTGACCTGGATGTGGCCGTGGACGACCATCTGACGGGCCTGGTAGATCGTGCGGGCGATGCCCGAACGCAGGACCAGCGCGTCGAGACGGCGCTCCAGCTCGATGACCAGGGCCTCGCCGGTCTTCATGTTGGTCTTGGAGGCACGCTCGTAGGCGCGGACGAGCTGACGCTCGCTGAGGTCGTACTGCGCGCGCAGACGCTGCTTCTCGAGCAGACGGACCTTGTAGTCCGAGTTCTGCTTGCGGCCGCGGCCGTGCTCACCCGGCGGGTAGGGGCGGGCCTCGAAGTACTTGACGGCCTTCGGGGTCAGCGCGATGCCGAGGGCACGCGACTTCTTGACCTTGGGGCGGGGCTGGTTCGCCACTGTCTGTGTCTCTTTTCTGGGTTTCCGGCTTGTCAGGGTTGAGGGAGGTCGCATCCGCAGCCGGGGAAACCCGCCGGGTCCGCTCGGGACCTGCCGGGCAGCCGCTCCCTGGTCTGGGCACATACGTGCAGCACGCGAGTGGCCCACCGACCGCTCCCGGGTCCCCGGGTGGTGGTGGGCTGCCCGCGACACCATCGACGGTGCGCGACGCTCCTGGAACCCGTGAGGGTTCCGGCCGGTCGTCCCGTTCTGACTGCACGGGACACGGCACTGCGAGGGATTCTACAGGCTGCTCAGGACGGCTTGCGACCGAGGTGCCCGCGGGTCCACTCCACGGCGTCCGCGTACCGGGCCTCGGCGCCGTGCCGGGTCGGCGTGTAGTACGTCCGGTCCTTGAGGCCGTCCGGGGCGTACTGCTGGGCGGCGATGCCCTCGGGCAGGTCGTGCGGGTACACGTAGCCCTGCCCGTGTCCGAGCTTGCCCGCGCCCTTGTAGTGGCTGTCGCGCAGGTGGGCCGGGACCGGTCCGGTGTGCCCCTTGCGCACGTCGTCCAGGGCGGCGCCGATGGCGGTGGTCGCGGCGTTGGACTTGGGGGCCAGCGCCAGGGCGATGGTGGCGTGGCTGAGAGTGAGGGCGGCCTCGGGGAAGCCGATCATGGCGACGGCCTGGGCGGCGGCGACGGCGATCTGCAGCGCGTTCGGATCGGCCAGGCCGATGTCCTCGCTGGCCGAGATCATCAGGCGCCGGGCGATGAAGCGGGGGTCCTCGCCGGCCTCGATCATCCGGGCCAGGTAGTGCAGGGCGGCGTCCACGTCGGACCCGCGGATGGACTTGATCAGGGCGCTGGCGACGTCGTAGTGCTGGTCGCCGTCGCGGTCGTACTTCACCGCGGCCCGGTCGACCGTCTCCTCCAGCGTGGTCAGCCCGATCTCCGCCTCGCCCTTGTCGAGCGCGGCCCCGGCGGCGGCCTCCAGCGCGGTGAGCGCGCGCCGGGCGTCGCCGCCGGCGATGCGCAGGAGGTGCTCCTCGGTGTCCTCGGGCAGGGTGACGGCGCCCTTGAGACCGCGCTCGTCGGTCAGGGCGCGGCGCAGCAGGTCCCGGACGTCGTCGTCGGTGAGGGGTTCGAGGGTGAGCAGGAGGGAGCGGGAGAGCAGCGGGGAGATCACCGAGAAGTACGGGTTCTCGGTGGTGGCGGCGATCAGGGTGACCCAGCGGTTCTCCACGGCCGGGAGCAGGGAGTCCTGCTGGGCCTTGCTGAAGCGGTGGATCTCGTCGAGGAAGAGGACGGTCTCCTTGCCGTACCCGCCGACCGCGCGGCGGGCGCCGTCGATGACCGCGCGGACCTCCTTGACGCCCGCGGTGATCGCCGACAGCTCCACGAAGCGCTTGTTGGTGGCCTTGGAGACGACGTACGCCAGGGTGGTCTTGCCGGTGCCCGGCGGGCCCCAGAGGATGACCGACGAGGGCCCCGCCGGACCGGACGCGCCCTCGCCGACCAGGCGGCGCAGGGGGGATCCGGGCTTGAGCAGGTGCTGCTGGCCGACGACCTCGTCGAGGGTGCGCGGACGCATCCGCACGGCGAGGGGGCTGCCGGTCGGGTCCTTCTCCTGGCGTTCTTCGGCTGCGGCGGTGAACAGATCGGGCTCCACGCCTTGAACCCTAAATGACCGCACCGACAACGCGGCGGGCCCGGTGGGCCCGCCCGCGCGAAAGGCCGGTCAGCTGGTCCAGAAGTCCCACCAGCGGGTGAGGATCATCATGCCGATGATGCCGATGTGCAGCACCGGCAGGACCCAGGTGAACTCGCCGAAGAAGCCGCGCAGCCAGCCCGGCGCGGGCAGGAAGCCCTTGCGGACGTTGAAGGACGTCACGTACCAGAACATCAGGATCGTGGCGACCCAGGCCAGGCAGCACCACAGGCACAGCGAGTTGATCCGGTACAGGGACTGGAACTGCAGCCACGAGACGAACGCGACGCCGAACAGGCAGCCGGCGTTGAAGGTCAGCCAGTACCAGCGCGGGTAGGTGGCACGGGCGAGCAGACTCATGCCGACGCAGATGACGATGCCGTAGGCGACGAGGCCGAGCATCGGGTTGGGGAAGCCGAAGACCGAGGCCTGGTCGCTCTCCATGATGTTGCCGCAGGAGACGACCGGGTTGAGGCTGCAGCCGGGCGTGAACGTCGTGCCTGCGACCTTGGCCTCGAGGATCTTCTGCTTGTCGATCGTGATGACCCACGCGGCGAGCAGGCCGGCCGCGCCCGTGATCACCAGCAGCAGCGCGAGCGCCCGGCTGCCGCCCTCGGTGCGCGGGGCGCGGGTGCTGCCGTCCGGCGCGGACTCTGCCACGGTGGAGACGTCCTTCACTGTCGTCTTGCTCATCACGCCGATTCCGTCACTGGGGAGTGGGACCTGCTTCGGGCAGGGGCCATTGTGCCGCACAAGCCTGTAGGGGCACCGTTCGATGAGCCTATGAACGGATCAACGATCACTCCGGAGCGGCGCGTTTGGGCCACCACCCGTTCCCCAGGGGCACGCGCGAGCGAAAACGCGTGCCCCTGAAGGGGGTCGTCCCGCTAGCCGAGCCTCGACTCCAACTCCGCCACGATCTCGTTGACGCCGATCGCGGTCTGCTCGCCGGACTCCATGTCCTTGAGCTGGACGACGCCCTCGGCGAGGTCCCGCTCGCCCAGGACCAGGGTGTAGCGGGCTCCGGAGCGGTTGGCCGCCTTCATCGCGGCCTTGAGGCCCTTGCCGCCGTAGGAGAAGTCGGCGGCGACGCCGTTCTTGCGCAGCTCGGTGACCTTGGCGAACAGGATCCGGCGGGCCTCCTCCCCCAGCGGGACCGCGAAGACGGAGGTGGCGGACGGGATGTCCAGTTCGATGCCCTCCGCCTCCAGGGCGAGGACGGTGCGGTCGACGCCGAGGGCCCAGCCGACCGAGGGCAGCGAGGGGCCGCCGATCATCTCGGACAGGCCGTCGTAGCGGCCGCCGCCGCCCACCGCGGACTGGGAGCCGAGGCCGTCGTGGACGAACTCGAACGTCGTGCGCGTGTAGTAGTCCAGGCCGCGCACCAGCTTGGTGTCGTCCTCAAAGGCCACGCCTTGCGCCACCAGTAGAGAGCGCACCTCCTCGTGGTACGCCTTGCAGGCGTCGCACAGGTAGTCGCGCAGCAGCGGGGCGTCGGTGAGCTGCTTCTGCACGTCCGGGCGCTTGTCGTCCAGGACGCGCAGCGGATTGATCTCCGCGCGGCGCAGGGTCTCCTCGTCCAGGTCGAGCCCCCGCAGGAAGTCCTGGAGCGCGGCCCGGTAGACGGGACGGCACTCCTGGTCGCCCAGGGAGTTGAGCAGGATGCGGAAGTCCCGCAGGCCGAGTGCGCGGTACGACTGGTCGGCCAGGATGATCAGTTCGGCGTCCAGGGCCGGGTCCTCGGCACCGATCGCCTCGGCGCCGACCTGGGAGAAGTGGCGGTAACGGCCCTTCTGGGGGCGCTCGTAGCGGTACTGCGAGCCCGAGTACCAGACCTTCACCGGCAGGTTGCCCGCCTTGTGCAGGTTGGCCTCCAGGACCGCGCGCAGCACGGGGGCGGTGGTCTCCGGGCGCAGGGCGAGCCGGTCGCCGCCCTTGGTCTCGAAGACGTACATCTCCTTGGTCACGATGTCGGTGGACTCGCCGACACCGCGCGCGAACAGCTCGACGTTCTCGAAGCCGGGCGTCTCGATGTAGCCGTAGCCGGAGTTGCGCAGCGGGGCGGCGATCGCCTCGCGGACGGCCAGGAACTTGGCGGAGTCGGGCGGCAGCAGGTCGTACGTGCCCTTGGGGGCCTTGAAGGTGCTCACGGAAGGTCTCGTCACATTCCTCGTCGGGGCGCGTCCGATGCGCCCTGGCCGGCGGCCACCTGCCGCAGATACGGGTTGGTGGCGCGTTCCTGGCCGATGGTCGTCTGGGGGCCGTGTCCGGAGAGCACCACGGTCGAGTCGTCGAGCGGCAGGCACACGCGTGCCAGGGACTCGAGCATGTCGTCCATGGAGCCACCGGGGAAGTCGGTGCGTCCGATGGAGCCGGCGAACAGCAGGTCGCCCGAGAACATGACCGGCGGGATGTCCGCCGCCTCGGGCAGGCCGAAGGTCACCGACCCCTTGGTATGGCCCGGGGCGTGCGCGACGGTCAGTTCCATGCCCGCCAGCGCCAGCCGCGCGCCGTCGGTCAGCTCCTTGACGTCGTCCGGCTCCCCCACGGTCAGCTCGCCCATGAGCGGCATGCCGATGCTGCGGCCGATCCCCTTCTCGGGGTCGCTCATCATGAAGCGGTCCTCGGGGTGGATCCAGGCGGGCACGTCGTGGGCGCCGCACACCGGGACGACCGAGGCGACGTGGTCGATGTGGCCGTGGGTGAGGACGACGGCGACGGGCTTGAGCCGATGCTTGCGGATCGCGTCCTCGACTCCGGGGGCCGCCTGGTGGCCCGGGTCGATGATCACGCACTCCTCACCGGCGGCGGGGGCGACGAGATAGCAATTCGTCCCCCAGGCACCGGCGGGGAACCCGGCAATGAGCACGATCGTCCTTCGTTTGGGTCGGTACGGGTGGGCTTGCGAACGGGTCGCGCCCATGGTCAGAGCCTACCGGCGGTGCCGATTCCTCAGCGAACCCATATACGGTACGGGGCTACACGCCCACGGTCGGCTCATCGCACCCACGCGTACCGGTCGGCACACGAAGACGCATGAGGAGAGAACCCGGTGGTCACCCAGGAGCAGCGGCGGCGTCAGCTCGCCCGGGAGAAGTTCTTGCGGCAGCAGCAGCGACGCACCTCCGCGCGACGCAAGGCACGCATGCGCAACGCCGCTATAGCGTCGGTGCTCGGCGTGATTCTGATCGGCAGTGTCGCGCTGTACACGACCGGCGTGGTCCTGGGGGACGACGACGACAAGACGAACGCGGGCGCGGAGGTCACTCCGAGCGCCTCGGCGCCCAGCAAGGCGCCGGACCCGTGCGACAAGCCGGCCGAGGGCAAGGTCAAGACGCAGACCTGGAAGAAGGAGCCCGCGCAGACCGTCGACAAGTCGGCGAAGTACACGATGAAGCTGGCCACCACCTGCGGCGACATCGACATCGCGCTCAAGGCGAAGGCGGCACCGCACACCGTCAACTCGTTCGACTTCCTGGCCGGCAAGGGCTACTTCGACCACACCAAGTGTCACCGGCTCACCACCGAGGGCATCTACGTGCTCCAGTGCGGCGACCCCACGGCCCAGGGCAACGGCGGTCCCGGCTACAACATCCCGGACGAGAACCTGAAGGACAAGAGCCTCAAGGACAACGTGTACCCGGCCGGCACGGTGGCGATGGCGAACACCGGTCAGCCGGACTCGGGCGGCAGCCAGTTCTTCCTCGTGTACCAGGACAGCCAGCTGCCCCCGAGCTACACCCCGTTCGGCACCGTGTCGAAGGAGGGCATGGCCGTACTGAAGAAGATCGCCTCCGCGGGAGCCCAGCCCGCGGACCCCACGACCGGCAACACCGCGCCCAACGCGACGGTCGTGATCAACAAGGCGACCGTCACGAAATCCTGACCCTCATCAGCGAAAGTTCGGTCGTGCGGGATGCGGACAGGCCACCCGCCGGTCGCCTATGTTGGCCGTGACGAAACTGTGGACGATGCCCGGGGGTAGCGAAGCCCTCCGCAGGCATCATGTGGAGGAGGCGCTGTGAGCAGCGACCCGTGGGGCCGCGTCGATGAGACGGGGACCGTGTACGTGCGTACGGCCGACGGCGAGCAGGTCGTCGGCTCCTGGCAGGCAGGCTCCCCCGAGGAGGCACTGGCCTACTTCGAACGCAAGTACGAAGGCCTGGTTGTCGAGATCGGCCTCCTCGAGAAGCGGGTGAAGACCACCGACCTGTCGGCCAAGGACGCCCAGACCGCCGTCGACCACCTGCGCGAGCAGGTGGACGCGCACCACGCGGTCGGCGACCTGGAGGCCCTGCGGACCCGGCTGGACCAGCTCGTCGCGCTCGTGGAGACCCGGCGCGAGGAGCGCAAGGCCCAGCGGGCCAAGCAGTCCGACGAGGCACGCGGCGCCAAGGAGGCCCTGGTGGCCGAGGCCGAGGAGCTGGCGCGCTCGGACCAGTGGCGGGCGGCCGGTGAGCGGCTGCGGTCCCTGGTCGACACCTGGAAGGGTCTGCCGCGTCTGGACCGCAAGTCCGACGACGAGCTGTGGCACCGCTTCTCGCACGCCCGCTCGGCGTTCTCCAAGCGCCGCAAGCAGCACTTCGCGCAGCTCGACGCACAGCGCGAGGAGGCCCGGCGGATCAAGGAGCGGCTGGTCTCCGAGGCCGAGGCGCTGTCGAACTCGACGGACTGGGGACCGACGGCCGCCCGCTATCGCGACCTGATGTCCGAGTGGAAGGCCGCGGGCCGGGCCCAGCGCGAGCACGAGGACGACCTGTGGAACCGCTTCCGCGGCGCCCAGGACGTGTTCTTCGCCGCCCGCAGCTCGGTCTTCGCCGAGCGGGACGCCGAGCAGTCGGAGAACCTGAAGCTCAAGGAGGAGCTGGTCACGGAGGCCGAGAAGCTCGTCCCGGTCTCCGACCTGAAGTCGGCCCGCGCCGCGTTCCGTTCGGTCAACGAGCGCTGGGAGGCCATCGGCCACGTGCCGCGCGACGCCCGGCCGAAGGTCGAGGGGCGGATGCACGCGGTGGAGCGGGCCCTCCAGGAGGCCGAGGAGGCCGAGTGGCGCCGGACCAACCCGGAGGCACGCGCGCGTGCCGAGGGCCTGACCGGTCAGCTCCAGGCCGCCGTGGACAAGCTGCGCTCCCAGGTCGAGCAGGCCCGCGCCCAGGGCAACGACGCCAAGGCCGACAAGCTCGCGCGTGAGCTGGAGGGCCGCCAGGCGCTCCTCGACCAGGCGCTCAAGGGGCTGCACGAGTTCGGCGGCTGACGGCCGCCGACCGGACACGAGAGGGGCTCCCGTACGGTGCGTACGAGAGCCCCTCTCGTGTGTGCGCCTGTGCGGCCCGCTATGAGGGCCTGCGCGCCGAAGTCACCCGGTATACGTCGTAGACGCCCTCGACGCCGCGTACGGCCTTCAGGACGTGCCCCAGGTGCTTCGGGTCGCCCATCTCGAAGGTGAAGCGGGAGGTGGCCACCCGGTCGCGGGAGGTCTGGACGGCCGCCGACAGGATGTTGACGTGCTGGTCGGACAGCACGCGCGTGACGTCCGACAGCAGCCGGGAGCGGTCCAGCGCCTCGACCTGGATGGCGACCAGGAAGACCGAGGACTGGGTCGGCGCCCACTCGACCTCGAGGATGCGCTCCGGCTCGCGGGAGAGCGAGTCCACGTTCACGCAGTCGCTGCGGTGGACGGAGACGCCGCTGCCGCGGGTGACGAAGCCGATGATCGGGTCGCCGGGCACGGGCGTGCAGCAGCGGGCCAGCTTGACCCACACGTCCTCGACGCCCTTGACGACCACGCCCGGGTCGGCGTTCGCCCGGCGCTTGCGGCCCCGGCCGCGGGACGGCGGAACCGACTCGTCGATCTCCTCGGTGGCCGCCTCCTCGCCGCCGAGCGCCTGGACCAGCTTCTGCACGATGTTCGGCGCGGAGACGTGGCCCTCGCCGATCGCGGCGTACAGCGCGGAGATGTCCGAGTAGCGCATCTCGTGCGCGAGCGTCACCAGGGAGTCGCCGGTGAGGATGCGCTGGATCGGCAGGTTCTGCTTGCGCATCGCGCGGACGATGGCGTCCTTGCCCTGCTCGATCGCCTCGTCGCGGCGCTCCTTGGAGAACCAGGCGCGGATCTTGTTGCGGGCGCGGGGCGACTTCACGAAGCCGAGCCAGTCGCGGGAGGGGCCCGCGCCGGCCGCCTTGGAGGTGAAGACCTCCACCAGGTCGCCGTTGTCCAGGGTGGACTCCAGCGGCACCAGCCGTCCGTTGACCCGTGCCCCTATGGTGCGGTGGCCGACCTCGGTGTGGACGGCGTAGGCGAAGTCCACGGGGGTGGCCCCGGCCGGGAGCGCTATGACGTCGCCCTTGGGGGTGAAGACGAAGACCTCGTTGCGGGAGAGGTCGAAGCGCAGGGACTCCAGGAACTCCCCCGGGTCCTCGGTCTCCTTCTGCCAGTCAAGGAGCTGGCGCAGCCACGCCATGTCGTTGAGGTGGTCGTCCTTGCTCTTGCCGGACGACCTGGGGGCGTCGGTGCGCACCTTGGAGGCGCCGGCGACGGCCTCCTGCTTGTACTTCCAGTGCGCGGCGATGCCGTACTCCGCGCGGCGGTGCATGTCGAAGGTGCGGATCTGCAGCTCGACCGGCTTGCCGCCGGGCCCGATGACCGTCGTGTGCAGCGACTGGTACATGTTGAACTTGGGCATCGCGATGTAGTCCTTGAACCGCCCCGGAACCGGGTTCCAGCGGGCGTGGACCGTGCCGAGCGCCGCGTAGCAGTCGCGGACGGTGTCCACCAGGACGCGGATGCCCACCAGGTCGTAGATCTCCGCGAAGTCACGGCCGCGGACGATCATCTTCTGGTAGACGCTGTAGTAGTGCTTGGGGCGGCCGGTGACGGTCGCCTTGATGCGGGCCGCGCGCAGGTCCTGCTGGACCTCGTCGGTGACGACGGCGAGGTACTCGTCGCGTTTGGGGGCGCGCTCGGCGACCAGGCGGACGATCTCGTCGTACATCTTGGGGTAGAGGATCGCGAAGGCGAGGTCCTCCAGCTCCCACTTGATGGTGTTCATGCCCAGGCGGTGGGCGAGCGGCGCGTAGATCTCCAGGGTCTCGCGCGCCTTCTTCTCCTGCTTCTCGCGCTTGAGGTAGCGCATGGTGCGCATGTTGTGCAGGCGGTCGGCGAGCTTGATGACCAGGACGCGCGGGTCCTTGGCCATGGCGACGACCATCTTGCGCACGGTCTCGGCCTGCGCGGCCTCGCCGAACTTGACCTTGTCCAGCTTGGTGACGCCGTCGACGAGCAGGGTGACCACGTCGCCGAAGTCGCGGCGCAGGTCCTCCAGGCCGTACTCGGTGTCCTCGACGGTGTCGTGCAGCAGCCCGGCCATCAGCGTGGCCGGATCCATGCCCAGCTCGGCGAGGATCGTGGTGACGGCCAGCGGGTGCGTGATGTACGGGTCGCCGCTCTTGCGCTTCTGGCCGCGGTGCCAGCGTTCGGCGACCTGGTAGGCGCGCTCGATCTGGCGCAGGGTCGCCGTCTCGATCTTGGGGTCGTTGCCGCGCACTATGCGCAGCAGCGGCTCCAGGACCGGGTTGTACGGGTTGGCGCGCTGGACGCCGAGGCGGGCCAGGCGGGCGCGGACGCGGTTGGAGGAGCCGGAGCGGGCGGGCTGCCCGGCGGGGGCGCGGACCACGGGCGCGTTCTGCGGGCGCTCGGCCGGCAGCGGCTTGGGGCGCGGCTGCTGCTCGGCGGGCTTGTCGACCGGTGCGGCCGGGGCGTGCTGGATCGGCCCGTGCGTGTCGTTCTTCGCCTGGGGCGCGCTCGGCGCGGGCTTCGCCGCGGACGCCGAGGCGGACTCGGGCTTGGCGGCGGTCAGTGGCTGGGCCTCGTCTGGCAAGAGGACTCCTCGTGCGCGATCCGGGTCCCCCGGTCAGGCTCCGGATACCCCATGGTAGCGATCCTGCCCTCCAGGATCGCCTTCTGGCCAATGTGAGGGCCTGCGACGGCCGTCAACCCCTGCAACGCCTGGGGCGGGCGCCGGATTCCTCCGGGCCCGCCCCAGGGGTGCGGTTCGCACGGTTCAGACCGTGAGCAGCGCCTTCAGCGGGGCCCCGGCCAGAGCGGGCTCCAGCCGGGCCCGCCCGTCGAGGAAGCCCAGCTCCATCAGCACGGCGAGGCCCGCGACCTCGGCTCCGGCCCGGCGGATCAGCTCCAGCGAGGCCTCGGCGGTGCCGCCGGTGGCGAGGACGTCGTCGACGACCAGCACGCGGTCGCCCGCGGTGAGGTCCTCGGCGTGCACCTCGATCTCGGCGGAGCCGTACTCCAGGTCGTACGCCTGGCTGAGGGTGGCTCCGGGGAGCTTGCCCGCCTTGCGCACGGGGATGAAGCCGAGGCCCGCCCTCAGGGCCACCGGGGCGCCGAGGATGAAGCCGCGGGCCTCCAGGCCGACGACCTTGGTGGCGCCGGTCCGCCCGGCGACCTCGGCGAGGGCGTCGGTCAGGGCGGTGAACGCCGCCGGGTCCGCCAGAAGCGGGGTGATGTCCTTGAACACCACGCCCGGCTCCGGGTAGTCGGCCACGTCACGGATGCGGCTGAGCAGCAACTCCGTGAGGTCGGTCGTCTCGGTCATCGGCGCTTCCCCGAGGGCCGGCCGCGGCCCCTGCCGCGGGACGCGGGCTGATTGCGGGGCCCGACGACCGCGGGTGCGGCGTCGTCCGGCTCGTCGGCGTCGTACGCCTCCGCGTCAGCCGCGGACTCCGCGCTCTCGCCCTTGGCGGCCCCCTGGGCACGCTTGGCGAGGACCCGCTTCTTGAGGGCCTTCATCTGCGGCTCGGCCTCCTTGAGGTCGGCGACGAGCGGCGTGGCGATGAAGATCGACGAGTAGGCGCCCGCGGCGAGACCGACGAACAGCGACAGCGAGATGTCGTTGAGCATGCCGGCGCCGAGGACACCGCCGCCGATGAACAGCAGGCCCGCCACCGGCAGCAGCGCGACCACCGTGGTGTTGATGGAGCGGACCAGGGTGCTGTTGATCGAGCGGTTGGCGATCTCCGCGTAGGTCCAGCGGGTCTGCTTGGTGATGTCCCGCGTCTGCTCCTTGAGGCTGTCGAAGACGACGACCGTGTCGTAGAGCGAGTAACCGAGGATGGTCAGCAGACCGATCACCGTGCCGGGCGTGACCTCGAAGCCGACGAGGGCGTAGATGCCCACGGTGATGGTGATGTCGTGGATCAGTGCGACGAAGGCGGCCAGTGCCATGCGCCACTCGAACGCGATCGCCAGGTAGATCACCACGAGGACCATGAAGATCCCGAGGCCCTGCCAGGCCTTGTTCGCAATCTGGTCACCCCAGCTGGGGCCGACCAGGTCGGCGTTGATCTTCTCCGCGGAGACGTCCAGGTTCTTGGAGAGGTCCTCCTTGATCCGGTCCGACTGCTGGGTGTCGGTGCCCGCGATCTGGATGCGGAGGCTGCCGTCGCCGAGCTTCTGGACGATGGCGTCGTGGCCGGAGGCCTCCTCCGCCCAGGTCTCGGTCTGGGCGACCGAGGCGCTCATGTTCTTCGGGGTGGTGAAGACCGCGCCGCCCTGGAACTCGATGCCCATGTGCAGGCCGCGCACCGCCAGGCCGACGATGGCCGTGATGGTGATGAGGATCGAGATGCCGTACCAGATCTTGCGGTTCTTGACGAAGTCGTAGCCGACCTCGCCGTGGTGCAGTCGGGCGCCGAGTGTGCCGAGCTTCGACATCTCTCACGCCTCCTTCGGGTCGACAGGGCCGGCGGCAGGACGGGACGGACGGCGGGTGCGGCGCAGCGGAGGCTTGGCACCCAGGGCCTTGGGGTCGAGGCCGGACCACTTGTGGCCGCTCGCGAAGAACTTGCGCCGCGCCATCAGTGTCAGCAGCGGCTTGGTGAACAGGAACACCACGACCACGTCGAGCAGGGTCGTCAGGCCCAGCGTGAACGCGAAGCCCTGCACCTTGCCGACGGTGACGATGAAGAGCACCGCGGCGGCGAGGAAGGACACGAAGTCGGAGACGAGGATGGTGCGCCGGGCGCGCGGCCAGGCCCGCTCGACGGAGGGGCGCAGCGTGCGGCCCTCCCGGATCTCGTCGCGGACGCGTTCGAAGTACACGATGAACGAGTCCGCCGTGATGCCGATGGCGACGATGGCACCGCACACGGCCGGCAGGTTCAGCGCGAAGCCGATGGTCGGGCCGAGCAGCGACATGATCACGTACGTGAGGCCGGCCGAGACCAGCAGCGAGCAGACCGCGATGAACGACAGCCCGCGGTAGTAGAACAGCAGGTAGAGGACGACCAGGGCGAGGCCGATCGCGCCCGCGATCAGACCGGCCTTGAGCTGCTCACCGCCGAGCGCGGCGGTGACGGTGGTGACGCTGTCCTCCTTGAAGGTCAGCGGCAGCGCGCCGTAGGACAGCATGTTGGCGAGGCTCTGGGCCTCCTCCTGGCCGAAGCTGCCGGAGATCTCCGCGTTGCCGCCGGTGAGCGCCTGGCTGACGTACGGGTCGGAGACGACCTCGTTGTCCAGGACGATGGCGAACTGGTTCTGCGGGGACTGGTTCTGCGCCAGCTTGCCGGTGATGTCCGCGAACTTCTTGCTGCCCTTGTCCGTGAACTTCATCGTCACGGTCCAGCCGGCGGCGGTCTGCGTGTTGTAGACGGCCTCGGCCTCGTCGACCTCGGTGCCGTCGACCGCGGCGGCGCCGAGGATGTACTTCTGCCACTGGCCCTGCGAGTTCTGGCCGCAGGCCACGGTCTGCTCGCTCGGCTTGGCGCCGTCACCGGCCTTGGCGCGGGCGTTCTTGTCGGTGCAGTCCAGGGCCGCGTACTGCTGCTGCAGCTTGGCGGTGGCGTCGTCGCCGGAGGCGCTGGCGCTCGGGGACGGGGAGGCTCCGTCGGAGCTCGTCGCGGACGGGCTGGGGTCGGCCTTCAGGGCGTCGCTGGCGGCGCGGCCCTGGCTGGTGGCGCTCGCCGAGGCGGAGTCGGACGGCGTGCCGCTCGCCTTGTCGCCGTCGGTGGCCTTGTCGCCGTCGGTGGCCTTGTCGCCGTCGGTCGCCTTGTCCGTGGCCTTGTCGGTCGCCTTGTCGGTCGCCTTGTCGGTCGCCTTGTCCGAGGCACCGCCGGTCTCGCTCGCCGAGGGGGTGCCGGTCGCGTTGGCACCGGAGAGTTCGGTGGCGAGGACCGGACGGAAGTACAGCTTGGCGGTGGTGCCGACCTGCTGCCGGGCTTCCTTCGAGTTCGTCCCCTTGGGGATGTTGACGATGATGTTCCGGTCGCCCTGGGTCTGGACCTCGGCCTCGGAAACACCCAGACCATTGACACGGCGGTTCATGATCTCGACCGCGGTGTCCATGTTGGTCTTGTTGATCGCGGACTCCTGGCCCGCCTCGGGCACGGCCCGCAGGGTGATGCTCGTGCCACCAGCCAGGTCGATGCCGAGACGCGGAGTCGTGTGCCCGGAGGCGAACATGCCTCCGGTGAGCGCCACGATGGCGATCAGAATCAGGGCCAGCGAGCGCCCGGGCTTACTCTGAGCGCTCGCATTCTTTCCCTTTTTAGGTGCTACCACCTTTGTGTACTCCCTCTCGGGCCGCTTCGCGCCCAGAAGGCGTCACCGGCGGCCATCACATGGTGTCCGGATCCGTGCGAGCCGCGCGTCACGCGGGGTGCGCGGGAACCCGTCCCGCGCACCCCGGGGCACGGCTTACTTCGCCTCGGAACCGCCGTCGGACTTCTTCGCCTGCTCGTCCGTCTTCGCCTCGGCGGGCGCGGCGTCGACCGTCGGCTCGTCGGCCGTCGGCTCGTCGGCCGTCTCGTCGGCGGGCTCGGCCTTCTTGCCGAGGTCGACGGACTTGTCGTCGGAGGCGTCGTCGTCGGAGGCGTCGGTCTCGGTGAGGGAGGAGGCGTCGTCGGGAACGACGTCCGCGTCGGACTTCAGGTCGTGCTCGATGCCGTGGACGATGCGGTTGTACTCGTCGTCGGTGAGGACGGCACCGATGGAGTTCTTGGCGAAGAGCAGCTCGACCCCCGGGCCGGCGTCGAGGAGGACGGTGTCGTCGTTGACCTCCTTGACCGTGGCGTACATGCCCCCGATGGTGCGGACACCGGTTCCGGGCTGCATCTCGCTCCGCATGTTGGCGGCCTGCTGCTGCTTCTTCTTCGCCGACCGGGTCATCAGGAACATGGCCCCGATGAGCACGATGAACGGGAGGAGGGTCACGAGACTCACGGGTCGGTACTTCCTTCACACGACCGCGATGGGGAGCGGCCTGATGGTTGGGGGTGTGTACACCGCCGACAGGGGCGGCATCGGCGGAGTCTAGGCGAGTCCGCGCGCATGGAACAACGCCCAGCATGGCACCGGGGTTCCTGCTCCGGCGAATGTGCCCCGCGTGAGCGGGTCCTCACGCCCCGAACAGGTCCGGTTGTCCGTTTCCTGAACCCTGCGAACGCGGCGGGGTGAGGCCGAGGTGCGCCCAAGCGGCCGGAGTGGCCACCCGTCCGCGTGGGGTGCGGGCGAGCAGACCCTCCCGTACGAGGAAGGGTTCGGCGACCTCTTCCACTGTCTCACGCTCCTCCCCCACGGCGACGGCGAGCGTGGACAGGCCGACCGGTCCGCCGCCGAACAGCTTGAGGAGCGCCTCCAGCACCCCGCGGTCGAGGCGGTCCAGGCCCCGGGCGTCGACCTCGTACACGGCGAGGGCGGCCGAGGCGATCTCCTGGGTGATCAGGCCGTCTGCCTTGACCTGGGCGTAGTCGCGGACCCGGCGCAGCAGGCGGTTGGCGATGCGGGGGGTGCCGCGGGAGCGGCCGGCGATCTCGGCGGCGCCGGTGGCGTCGATCTCGACGTCGAGCAGACCCGCGGAGCGGTGGATCACGCGTTCCAGCTCGGCCGGTCCGTAGAACTCCATGTGGGCGGTGAAGCCGAAGCGGTCGCGCAGCGGGGGCGGCAGCAGGCCCGCGCGCGTGGTGGCGCCGACCAGGGTGAACGGGGGCAGCTCCAGGGGGATGGCGGTGGCGCCGGGGCCCTTGCCGACGATGACGTCGACGCGGAAGTCCTCCATCGCCATGTAGAGCATTTCTTCGGCGGGCCGCGACATGCGGTGGATCTCGTCGAGGAAGAGCACCTCGCCCTCCTGGAGGGAGGAGAGGATCGCCGCGAGGTCGCCGGCGTGCTGGATGGCGGGGCCCGAGGTGATGCGGATGGGGGCTTCCATCTCGGCCGCGATGATCATCGAGAGGGTGGTCTTGCCGAGGCCCGGGGCGCCGGACAGGAGCACGTGGTCGGCGGTGGCCCCGCGCGCGCGTGCGGCGCGGAGCACCAGGTCGAGCTGCTCGCGGACCTTCTCCTGGCCGATGAACTCGCCCAGGTCCTTGGGGCGCAGGGCGGCCTCGACGGCCTGGTCCTCGCCGTCGGCGGCAGCGCCGACCAGCCGCTCGGCGGCGGCCTCCGCGTCGGTCGTGTCGTCCCAGTTCACTTGATTCTCCTTGCCGTGCGCACCGGGTCGGTGGTGGCGGGCGTGGTCAGCGGGCGCGGTTCAGCGTCTGCAGGGCGGCCTTGAGCAACTGGCCCACCTGCGGCGCGCCCCCGGCGGCCTCGGCCTGCGGCGCCACGGCGGAGACGGCCTCGTCGGCCTCGCGGGTCGCGTACCCGAGGCCGATCAGGGCGGCGTGCAGCTGGTCGCGCCAGCCGGTGCTGACCGGGGCGCCGACGGCGGGGGCGCCGATGGGCTCGCCGAGCCGGTCCTTCAGTTCCAGGAGCAGCTTCTGCGCTCCCTTCTTGCCGATGCCGGGGACGGTGGTGAGCGCCTTCTCGTCCCCCGTGGAGACCGCTCTGCGCAGGGCGTCGGGCCGGTGCACGGCGAGCATCGCCTGGGCGAGGCGGGGGCCGACGCCGCTGGCGGTCTGGAGCAGTTCGAAGACCTGGCGCTCGTCGTCGTCGGCGAAGCCGTAGAGGGTGAGCGAGTCCTCCCGCACGACGAGGGAGGTGGCGAGCTTGGCGGGCTTGCCGAGCCGCAGGGTGGAGAGCGTGTTCGGCGTGCACTGCACGGCCATGCCGACGCCGCCGACCTCGACCACCGCGGCGTCGGGTGCGAGGGCGGCGACGGTGCCGCTGACGAAGGCGATCATGCGGGGCGGCCTTTCGACGGGTGGGGCTTGTGGGGGCGGCGCGGGCCCGGTGAGGTGTGCAGGGCCACGGCCTGCTGGAGGCGGTTCTGCGCGGGGGCGCGCCAGATGTGGCAGATGGCGAGGGCGAGGGCGTCCGCGGCGTCGGCGGGCTTGGGCGGGGCGGCGAGCCGGAGCAGGCGGGTGACCATGGCGCCGACCTGTGCCTTGTCGGCGCGGCCGCTGCCGGTGACGGCGGCCTTCACCTCGCTCGGGGTGTGCAGGGCGACGGGGATGCCGCGGCGGGACGCGCACAGGATCGCCACGGCGCTGGCCTGGGCGGTGCCCATGACGGTGCGGACGTTGTGCTGGCTGAAGACGCGCTCGACGGCGACGAACTCCGGCCGGTGCTCGTCGAGCCACTGCTCGATGCCCTGCTCGACGGCGACGAGGCGGTGGCCGAGGTCGGCGTCCGCGGGCGTGCGGACGACGCCGACGCCGATCATGGTGAGCGGCCGGCCCGCGACGCCCTCCACGACGCCGATCCCGCAACGGGTCAGCCCCGGGTCCACCCCCAGTACGCGCACCAGCAGGCCCCTCTCGTCGATCACCTGTTTGTGCAGGCTATCGGGTGCCACCGACAACGCGACGGGCCGACGGGTGGTGTCCCCGTCGGCCCGCTGAGCACAGGGCGCGGCCTATGCGTCCACCTTCTCCATGATCTCGTCGCTCACGTCGAAGTTGGCGAAGACGTTCTGCACGTCGTCGCTGTCCTCCAGGGCGTCGATGAGCCGGAAGATCTTCCGCGCGCCCTCCTCGTCCAGCTCGATCTGCATGGTCGGGACGAAGTTGGCGTCGGCGGACTCGTAGTCGATCCCGGCCTCCTGGAGGGCGGTGCGGACCGCGACCAGGTCGGTGGCCTCGCTGAGCACCTCGAAGGACTCGCCGAGGTCGTTGACCTCCTCGGCCCCCGCGTCCAGGACGGCGCCGAGGACGTCGTCCTCGGCCAGCTCGCCCTTGGGCACGATCACGACGCCCTTGCGGTTGAACAGGTACGACACCGAGCCCGGGTCGGCCATCGAACCGCCGTTGCGGGTCATGGCGACGCGGACGTCGGAGGCGGCGCGGTTGCGGTTGTCGGTGAGGCACTCGATGAGCACCGCGACACCGTTCGGACCGTAGCCCTCGTACATGATCGTCTCGTAGTCGGCGCCGCCGGCCTCCAGGCCGCCGCCGCGCTTGACCGCGGAGTCGATGTTCTTGTTGGGCACCGACTGCTTCTTCGCCTTCTGGATGGCGTCGTACAGCGTCGGGTTGCCCTCGATGTCGACGCCGCCCATGCGCGCCGCGACCTCGATATTCTTGATCAGCTTCGCGAAGAGCTTGCCGCGCTTGGCGTCGATCACGGCCTTCTTGTGCTTCGTCGTAGCCCATTTAGAGTGGCCGGACATCTGCCTGTCTCCTTCGCGTAACCCATCTCCTGCAACGAACGCAGGAATCCTACAAGGACTGAGCCGCCCGGTTCGCGCGCACCATGTCGGCGAAGAGCCGGTGCACGCGGTGGTCGCCGGTCAGTTCCGGGTGGAACGAGGTGGCCAGCGCGTTGCCCTGGCGGACGGCGACGATGTGGCCGTCGTGCTCGGCGAGCACCTCGGCGGCCGCGCCCACGGACTCGACCCAGGGGGCGCGGATGAAGACCCCCTCCACGGGCTCGCCCCCGACGCCGTCGACGTCGACGGCCGCCTCGAAGGACTCGTTCTGCCGCCCGAAGGCGTTGCGGCGCACGATCATGTCGATGCCGCCGACCGTCTCCTGCCCGGAGCGCGGGTCGAGGATCTTGTCGGCCAGCATGATCATGCCGGCGCAGGTGCCGTAGACGGGCATGCCGTCCCGCACGCGCGCGCGGAGGGGTTCCATCACGCCGAAGAGGACCGCGAGCTTGGAGATGGTGGTGGACTCGCCGCCGGGGATGACCAGGCCGTCCACCTCGGCGAGTTCTTCGGGGCGCCGCACCGGCCTGGCCACGGCGTCGGCCACGGCCAGGGCGACGAGGTGCTCCCGTACGTCGCCCTGGAGGGCCAGGACCCCGATGACGGGGGTGTCACTCATGGATCGGGCCCTTACCAGCCGCGGTTGGCGTAGCGCTCGGTCTCGGGGAGGGTGTCGCAGTTGATGCCGACCATGGCCTCGCCGAGGTTGCGGGACGCGTCCGCGATGATCTTCGGGTCGTCGTAGAAGGTGGTCGCCTTCACGATGGCGGCGGCACGCTTGGCCGGGTCGCCGGACTTGAAGATGCCGGAGCCGACGAAGACGCCCTCGGCGCCGAGCTGGCGCATGAGCGCGGCGTCGGCGGGGGTCGCGACACCACCGGCGGAGAAGAGCACGACCGGCAGCTTGCCCAGCTCGGAGACCTCCTTGACCAGCTCGTACGGGGCGCGCAGGTCCTTGGCGGCGGCGTACAGCTCGTTGTTGTCGTAGCCGCGCAGGCGGGCGATCTCGTTCTTGATCTGGCGCAGGTGCCGGACGGCCTCGACGACGTTGCCGGTGCCGGCCTCGCCCTTGGAGCGGATCATCGCGGCGCCCTCGGCGATCCGCCGCAGGGCCTCGCCCAGGTTGGTGGCGCCGCAGACGAAGGGCGTGGTGAAGGCGAACTTGTCGCTGTGGTTGACCTCGTCGGCCGGGGTGAGGACCTCGGACTCGTCGATGTAGTCGACGCCGAGGGACTGCAGGACCTGGGCCTCCACGAAGTGGCCGATGCGGGACTTGGCCATCACCGGGATGGACACGGCGCCGATGATGCCCTCGATCATGTCCGGGTCGGACATCCGGGCCACGCCGCCGTCCTTGCGGATGTCGGCGGGGACGCGCTCCAGGGCCATGACGGCCACGGCGCCCGCGTCCTCGGCGATCTTCGCCTGCTCCGGCGTGACGACGTCCATGATGACGCCGCCCTTGAGCTGCTCGGCCATGCCGCGCTTCACGCGCGCGGTGCCGGTCTCGGGTGCCTGGTTTTCGGAGAGCGTGCTGGACACGGGTACCTCGCTGGGGAGAAGGGGGGTTGTGCAGCAACGAGGAAACGTGAGGCGAGCAGGCCACAGCAAGGGCCAATGAGAAGGCGGTGGATCGTTTTCGTCCCCCGGGGCGCTACGCCGCCCGCTCCACCAGGGCGGCCGGCGACTCGTCGTCCATCTCGAAGGCCAGCGGGAAGGGTGCGTGCCCGGCGAGGCGGAACCAGCGGACCTTGCGGTGCTCGCGCAGCCTGCGGGCGGCGCCCACCGCGTCGTTGTGGAAACGACGGGCCATCGGCACCCGCCGTACGGCCTCGGCCAGTTCGTGGGCCGCCGCCTCTCCCCCGGGCGCCTCGCGCAGTACGTCCACCTGCTGCGCGTCGGCGAAGACGGCGCGCAGGGCCTGGCTCAGCTCGCTCTCGGCGACCTCCCGCAGCTCCTCCTCGGCCTGCCGGGCGGCGTGTGCGGCCTCGTAGAGGACCATGGAGGCGGCCGGGTCGAGCACGCCGGAGGTGGCGAGTTCCTGGGCCACGGACGCCCTGCGCAGCAGCTGTGCGTCCAGGGCGGCACGGGCGGCGTCGATCCGGGCGTGCAGCCGGTCCAGGCGGCCCGCCGTCCAGCTGAGGTACAGGCCGACGGCGACGAGGACGACCAGGATCCAGATGAGGGTTGCGGTCACGGGCCGCAACCCTATCGGTGGGCCGCGTGGGCCAAGTGCGTCCGGTGGACTCCGTACGTCCGGTGGACTCCGTACGCCCTGAGGGGTCCCGTACGCGGCAATGGCCTCCCGCACGCGGGTGACTCCGGGTGCACGACGTACCTCCGGGTGCGACGACGGCCCCGTGCCTGCCGGGAGGCCGCGCCCGCCCGTGCACGCCTGACGGTCCCCCCGTGCCCGCGGGGCCGACCGCGCCCGACCCCGACCCGGACGGCACCGCCCGGGTCGGCCCCTGTGCCCAGCACTGGCCCTACGCGCGCGTGGGCCCGTACGCGCCCGCGGGCTCGTACGCGGCAATGGCCTACCGCACGCGGGTGACTCCGGGTGCACGACGTGCCTCCGGGTGCGACGGCGGCCCCGTGCCTGCCGGGAGGCCGTGCCCGCCCGAGCACGCCTGACGGTCCCCCCCGTGCCTGCCGGGCCGACCGCGCCCGACCCCGGCCCGGACGGTACCGCCGGGGCCGGCCCCTGTGCCCAGCAGTGGCCCTACCCGCGCGTGGGCCCGTACGCACGCGTGGGCTCGTACGCGGCAATGGCCTCCCGCACGCGGCTGACCGGGTGCACGACGTGCCTCCGGGTGCGACGACGGCCCCGTGCCTGCCGGGAGGCCGCGCGCCCGTGCACGCCTGACGGCCCCCCGTGCCCGGGTCGGCCCCCGTGCCCAGCACTGGCCCCACGCGCGCGTGGGCCCGTACGCGCCCGCGGGTCCAGGCGCGTCGGTGGGTCAGTCCCTCGCCAGGCCGAAGCGGGCGCGCAGGCCCGTCGCCCGGTCGTCCGTCGCCACCGCCGCCGCTCCCGCGGTGACCGTCTCGTAGACGGACAGGATGTCCGCGCCGACCGTGGACCAGTCGAAGCGCCGTACGTGGGCGCTGCCCCGCTCCCGCAGTGCGGCGCGCCGCTCCGGGTCGGCCAGCAGGCGTACGGCCGCCTCGGCCAGGGCGTCGGCGTCCTCGTTGGGGAAGAGTTCACCGGCCGCCCCCTGGTCGAGGACCTGGGCGAAGGCGTCCAGGTCGGAGGCGAGGACGGGAGCGCCCGCCGACAAGGCCTCGACCAGGATGATGCCGAAGCTCTCGCCGCCGGTGTTGGGCGCCACGTACAGGTCGACGCTGCGCAGGAAGCGGGCCTTGTCCTCGTCGCTGATCATGCCGAGGAACTCCACGCGGGAGCGCAGTTCCTTGGGCAGGCTCTCCACGGCCTCCTCCTCGTCCCCGCGCCCGGCGACGAGCAGCCGGGTCTGCGGTCGGGCGGCGAGGATCGCGGGCAGCGCCCGCATGAGCACCGGCAGGCCCTTGCGGGGCTCGTCGATGCGCCCTATGAAGCCGATCGTGTCGCCCTGCCACTCCGGCTTGGGCTCGGCGTCGGCGAAGAAGTCGACGTCGACGCCGTTGGGGATGACGACCGCGTCGCCGCCCAGGTGCTCGACGAGCGTGCGGCGGGCGTACTCGCTCACGGCGATCCGGGCGCTGATCTTCTCCAGGGCGGCCTGGAGGATCGCGTACGCGGCGATCATCGCGCGGGAGCGCGGGTTGGAGGTGTGGAAGGTGGCCACGATCGGGCCCTGCGCCGCCCAGCAGGTCAGCAGGCCCAGCGAGGGCGAGGTCGGCTCGTGGATGTGGATGACGTCGAAGCCGCCCTCGTGCAGCCAGCGCCGGACCCTGGCCGCCGACAGGAAGCCGAAGTTGAGCCGGGCCACTGAGCCGTTGTACGGCACCGGCACCGCGCGGCCCGCGGAGACGACGTACGGCGGCAGCGGCGTGTCGTCGTCGGCCGGGGCGAGGACGGACACCTCGTGGCCGAGCCGGATGAAGTACTCGGCGAGGTCCCGGATGTGGAACTGGACGCCGCCCGGCACGTCCCAGGAGTACGGGCAGACGATGCCGATCCTCACGACGCGCCGCCCCGCCCGTCGGCCGCCCCCGGCGCCTTGGCGGGGTCGAGGTCCTTGAGCCACAAGCGCTGCAGCATGTGCCAGTCCTCCGGGTGGTCGGCGATCCCCGTGGCGAAGGCATCGGCCAGCGCCTGTGTCATGACAGACGTCTTCTCGGCCCGGGTACCTGACCCGGGCACCTCGACCGGCGGGTGGACGCGGCCCTGCATCACCGGCGAGTCGTCGTACCAGAGCGTCACCGGCAGCAACAGCGCGCCCGTCTGCTGGGCGAGCAGCGCGGGACCGGCCGGCATCCGGGCCGTCTCGCCGAAGAAGCCGACCTCCACACCGGAGGCGGACAGGTCGCGGTCGGCGACCAGGCAGACCAGGCCGCCGTCGCGCAACCGCCGGGCCAGCGTGCCGAAGGCGGTGCCGCCGCTGTGCGGCAGGACCTCCATGCCGAGGCCCTCGCGGTAGGCGACGAAACGGTCGTAGAGGGTCTCCGGCTTGAGGCGCTCGGCGACGGTGGTGAACGGGATGCCGAGCTTCGTGGTGACCCAGGCGCCCGCGAGGTCCCAGTTGGCCAGGTGCGGCAGGGCGAGTATCACGCCCTTGCCGGCGTCCATGCCGTCGGTGAGGTGGTGCAGGTCCTTGGGCGCGAAGCCGCCCTTGATCCGCTCGGTGCTCCACGCCGGGAGCCGGAACGACTCCATCCAGTAGCGCAGGTACGAGCGCATGCCCGCGCGCGAGAGGGCGGCGAGCCGCTCGGGGCTCGCGCCGGGCACCACGCGCGCGTAGTTGCTCTCCAGGCGGCGCACCCCCGCACCGCGCCGCTTCCAGGCGACATCGGCGACGGTGCGGCCGAGGCGCACGGCGGCGGGCTCGGGGAGCTTCTTCACGGTGCCCCAGCCGGCGCCGTACAGGCCGTCGGTCAGCCGGTCCCGAGCGCTCACTTGGCCGCCTCGGCGTCCGGGCTCTCCTGCGCGGCGGCGTCCGCCTCGGCGGCCTCACGGCGGACCGTGACGACCCGCTGGACCAGCGTGACGAGGCTGCCGACGGCGACGATCCACAGGGCGATCGGCAGCAGGTACTGGATGCCGGGCACGCCGAACTTGTGCAGCCCGGCGAATCCGGCGGCGACCAGCGAGATGACGAGGCGCTCGGCGCGCTCGACCAGCCCGTTGACGGCGACCGGCAGGCCGATCGCCTCGCCGCGCGCCTTGGTGTACGAGACCACCTGGCCGCTGGCCAGGCAGAAGATCGACACGGCGCACAGCACGATGTCGTCACCGCCGCCCGCGTACCACAGGGCGAGGCCGCCGAAGATCGCGCCGTCGGCGACCCGGTCGAGGGTGGAGTCCAGGAACGCGCCCCAGCGGCTGGAGCGGCCCAGCTGGCGGGCCATGTTGCCGTCGACCAGGTCGGAGAAGACGAAGAGCGTGATCACCACCGTGCCCCAGAAGAACTCACCCATGGGGTAGAAGACCAGCGCACCCGCGACCACACCGGCGGTACCGAGGAGCGTGACCGTGTCCGGGCTGACGCCCCGCCGGATGAGAAACGCGGCGAACGGTGTGAGGACACGCGTAAAAAATGCACGCGCGTACTTGTTCAGCATGGCCTTCCCGACGGTCGGTGTGGCGCCGCGGCCCTTGCTGGCCACCGGCTGGCCCATCGTAGTCACGCGCGCGCGTGGACGGTGGCCGGGCACCCGGAGCCCCCGCCGGGCGGCCGGTGGCCACCGGGATCGGGTCCTTCGTATGGACGCGGCGTGACGGGAGTGGAAAGCTCGAAGGACCGCGGGCGTCGCCGGAGCCGCCAGTGCACGCGGTCCCGCGTGTCCGCGCCCACAGTGACCTCACCGTGCACGGGAGGCAAGGACATGGGCGACAAGGCACACACCCATCCCGGAGCCGCCGGAAGGGCAACGGCGGCCGACCACCCCGCGTCCGTACGGAACGTGGTGCTGGTCGGCCACTCCGGATCGGGCAAGACGACATTGGTGGAAGCTCTCGCGCTGACGGCGGGAGCGGTGAACCGGGCGGGCCGCGTCGAGGACGGCGGCTGCGTCTCGGACTACGACGACATGGAGCACCGCCAGCAGCGCTCCGTACAGCTTTCCCTGGTGCCGGTCGAATGGGACGGCATCAAGATCAACCTCCTGGACACTCCCGGGTACGCCGACTTCGTCGGTGAGCTGAGGGCCGGTCTGCGCGCGGCGGACGCGGCCCTCTTCGTCGTCTCGGCCTCCGACGGGGTGGACGGCTCGACCCGCATGGTCTGGGAGGAGTGCGCCGCCGTCGGCATGCCGCGCGCCATCGTGATCACGCACCTGGAGGCCGCCCGCGCGGACTTCGAGGAGATGACCCGGATCTGCGCGGAGGCCTTCGGCGGCGACGACCCCGACGCCGTACTGCCGCTGTACCTCCCGCTGCACGGCCCGCCCGCCCCCGACGGACACGCGCCCGTGACGGGGCTCGTCGGACTGCTGTCGCGCAAGCTGTTCGACTACGCGTCCGGCGAGCGCGTGGCCTCGGAGCCGGGCGAGGCGGAGCTGCCGCAGCTCGACGAGGCCCGCTCCATGCTCATCGAGGGGATCATCTCGGAGAGCGAGGACGAGACCCTCATGGAGCGCTATCTCGGCGGCGAACAGGTCGACGTCAAGACGCTGATCGAGGACCTGGAACGGGCCGTCGCGCGCGGGGTGTTCTTCCCGGTGCTGGCCGCCGCGCCCGCCGCCGACGGCGCCCGGCAGGGCCTGGGCACGGTCGAACTCCTGGAACTGATCACGCGCGGCTTCCCGACACCCCTGGAGCGCGCGGCCCCCAGGGTCACCACCCCCGAGGGCGCCGGACGCGAACTGCGGATGTGCGACCCGGAGGAGTCGCTGGTCGCGGAGGTCGTCAAGACGTCCTCGGACCCCTACGTCGGCCGGATCTCGATGATCCGCGTCTTCTCCGGCACCCTGCGCGCCGACCAGACGGTGCACGTGTCCGGGCACGGGATGACCGACCGCGGCCACGAGGACCACGACGTCGACGAGCGGATCGGCGCCCTGTCGACGCCGTTCGGCAAGCAGCAGCGGCCGGTCTCGCACGTGATCGCGGGCGACCTCGCCTGCGTGGCCAAGCTGACCCGGGCGGAGACCGGGGACACGCTCTCGGCCAAGGACGACCCGCTGCTCATGGCCCCCTGGGAGATGCCCGACCCGCTGCTGCCGCTCGCCATCGAGGCGCACAGCAAACCCGACGAGGACAAGCTCTCCCAGGGACTGGCGCGGCTGGTCGCCGAGGACCCGACAATGCGCCTGGAGCACAACCAGGACACCCACCAGGTGGTCCTGTGGTGCCTGGGCGAGGCCCACGCCGACGTGGCCCTGGAACGGCTGCGCAGCCGCTACGGCGTCCAGGTGGACGTCGTACCCCACCGGGTCTCCCTGCGCGAGACCTTCGGCGGCCGGGCGGCCGGACGCGGGCGGCACGTGAAGCAGTCCGGCGGGCACGGCCAGTACGCCATCTGCGAGATCGAGGTGGAGCCGCTGCCGGGCGGCTCGGGCATCGAGTTCGTGGACAAGGTGGTCGGCGGCGCGGTGCCCCGGCAGTTCATCCCGTCCGTAGAGAAGGGCGTGCGCACCCAGGCGGCCAAGGGCGTCGCCGCGGGCCACCCGCTGATCGACGTGCGGGTCACGCTGCTCGACGGCAAGGCGCACTCGGTGGACTCCTCCGACGCCGCGTTCCAGACCGCCGGCGCGCTGGCGCTCAGGGAGGCCGCGGCCGAGGCGAGGATCCACCTGCTGGAGCCGGTCGCCGAGGTGAGCGTGCTGGTCGGCGACGACTACGTGGGCGCGGTGATGAGCGACCTGTCCGGGCGGCGCGGCAAGGTGCTGGGCACCGAGCAGACCAGCGGCGGCCGGACCCTGATCAGGGCCGAGGTGCCCGAGATCGAGATCGGCCGCTACGCCGTGGACCTGCGCTCCCTCTCCCACGGCACCGCGCGCTTCGACCGCCGCTACGCACGGCACGAACCGATGCCGGCGCAGGTCGCGGACCGGCTGCGCGAGGAGGTGCGGGCGGCGTCCTAGCAGAGGTGCGGGACGGCGTCCTGACGGAGCGCGGGCTCCGGTGCGCGGTCCGGCAGGACGCAGTCCCGCACCGGAGCCCGCTCCTCCCCGCACCGAAGGCGCCCGCCCCGGCGTGCGACGGCGCGTCCGGCGGTCAACCCGGGAGCGCGGGGGCGCCTTTGGCCGTCCCGTGACGTACGACGGTCCCGGCGGATACGCTGATGACCAGATCAACAGGTGTGCGGGGCAGGGAAGTCGGGAAGGCCGCAGGAGCGACAGTGGTGGCGATCGGGGGCGGGAATGACCGTTGACGGCGGTTACGCGGACTTCTTCGGACCGCAGGTGCCGCGCACGGACGACGGCGGCCAGACGGCCACGTTCGCGCTGGCCTCGGCCGCCTACCGGGACAGCGAGGCCGAGGAGATACTCAAAGCCAACAGCGAGTGGCACAAGTCGGCCGTGAGCAAGCCGCGGATCAAGCTCTTCCGGCCCAACCTGGGCGAGGCGTTCTCCCGGGCGATCATCGACCGGATGCTCGGCCCCAAGCGGGCCCCGCTCATCCAGTCCTTCGGCACCCAGCCGCAGGTCGTCGTGGAGCACAGCCTGGCGGCGCACCGCATACGCAGGGACCGGGACAACTGGCTGAGCGCCGTCATGGTGCTGTGCGGCCTGCTGTTCCTGCCCGGACTGCTGATCTGGCTCCTGGTCTTCCAGATCCGCACCACCGTCGCCCGGCGCGAGGACAAGCGGGCCGGCGCCCTCGCCACCGCCCTGCTGCTCGCGATGGCGGTCCTCGCCGTGCTCTTCCTGCTCAAGATGCCCTTCAGCGGCTTCTGGGCCTGGTACGCACGTGCCTGCGTCGTCGCCCCGGTGATCGGCTGGTTCTGGGCCAAGCGGATCTGCGAGCGCACGGCACGGGACCTCCGGGAGCGCTGGAGCGGCCTCCTGTCCGGCGCCGGCGTGGGCGCCAAGGTGCCCGAGGCGGTGCCGAGCAGCCCCGGCGAGACGGCGGCCGAGGAACTGCGGCAGTCACTGGCCCGGCTCAGCGCCGAGCAGCAGTCCAACTCCGTCTTCTACGCCGGCCCCAAGGGCATCCTCGGCATGGGCACCCGCTGGGGCAACTGGCAGCTCGCCGAGGAGCTGGTCCCCGTCGACCCGGACCGGGAGATCAACCCGTTCCGCAGCTGGGACGTCATCAAGGCCATCCACGACCGGCTACGGATGCTGGAGCGCGGCCCGCTGCACACCGGCGGCTTCACCAAGCCGACCGTGCGGCACTGGATCGTGACCCCGATCGGTGAGAACGCCGACTCGGTGTCCCGGCCCGAGGGCACCGACGTGGAGGCGTACCAGGTCAAGCAGCACGCCATACAGGAGATCTGCGACAAGCAGCAGTTCGGCGCGGGCGACCGTCACTACCTGGGCGTCCAGTGGACGCTGTGGGACGGCCAGTTGGTCATCTCCATGCTGATCACGGTGACGGTGCTGCACGAGACGCTGCGCATCGAGGTCACCGGACACGCCCTGGGACCGGTGCACTCCCTGTTCACCAGCAAGCCCGCGGCCAAGGAGAAGCAGGTCCAGAAGTCGGTCAAGTTCTGGGAGACTCGCACGGTCAAGCTCCCGCTGGTCGACGCCGACGAGGTGGTACGGCTGACCGCGCGGGCACCGCTGACCTGGTATCCCCCGCTGCTGTACTGGCTGGGCGGCAAGCTCACGCTGCCCGAGCCCTTCGGCGTGCGGCACGCCTGGGCGGACCGGCCGTGGCGGCACCGCTTCATGGCCGACGACGCGCTGCGGGCGGCCACGCCGGTGCTGCGGGCGGTGCACTCGGCGGCGATCAAGGTGCTGAAGGAGAACGGCGTGGACACGGAGAAGTTCGGCGCCCGCGCGGGCGGCCTGAGCGGAGCGGTGCAGGAGGCGGTGCCCAAGAAGGCGGACGTCTACGACGCGTAGGCCTCCGGCGGTTGGGCGAGGGTTCTGGGGCGGGCCTCCGCGGGGGCTGCCGCCCCCAGGCCCCCGCTTCGGCCTGGACGGCCTCGTCCTCAAACGCCGGACGGGCTGGAGGGCCAGGCGTCTGCCAGCATCTTGCGGGTGTCCCCCAGGAGCTGGGGGAGCACCTTTGTGTGGCCGACCACGGGAAGGAAATTGGTGTCGCCTCCCCAACGAGGCACTACATGCTGGTGCAGGTGAGCGGCGATGCCCGCACCGGCCACGGTGCCCTGGTTCATACCAACATTGAAGCCATGGGCGCCGGACGCGGTGCGCAGGGCCGTCATCGCCTGCTTGGTCAGCTCGGCCAGCTCCGCGGTCTCCACGGCGTTCAGCTCGGTGTAGTCGGCGACGTGGCGGTACGGCACGGTCATCAGGTGACCGCCGTTGTACGGGTACAAGTTCAGCACCGCGTACACGTGCTCACCGCGCCGGATGATCAGACCGTCCTCGTCGGACTCGGCCGGGATCGAGCAGAAGGGACAGCCGTCGTCGGCGCCCGGGCCGCTCGGCTTGTTCTCGCCCTGGATGTAGGCCATCCGGTGGGGCGTCCACAGACGCTGGAACGCGTCCGGCGTCCCCACTCCCAGCTGCTGCTCCGGCTCACTCGTCATGCGTGCAGCATATGGCGTCGCATGCTGCGACGGAGAAGGCCCCCGGGAAGTTCCCGGGGGCCTGAAGCCCTGCTTCGGCAGGGAGCACGGCACCTTGTGCTTGTGAGGCGTCCGAATCTTGGGGCCATCCCCGCTGTCGCGGGGAGCAATCACACGTGCACGCGGCGCTCTACGACGTCAACGAGTTTCGCCATCGCTTCGTCACGCGGGATGCCATTCTCTTGCGAGCCGTCGCGGTAACGGAACGACACCGCACCCGCGTTCATATCGTCATCACCCACGATAATCATGAACGGGACCTTCTGTTTCTGGGCCGTCCTGATCTTCTTCTGCATACGGTCCGAGGAGGAGTCGACCTCCACCCGTAGGCCCTTCTGCTTGGCCGCCGCGGCGAACTTCTCCAGGTACTCGACGTGCGCGTCCCCTACGGGGATGCCCACCGCCTGCACCGGGGCGAGCCACGGCGGCATCGCGCCCGCGTAGTGCTCCAGGAGCACCGCGAAGAACCGCTCGATGGAGCCGAACAGCGCGCGGTGGATCATGACCGGGCGGGTCTTGGCGCCATCCGCGGCCGTGTACTCCAGGTCGAAGCGCTCCGGCAGGTTGAAGTCGAGCTGGATGGTCGACATCTGCCAGGTGCGCCCGATGGCGTCGCGCGTCTGGACGGAGATCTTCGGGCCGTAGAAGGCGGCGCCGCCGGGGTCCGCCACCAGCTCCAGGTTCTGCTTCTCGGCGACCTGGCGCAGCGTCTCGGTGGCCTCTTCCCAGGCCTCGTCGGAGCCGACGAACTTCTCCGGGTCCTTGGTGGACAGCTCCAGGTAGAAGTCGTTCAGGCCGTAGTCGCGCAGCAGGTTCAGGACGAAGGTGAGGGTCTTGTCCAGCTCCTCCGACATCTGCTCGCGGGTGCAGTAGATGTGCGCGTCGTCCTGGGTGAAGCCGCGGGCCCGGGTCAGGCCGTGCACGACGCCCGACTTCTCGTACCGGTACACGGTGCCGAACTCGAACAGACGCAGGGGCAGTTCGCGGTAGGACCGCCCCCGCGCGTCGAAGATCAGGTTGTGCATCGGGCAGTTCATGGGCTTGAGGTAGTAGTCCACGCCCTCGTCGAGCTGCATGGGCGGGTACATGCCGTCGGCGTACCAGTCCAGGTGGCCCGAGGTCTCGAAGAGCTTCCCCTTGGTCGCGTGCGGGGTGTAGACGAACTCGTACCCCTCCTCCTCGTGCCGCGTACGGCTGTAGTCCTCCATGACCCGGCGGATGATGCCGCCCTTGGGGTGGAAGACGGCGAGACCCGAGCCGATCTGCTCCGGGATGGAGAACAGGTCCAGCTCGCTGCCGAGCTTGCGGTGGTCGCGCTTCTCGGCCTCGGCGAGGAACTCCAGGTGCGCCTTCAGCTCGTCCTTGGTGGGCCAGGCGGTGCCGTAGATGCGCTGGAGCATCGGGTTCTTCTCGCTGCCGCGCCAGTAGGCGGCGGCGTTGCGCATGAGCTTGAACGCCGGGATGTTGCGGGTGGTGGGCAGGTGCGGGCCCCGGCAGAGGTCCTTCCAGCACAGGTCGCCGGTCTTGGCGTCCAGGTTGTCGTAGATCGTCAGCTCACCGGAGCCGACCTCGACGTCCGCGCCGTCGTCGCTGGACGCGGAGCCCTTGAGGCCGATCAGCTCCAGCTTGTACGGCTCGTCTGCCAGCTCCTCGCGGGCGGCCTCGTCGGTGACCACACGGCGGGAGAACCGCTGCCCGCGCTTCTGGATCTCCTGCATCCTCTTCTCGATGGCCTTGAGGTCATCGGGGTGGAAGGGCTTCTCGACGTCGAAGTCGTAGTAGAAGCCGTCCTTGACCGGGGGGCCGATGCCCAGCTTGGCCTCGGGGAACAACTCCTGCACGGCCTGGGCCATGACGTGCGCGGTGGAGTGCCGCAGGATGTTGAGGCCGTCCTCGGAGGTGATCTCGACGCCTTCGACGGTCTCGCCGTCCTGTACCGCGTAGGCGAGGTCCTTGAGGTCACCGGAGACGCGGGCGGCGATGATCGAGCGCTCGCCGGCGAAGAGCTCGGCGGCCGTAGTGCCCGTCGTCACCACGCGTTCTTCCCGCTCGGAATCCCGCTGGATGATCACACGGACGTCTGACACCGGTCTCTCCTGACTGAAGGTGGGGCCGCGGCGCCATACCGGAGCGCGCGCATGAGGGCGATCGTACCGACCCTGGCCCGCCCACCGCGAAATCAGTCCCCGCCGTCCCCTCCGTCGCCGCAGGCCTCCTCGAAGAAGGCCGCGACCTCGACGTGCTCCTGGACGGCCTTCAGCAGCCGGTCCCGCTCCGCGTCGTCGACCTGGACGGGCGTGATCTCGCACGCGCCGGTGAGCCGGCGGAACCCGCCCCGGCTCTCCAGCCGCCCCAGCATCCGCACCGGCAGCCCGACGAGGTGGGCGTGCCCGGCGATCCGGTAGGCCTCCTCGTCCAGTGCGACGCGCACGTGCGGCACCTCGGCCCCGGCCAGCACCCGCAGCCGTACGGTGCCCGGGCCGCGGGGTCCGGGCCGGCGCATACGGACGACGGTGCCGGTGATCCGCACCGGCACGGAGGGCTCCGCGCGCAGGTAGCGGGCGGCGGCCTCGCGCAGGGCGGGCAGGTCGCCCGGCGAGAACTCGACGGGTTCGGTGAGGGTGCCGCAGCCCTCGGGCACGCCCGCGGCAGGCGCCCAGCCGACGGCTATCCGGGCGCCCTCGGTCCCCCGGACCAGGGCGACCAGGGACTCGGTCAGCTCGTGACTGACCCCCGCCGCGACGGCCGAGTCGAAGGCCTCCGCGCCACCGGTCGCCCGCCGGTAGTCGACGGCCTCGCGGGCTGCGTACAGCGCCTGGTGCAGGCGTACGGCCAGGGGGCGGCCGGTGCCGACCGGCAGGAACGCCGCGAGGTGGCGGCCGTCGGGGGCGGGGCCCACCAGGACGTTCTCCAGGGCGGTCTCGGCGGCGCGCCGGTGCCGGGCGCCGTAGTAGCCGGCACGCGCGCGGGTGGCGAGCGCCCCGGCGAGCAGCATGCGTCGGGCGGCGGAGCGCAGCCGTTCCTCCGCCGTCCAGGTCGCCGTGGAGCCGGGCCCCGTCGGCATGTCGCGTTCCCAGCGGATCTCGTCGCTGGGGACGGCGAGGGAGAGCAGGATCTCGCGGGCGGCGGGCGTGCCGCTGCGGGACAGGGCGAGCAGCGCCTCGCCGAGCAGGTCGTCGCTGTCGGGGAAGGCGCGGCTGACGGGCACCAGGAGGCTGGTGACACCCGCGGCCGGGCCGGGCGGGGTCCAGCGGCCGTAGCGGCCGGGGGCACCGCCGCGCCGTCGCCAGCCGTGCCGGTGGAGCAGGGCGGTCAGCACGGCGGGGTCGACGGTGCCGGGCTCGGGCGGGGTGCCGTCGCGGGGGCGGTCGTCGAGGGCGTCGGCCGGGTGCGGCCGTACGGGCCGCAGCGGCTCGACGGGCCGCGGGGAGCCGCCGCCGGTCGGGCGGTGCGTCATGGTTTCCCTCCCGTCCCGACCCGCGTCATGATCTCGCACAGCGCCCGGTCGTCGAAGATCCGCGCGGTCGGTATCCGCACGGTGGTGCGCTGCCGGCCCGTGACGGGGTGTCCGGCGAGGTTCGTCCAGTAGCAGCAGTGCCTGAGGTCGAGCCGGTCGTGTCCGGCGCGCAGCCACTGGTCCCGGGACCGGGGGACGATCATCACGACGAGGATCTTGTGCACCGACACCGGGGTGCGGGCGAGCTTCGCCAGGTGGTCGTTGTCGAGGGTGAAGGAGAAGGAGCGGCCGGGGGGCCCGGGGGCGATCTGGTAGGTGGCCTTGAGCTGCACCTTGATGGTGACCTCGTCGTCGACGGTGTGGCCCGGGGCGCTGTGGCTGACGTGCCAGTCGATGCCGTTGTCCGGGAAGGGCTGGGAGAGCGAGCAGCCCGCCGCGGCGGCGACCGCGTGGAGGTATCCGACCTGCAAGGTCTCCATGCAGGCGGTGGTGGCGAGAGAGCCGCGTGAGGGCGTGGTGTGCTCCGGCAGCAGCCCGCCCCGTTCGGGCTGCGCAATGGCCATGACCAACAGCCTTCCAGAACTGGTGAGTCCCCGCTGCGGGCCCGTGAACTGCAAAGACCCGTACTCCTGTTGTGTCCTTCCGGCGTACGTCGCAAACAGCCCGGGTATCACCGAACCGGGACAAGGGACGGCGCGTCGGCTGCCGTGCTCCAACGAGGAGTTGAGTGCCCTATGACGAGCTGGTTCGAGGGGCCGTTGGCCGCCTTCGACACGGAGACGACGGGTGTGGACACCGAGACCGACCGGATCGTGTCGGCCGCCCTCGTCGTCCAGGACGCGCCGGGGCTGCGCCCGCGGGTGACCCGGTGGCTGGTGAACCCGGGCGTGCCGGTGCCCGAGTCGGCGACGGCGGTGCACGGGCTGACGGAGGAGTACGTGCAGCGCCACGGGCGGTGGCCGGCGCCGGTGATGTACGAGATGGCGGAGGCGCTGACCGAGCAGGCCCGCGCGGGACGTCCGCTGGTGGTGATGAACGCGCCGTTCGACCTGACGCTGCTGGACCGGGAGTTGCGCCGGCACCGTGCCTCGTCGCTGGGCCGCTGGCTGGAGCGGACGCCACTGCACGTGCTGGACCCGCACGTGCTGGACAAGCACCTGGACCGCTACCGCAAGGGCCGCCGTACGCTCACCGACCTGTGCGCGCACTACGGCGTGGAGCTGGAGGGCGCGCACGACGCGGCGGCCGACGCCCAGGCGGCGCTGGAGGTCGTGCGGGCGGTGGGCCGCCGTTTCCAGGCGCGCCTCGAGCGCCTCTCCCCCGCCGAGCTGCACACCCTCCAGGCGGTGTGGCACGCCGGTCAGGCACGTGGGCTGCAGGCGTGGTTCGCGCTCAACGGCACCGAGGAAGCGGTGGACCCGGCCTGGCCCCTGCGCCCGGACCTGCCGGCGGCGGCGTGACCCCTCGTCCCCGGCCCGCGTGAACGCCGGAACACGAAGAAGCCGGTCCGTCGTGTGACGGACCGGCTCTTCCCGGGTGGGCGATACTGGGTTCGAACCAGTGACCTCTTCGGTGTGAACGAAGCGCTCTCCCACTGAGCTAATCGCCCGGGAACGCACCGAACAATACAGGGCGCCCGGCGATTCCATCAAACCGCTTGCCGGCCGCCTGCCAGGTGCGCCGCGAGGCCCCGTCGCCCCGCCCGCATCATGAGGCGGTGGTTGGCCCGGAACAGGGGCCGTCCCGGTACGGCGAGGCGGCGCAGCAGCGGCTTGCGGACGACGACCTCCTGGTCGTAGCGGACGAGGGCGGCGGAGCCGCGCGGGGCGACCGTCCAGCGGGCCCAGCCCTCCATGTCGCCGCTCATCGCGACCTCCAGCACCCCTGCGGCCGGGTCCCGGCGCTGCTCCCGCACGGTCGCGGTGAGGTCGTACGGGAGCAGGGAGCGGAACCGGAGGAGGCCGCTGGTGTCGTCGAGCCGGGTGACCTCGCGGACCTGCGGCCACCAGCGGGGGTAGTCCTCGATGCGTTCCAGGGCCCGGAAGACGTCCGGGGCGGGCGCGGGCAGCGGCCACCGGCTGCGGAAGCGGTAATGGTTCCAGTCCACCCGTGCAGTGTGCCCGCGCCCGCGCCCCGTACGGGCCCGCTACGGCATCCTGTCCCCCAGGAGTGCGAGGTTCTCGATGGCGGCCAGGCCGTAGAGCGCGGTGTCGTTGGTGGACACCCAGTTCGCCTCGCTGCCCGGGACCAGGGCGACGGGGCCGCTCAGTTTCTCCGTCGTCCAGGGTGCCGACTCCTTGTAGCCGTCGGAGTCGTAGAACTTCTGCCAGGCTCGGGTGGCGAGTTTGTCGTCGCCGGTGCGTACGGCCGCGTACGCGTCGAGGCGGGAGTGGCCCTGGAAGAGGATGAGGCTGCCGAAGTCGGTGCCGTAGCGCTCGGCCTGTTCGGTCTTGCTCGCGTTGAAGTAGCGGCAGTAGTCGTAGTACGCCTCCTCGAACTTCGGCATGTCGACGAGGTCGATCAGTTCGGCGCACAGTTCGTTCAGGCCGAAGACGGCGGACAGGTGGGAGACCTCGACCCTCGGGGTGTCGGCGACGGCGAACTTCCCGGTGTCCAGGTCGTACAGGCCGCTGCCCTGGACGAAGCCGTTGGGCTGGGCGGCGATGGTCTCCATGGTGGACAGGACGCGGTCCCTGGCCTTCTCCCACTTGGGGCCCTTGCGTTCCCACTCGGTGAGCCAGGCCGAGACCAGGCCGCTCCAGTCGGTGCCGAAGCCGACCGAGAGGGCGTTGCGGTCGGGGGTGTAGGGCTCGGTGCGGATCTTGCGGAGCGGGTCGAGGGCGAGGAAGGTCTCGTCGGAGTCGACGTTCGCGTGCATGAGATCACCGACGCGTTCGTCGGCGGTGAGGAAGTAGTAGAAGCGCCGGTAGGTGGTGTTGGCGATGCGCTGCTGCTTGGCGCTGTCGGCGTAGTGCTGGACGCCGTGCCGGGTGCCGAGGCCGGCCCACTTGCCGAGGTGGTAGACGTCGACCTCGCCGGTGTGCCGGGTCATGGCCTCGGCGAAGCGGAAGATGTCGGCGCGGCCGGAGCGCAGGTAGGCGTACCAGAGCCAGAGGTCCGGGGAGAGTTCGGAGTTGTCCCAGGCGTAGCCGCCGATGTCGTACCGCCAGGTGTGCCGGGCGGCGTCGTAGGTGTGCATGATGTCGCCGTAGTCCCAGAAGCCGTACCAACGGCGTTGCTCCACCTGGTCCTTGTAGTAGGTGAAGAGGAAGTCGAGGTGGTCCTCGATCTTCGCCTTGGCGGGGGTGGAGCGGTCGGGCCGGGAGTAGAGGCCGGGGCCGAAGACGCCGGCCTTGATGAGCTGCTTGGGCGGGGCGGCCAGTTGCGGCAGTACGCGCACCGCCTCGACCTGTTCGGCGAGCCGCTCGGCGCTCGGGGTGGCGTCGTTGGCCCAGAAGAGGAGTTCCGAGGTGCGGGCGATGCCATAGGGGGTGCCGAACTCCGGCTCGTAGTCCTCGTAGGTGATGTTGAGGCCTTCGAGCTGCTCGGGGAACGTGTCCTGGCCCATGCCGTCGTGGTAGAAGCGCAGGTCCATGGGCTGGGCCTCGGGTGACCAGAGCCAGAGGGTGACCTCGGCCTCGTCCCTCTGGGCGTCGCGGATGTCGAGTTGGGCGGGGTACTTCTCCCAGAAGTCGCGAAGGCCGAAGGAGAGGCCGCCGCTCGCGCCGCCGACGTAGCCGAAGCCGGAGGCGCGCCGGCCGCCGCCCGCGCCGATCCAGCCGTGGCCCTTCTTGGTGCGCTTGCGCAGGGTGAAGCCGTCGGCGGACAGCTGGGAGAGGGTGTAGTCGCCCCACTCGGGGATGTACTTCAGGCGGGTGGTGACCCGCTGGTCCCAGGTGGCGGGGTCGGGCAGCCTCTCCCCGGCGAACTGCGCCGCCTGGACGGCGGCCCCCGGGTCGCGGCGCAGGCCGGTGATGCCCTTGACGGCCTCGCGGAGCAGTCCGGTGCCCTCGCCGCCGATGCGGATGTGGCGGTCGTAGGAGGCGTCGCGCATCGGGACGGTGAAGCGGACGCCGAGGCCGCGGACGAAGTCGCCGCTCGCCCTGCCGGGGTCCTGCTCCCCGTCGAAGGTGATGGTGTGCACCATGCGGAAGGAGTCGGCGCCCGCGTGGAAGTAGAGGCGGATGGAGAAGGGGAGCCGGCCGCGGTGGCCCTTGCGGTGCTTGCCGTCGATGCGGACGACGGCGCGGACGGGGCCTTCCTGTTCGACCTTCACGTCGTCGATCGTGCCGTCGAAGCGCTCGTACTTGACCGTGCCCTGGTCGCCGTCCTCGATCTCGCCCTGGCGCAGCAGGACGAGGCGGCCGTTCTTCGCGATCTCGGTGGAGCCCCGGGTGACCGACTTGATCAGCGCCGATCCGGACGTGCCGATTCTCGCGGTGATGACGCCGGTCGATATGTCGATGGTGCCGCCGTGCCGGGCGACGGCGACCTTCTTGGCGGGAGCGGCCGGGGTGCCGGCGGCGAGGGTGAGCTTTCCGTTGCCCGAGGCGACGGCGTGGGCGGTCCACTTGAGGGAGCCGTCGGGCCAGTGGGCGAGCGGCCAGGTCTGTACGGGTACGGCGTTGCCGTCGGCGTCCGTGACGGCGAACGACTGGTCCTCCCGGAAGGTGCCCCTGGGCCAGGGGACGCCGACGGTGGAGCCGGGGGCGGCGCCGAGGCCGCCGTCCTCCAGCCAGGTCAGGGTGACGGGGCTGTCGTCGGCGACCGGGGCGGTGGCGGGCGCGGCCTGTGCGTTCTTCGTGCCCAGTGCCCAGCTGAACTGGGCGGCGGCGCCGGCGACGGCGGCCGCCTTGAGGAGGGACCTGCGGGGGATGGGGGACATTGCCTTTCCTTTCCGTGCGGGCGTACAGGGGTGTCAAGGGCATGACAGATCGAGGTACGGCTCGAAGACACCGGCCTCGGTACGCAGGGGTGGCCACCGCGGCACGGGACCACCCCGGGGCGAAGGCGCCGGGTCAACGGCGCCGGTAGCGCTCCTCCACCGCCACGGCCGCCGCGGCGACGGCGCCCAGGACGGCGACGGCCAGCGGCGCGCTGAACCAGCCGGAGCAGACCACTACGGCCAGCCCGCCGACGAGGAGGAAGGAACCGGCGGGGTCGAGCACGGTGCGCCGGCCCGCCGACGCGAGCAGCGACCGCCAGGAGGCGCCGGGGCGCCAGTTTGCCGCCGCGCGCAGTCCCGCGACGGCCGCGCCGATCAGGGCGAGGACGCCGAGGGCGCCGACCAGTGGGCCGCCCGGCAGACCCTCCCGTACGGCCCGTACGTCGATCCACACCACCGCGAGGGCGGCCCAGCCGGCGACCCCGACGAGCCACCCGTGGCGCACCGCCGCCCGGAAGTCGGCCGCGAACTCCCGCCACCCGCCCCGCTCGTGGGCCAGCCGGCGCCCGAGGTGCCGCGCGCCGGCCGCGAACGCGGCGGGGTAGGTGACCAGCCCCAGCGCCGCCACCGCGATCCACACGCCGGTGAGCAGGCACTCGGCGAACAGGGCGAAGCCCTGGGCGAACCGGGACTCCCCCGGCTCCGGACGGGCCTTGGCGCGCGCTTCGGTCATCGGAATCCCACCTCAGCCCTTCAGGCCGGACGTCGCCATGCCGTCGATCAGATAGCGCTGGAAGGCCAGGAAGAAGGCGAGGACCGGCAGCAGCGCGACCAGCGACATGGCGATCATGCCGCCGTAGTTCGCCAGGCCCTCCTGGTCCACGAACATCTTCAGGCCGAGGGAGATCGTGTACTTGCCGGGCTCGTTGAGGTAGATCAGCGGGCCCATGAAGTCGTTCCAGGAGTTGATGAAGGTGAAGATCGCGCTGGTGATCAGCGCAGGCCGGCACAGCGGAAGCACGATCGACCAGTAGATCCGCAGGTGCCCGCAGCCGTCGAGGCGGGCCGCCTCGTCCAGTTCCCTGGGCAGGTTGCGCATGAACTGCACCATCAGGAAGACGAAGAACGCCTCGGTGGCCAGGTACTTCCCCAGCAGCAGCGGGGTGTACGTGTTGATCATGTCCAGGTTGCGGAAGAGCACGTACTGCGGGATCAGCAGCACGTGGTAGGGCAGCAGCAGGGTGCCGATCATCAGCGTGAACAGCAGGTTGCGGCCGGCGAACCTGATCTTCGCGAAGGCGTAGGCCGTCAGCGAGCAGGACACCACGATGCCGATCACGGAACCGACGGCGAGGAAGAGCGAGTTGACGAAGAACGTGGAGATCGAGATGTCCGCGATGCCGTCGGCGAGGCTCGTGTAGTTGTCCGTGATCGGGTCGCCCGGGAAGAGGTCCAGGCTGCCGACGATGTCACCGCTCTCCTTGAAGGAGCCGCCGATCACCCAGAGCACCGGGTAGAGGATCACGGCGAGGATCGCCAGCGACCCGAGGTGCCAGGCGAGTGATCCGGGAAGCCTGCGCCGGAGCGCGGCCGCCCTGGTGGACGGGATCTTCCTGGACGGGGACGGCGTGACGTCGGTGGCCTGCGTGGTGACGTCGGTGGCCTGAGCGCTCATCGGCCGCCCTCCTCGTAGTGCACCCAGCGCTTCTGGGACCAGAACAGCACCGCGGTGACCAGGGCGACCGCGACGAGCAGCATCCACGCCATGGCGGAGGCCAGGCCCATGCGGCTGTTCTCGAAGCCCTGGACGTACAGGTAGCAGGTGTAGACCATCGTGCCGTCGGCCGGTCCGCAGGCGTTGCCTCCGGCGCCGCCGCCGACGATGTAGGCCGAGCTGAAGATCTGGAAGGAGTGGATGGTCTCCAGCAGGACGTTGAAGAAGAGGACCGGGGAGATCATCGGCAGGGTGATGTTCCAGAACTGCCGGAGCTTTCCCGCGCCGTCCACGTCGGCCGCTTCGTACAGCTCGCGCGGGACCTGCTTCAGACCGGCCAGGAAGATGACCATCGGGGCGCCGAACTGCCAGACGGTGAGTGCCACCAGGCTGTAGATGATCAGTTCCGGGTCGCCGGTCCAGCCGCCGGCGTCGATCCCGAAGAGCTGCTGGGTACGGTCGACGACCGCGTCGTCCGAGAAGATCGCCTTCCACACGATGGCGACGGACACGCTCGCGCCGATCAGTGACGGGGCGTAGAAGGCGGCCCGGTAGAAGGCCTGTCCGCGCCGCTTCTGGGCCAGCAGCAGCGCGACGCCGAGCGCCGCGATCAGCTTGACCGGCGTGCCGACGACGACGTACCAGAGCGTGATCCTGACCGAGTGGCGCCAGCGCGGGTCGCCGAACATCTCGGAGAAGTTGTCCAGGCCGATCCATCTGGGGGCGTCGAACAGGTTGTAGTCGGTGAAGGCGAAGTAGAGCGAGGCGGCCATCGGGCCGGCCGTCAGCAGCAGGAACCCGGCGATCCACGGGGACATGAAGAGGTATCCGGCCAGGTTCTCCCGGCGGCCCCGCCGCTTCAGCTCGGCGGGGCGCGGGGACTTCACCGGGCCGTGCCGCGGCTCGGGGTCCGCCCGGCCCTCCAGCACGGGGGCGTGTGTCACGGCGCTTCCCATCAGCCGGCGAGAGCCGTCTTCGACTCGGTGAAGAACTGCTCGACGGCCTCTTCGACGGACCGCGAGCCGAGCGCCATCTCCTCGGCGATGCGCAGGAACGCGGCCTCGCAGATGTCGGCCCCGTTGGGGTGCGGGGTGATCTGCTCCAGGACGCCGGCCTCGACGAGCGACTCCTCGTAGGCGGCGATGGCCTTGTTGACCGGGTCGGTCGGCCGGTAGGCGTCGTACTGGGCCTGCGTGGTGGGCACGCCCCGGTCGTAGCCCATGATCTTGGCGACCTCGGGGTCGTGGACCATGAAGTCGATGAACTGGGCGACCTCCTTGGGGTGCTCGGTGCGCTTGTAGGCGCTGAGCATCAGGGAGCCGAGGTACTGGCCGGTCCGCTTGCCGTCCGTGGTGGGGATCGGCGCGAGTCCGTACTCGCTCTTGCCCTCGGAGGTGTAGCGGACGGTGAAGTTGTCCCAGGTGAACTCACTGCCGGCGAGTTCCGCGGACAGGGCCGACTTGGGCTTGATCTGGGCGACCTTCTTGGGGTCGGCGTACAGGCCGGACTTCACGCCCTTCTCCGCCTTGGTCCACCAGGTGGTCAGATCGGCCTCGGTGAAGCCGAGTCCGTCCTCGGTGAAGAAGGCCTTGCCGTTCTGGCGCAGGTACAGGTCGAAGAGGTACATGACGCCGTACATGCCGCTGTCCCCGGCGCGGCCGGTCCTGTCGCGGACCTTCGTCATCGCCTCGTCGAAGTCGTCCCACGTCCAGCCCTGTTCCGGCTTGATACCGGCCCGGGTGTAGACGGGCTTGTCGATGACCAGGGCCATCGAGTTGGAACCGACGGGCACGCCGAGGAGTTTGCCGTCGATCTCGCCGAACTTCTCCAGGCCCGCGCGGAATCCGTCCATGGAGAGGTTTCCCGCATCGACCTGTCCGCCCAGATCGAGCAGGACGTTCTTGGCATCGTATTTGCGGAGAAAACCGATGGCATTCTGGAAGACGTCCGGTGGATTCCCCCCGGACGCCTGGGTGTTGAACTTCTTCCAGAAGTCGGTGTACGGCTGGAAGTCGGTCTTGACCTTGATCTTCGGATATTTCTTCTCGAAGAGCGCGATGGTCTTGTTGATGCGCTCGGCCCGGTCCTCGGCACCCCACCAGGAGTAACGGATCGTCACCGTTCCGTCCCCGGAGCCGCTGCCGCCGCCGCACGCGGTGGCCGTGGCCCCGAGTCCGGCGACGGCCAGCGAGGCCCCCGCCGCCTTGAGGATCGTGCGCCTTCCGGCCTGCCGCTCCGCATTCCCGCCCTGCTGCATACGAGCCTCCCCGCGACGCTGCTTTCGCTCATGAATCGTTTCAAGTAAGCGCTTGCTGGCACAAGGTACGGAGGGCCCAGGGGTGCGTCAATGATTCGGACAGGAATTGATGGACGGGTATCGCGGCCGGCCCGGCGCACCTCTCCGGAAACGCCGTCCGGCACCCCGGAGAACCCACAGGTCGGCGCCGCGCGACCGACCGGCCGAACAGCCCCGGGGCCACGGAGGGCCGCGACGCCGAAGGTCACGGTTGGGTGAAGGCGGGCGGAAGCGGAATGCCCGGGCACCTGGACGCGGCGCACACGAAGGCGGGCCCGGGCACGCTAGGGTTGCCGGGCCCCCGGATATACCG
>NZ_JBHWKU010000048.1:0-55232 GCF_042730645.1 Streptomyces sp. NPDC059906
CGCGCCGATCATTCTCCGCAGGACCGGGTCGCCTTCCTCCGCGAGCGGCGCGCCGCACTGGAGGAGCGGGTGGTGGCGCTGCGTCAGGCCATGACGGTCCTCGACGAGAAGATCGCCTACTACAGCTGAGTGCGGGGGCGCGCCCTCGCACTCAGCCGGCGATCGGCCGGGTGCGGGCACCGCGCATCCGCCCCAGCGCACCGGTCTTGCTGCCGACGCCGGTGGGCAGACACGCAGAATGGTGCATCAGGCCGGGAACGAACACGGCATGCGGGTACTGGAGGCCGGGTCCGGCTGTTGTCGGCCGAGCTGCTCAATCGCGCTTTGAAGCGGCGTCGGTCGCAAGCTTCCACATTTCGTAGTTACCGCATTCTGCCGTGATCTCGGCCGTCGTCTGAGCCGCGGCGAAGAAGTCGTCGGCCAGCGGCGAGGTGCGCGACGCCGCAATTGCGACGAATACCTGGTCGGGCGCCAAGTCCGGGACGGGCACGTAGCTGATGTCCGGACGGGAGAAGAAGACGGTCTCCGAACGCCCCACGAACGAGATGCCGCGGCCGGCCGCGACGTGCTCGAGTTTCTCCTCCACGCCGCGCACCCGGAGTCCGGAGTCCGGGTGCGGGCGCCGGGTGGGCTGCGTGCTCGCGTCGGCATGCCAGATCAGCGGCTCACCGGCCAGGTCGGTCTCGGTGACCTGATCCTTGCCGGCCAGCCGGTGATCGGTGGGCAGCGCCACCATGAGGGGCTCGGTGTAGAGCGGAGTCAGGCGCAGGCCCGTCTCGTCGATGGGCAGCCGCACATAGGCGACGTCGACGCGGCCGTCGAGCAGCATCGAGGCCTGGTCGTCCCACTCCATGCGCTGCACGTCCACGACCACGTCCGGATGCTGCGCCTCGAACACCCGCGTCGCCGGGATGACCGGGATGCCTGCCCGGAAGCCGACCACCAGCCGCCGGCCGCCGCGTTCTGCCACGGAGACTCGGCGCCGGACCGCGTGCGCGGAGGCGAGCAGCGGGCCCGCGTCGTCCAGCAGCTGTCGGCCCGCGTCGGTCAGCGTGACGCCGTGACTGTCCCTGGTGAACAGCGAGGCGCCGAGATCCTGTTCCAGTGCGCGGATCTGCCGGCTGAGCGCCGGTTGCGCGATGTGCAGCTCATCGGCGGCGCGGCCGAAGTGCAACCGGTCGGCGACGGCGACGAAGTAGCGCAGCTTGCGCAGGTCCAGATCCATGGGGCCTCCCGGTCCGGCAATGCCTCCAAGGTATCACCACGGTTGAAATAGGTCTTGGACACACGATCTGGCCGGTGGCATCGTTAATTGGGCCGGGAGAAATCGGCACAAGAATTCACGATCTGCATTTGACGGCGGGGTTCAGAACCAGGATGAGTGCATCAAGGGTTGAGCCTATTCCGTTTCCGTTTTGGAAATCCATCAATTCGTAATTCAAAGGAGTTGTCGTGGGAAAGCTCGATGGCAAGGTAGCGGTGATCACCGGTGGATCCACCGGCCTGGCGCTGGCCGGGGCCAAGCTGTTCGTCGCGGAGGGAGCGCACGTCTTCATCCAGGCCCGGCGGCAGGAAGCCCTGGACGAGGCCGTCAAGGTGATCGGCCGCAACGTCACCGCCGTCCAGGGTGACGCGTCCGATCTGGACGACCTGGACCGCCTGTACGACACCGTCAAGCGGGAGAAGGGCTCGATCGACGTGCTGTGGGCCAGCGCCGGGTCGGGCGAGCCCGGAGTCCTCGGCGAGATCACCGAGGAGCAGTTCGAACGCGCCTTCTCGCTCAACGCGCGCGGCACCCTGTTCACCGTGCAGAAGGCCCTGCCGCTGATCAACGATCACGGCTCGATCCTCATGACCGGTTCCAACGCCTCCCTCGGCGCCTTCCCCGGTTGGAGTCTCTACGCGGGCAGCAAGGCTGTGCAGCAGGCATGGGCCCGCGTGTGGCTCAACGAGCTGCGCGACCGCAAGATCCGGGTCAACGTCCTGACCCCCGGACAGGTCGCCACGGCCAAGCAGGAAGAACTGTTCGACGAGGCGACCAGGGCTTCGTTCGAGTCCCTCATTCCCCGCGGAACGATGGGCCGCCCCGAAGAGATCGCCACCATCGCCCTGTTCCTCGCCTCCGACGACTCCAGCTACGTCAACGGCCTGGAACTGGTCGCCGACGGCGGCACGACCGCCATCTGAACCACACACGAACCGAGCCACACACGCACGAGTCATGGCAGCGCCTGAGGGACAGGTACAGGCGCCCCGAGAACGGAAAGAGGCACGGCTCATGAGCAGCATCACCTTCATCGGTGCGGGGAACATGGCCCGCACGATCGGCACGCGCGCGGTGGCGGGCGGCAACACCGTCGAGATCATGGCGCGCGATCAGTCCAAGGCCGACGCCCTGGCCAAGGCTCTGGGCAGCGGCACCACGACAGGCGAGTGGGGCGCTGTCCCGGCCGGGGACATCGTCATCACGGCCATGTTGTACGCCGGTGTCGTCCCCACCGTCGCCGAGTACGGAGACGCACTCGCGGGCAAGACCATCGTCGACATCAGCAACCCCTTCAACGCCGCGTTCGACGGCCTGGCCCACAGCGAGCCGACGTCGATCGCGCAGGAGGTCGCCAAGGTCGCCCCGGCCGACGCCAAGGTCTTCAAGGCCTTCAACACCATCTTCCGCGGCGTCCTGGAGAACGGCCGGCCCGACGTCTTCTTCGCCGGCGACGACCCGCAGGCCAAGGCGGACGTGGCGGCCTTCATCGAGAGCCTCGGACTGCGCCCGATGCATGTCGGCGGCCTGAAGATGGCGCACTGGCTGGAAGGCGCGGGCGTGCTCACGGTGGGCCTCGCCGGCAACGGAGTCGGCCACGGAGACTTCGCCCTCGGCGTCAACGAAGTCAACGCCTGAGCAGTCGGCGGACAGAACGCCGTGCGTGCTGACGGGGTGACGGACCGCCGACTCGCAGACGTCGGAAACCAACAGCGGCGAAGAAATTACGACTGAGGAGGCTCATCGCAATGCAGCTCGGTTTCATGATTCCCCTTGTCGGACCCTCCGTCAGCGACGCCTTTGCGCTGAGCGCTTTCGTTCGCGGACTCGAGGACCTCGGCTACGACGCTCTGTGGGTCGGCGATCGCCTGGTCACGCCCGTCGATGTGGGCAGCGACTATCTGGCCCGAGGGCCGCAGATGGCCCGCTCCTTCGACCCCGTGCTGCTGCTGACCGTCGCCGCGGCGGCGACCGGCCGGGTGCGCCTGAACACCAGCACGCTCAGCACGTTCTACTACGAGCCGCCGCACCTGGCCCGGCAGCTGACCACGCTCGACGTACTCAGCGACGGCCGCCTCGGCCTCGGTGTGGGGCTGGGGTGGATGAAGCAGGAGTACGACGTCGCCCGCAACGCGGACTGGCAGCGGCGCGGCAGGATGCTCGATGACACGCTGGCGTTCTTGCACGTGTGGTGGACGACCAGTCCCGTGTCCTGGGACAGCGAGTTCTTCACCATGGCACCGGTCCACGTCGGCCTTCGGCCGGTCCAGGCAGGCGGGCCGCCCATCTGGATCGGTGGTGCAAGCGAGGCCGCGATGTGCCGAGTCGGCCGCAGCGGGGTCGGCTGGCTCGGGGTCGAAGGGCCGGCGCCCGCCGCGTCGATCAGCAGTCAGGACGAGGGCGCAAGCCGCCTGTGGTCGATCGCGCGCCGAGCGGCGCAGGACGCCGGCCGCGATCCCGACGCACTCAAGACGGCCATGCGGATCAACCTCGAGCCGGGCACGTCCGTCGACTCGGTCGCGGACCAGCTGAAGCGGTACGCCGACTCCGGCGTCGACGAGGCGTACGTCGATGCCTTCGCGATGTTCACCAGCCTTGACCAGCTGCTCGACTTCGCCGCCCAGGTGATCGAGCGCACCGGCCGGCTGTGACAGCCCCAAGAAGCGATCACCCAAGAAACGACAACCCAAGAACCGATCACCCAAGTAGCGACCACCAAGAAGGAGAGCACTCACCATGAGCAGCATCAGTTTCATCGGCCTCGGGGGCATGGCCCACGCCATCGCCGCACGCGCGGTCTCGGGCGGCCACTCCGTCGAGCTCATCGGCCGCGTCCCGGCCAAGGCCAAGGGCCTGGCATCCGAACTCGGCGCCGGTGCCACGGCGGGGACGTTCGGCACGGTCCCCGCGGGCGACATCGTCGTCCTCGCCGTGCCGTACACCAGCGCTGTGCCGGTCGTCGCCCAGTACGGAGACGCCCTGGCCGGCAAGGTCGTCATCGACATCTCCAACACCTTCAACGCCGACGCCACCGGGCTCGTCACCCCCGACGGCACATCCGGTGCGCAGGAGATCGCCAAGGCGGCCCCGGCGAGCGCGCACGTCGTGAAGGCGTTCAACACCGTCTTCGGCCACGTCCTGGTCCAGGAGCGCCCGTTGGACGTGCTCTTCGCCGGAGACGACGCGGGCGCCAAGGCGGACGTGTCGGCGTTCATCGAGAGCCTCGGACTGCGCCCGCTCGATGTCGGCGGCCTGGAGATGGCCCGCTGGCTGGAAGGGGTCGGGCCGCTGCTGATGGGCCTGGCCCGCAACGGCGCGGGCACCTTCGACGTCGCCCTCAACGTCGACCTGCCCGGCTGAGCGCACCCCGTACCACCGCTTCTTCGGCCGTACCACTCACGCCGCATCACTCACAAGGAGGAGTAACGTGCACGTCTTCGTCACTGGCGGGACCGGCCACTCCGGTTCGCACATCATCCCCGAACTCGTCGCCGCAGGGCACGAGGTCACCGGCCTGGTCCGGTCGGACACGGCCGCGGCGACCCTGTCCGCGCTCGGCGCGAAGGTCCGCCGCGGCGACCTCCAGGACCTCGACGGGCTCAAGGAGGCGGCCGCGGACTCCGACGGCGTCATCCACGTCGCACACAGGCAGGACCTGCTCCCGTCCGGCGGGATCGACGCCGTGGCCGCCGCCGAGCTCCCGATCGTGTTCGCCTACGGCGAGGCACTCGCGGGAACCGGAAAGCCGCTGGTCGCGGCGGGGAGCATCGGCTCGCCCGGGACCGGGCGGGACCTGGGCCGGCCGTCCACCGAGGAGGACCCTGCCCTCCCCGTCGGCGACGAGCACAAGGGCACCCTCCGGGCCCGTAACGTCGTCGAGAGCACGGTCATCGGCCTCGCCGAGCGGGGAGTGCGGTCTTCCGTCGTACGGATTGCCAACATCGCGCACAGCACGGCCGACCGTGCCGGCTTCCTCCCCACCCTGATCGCCCTGGCGAAGGAGAGAGGCTTCGCCGGGTACCCGGGAGACGGCGCGAACCTGTGGAACGCCGTACACATCCGCGACGTCGCTTCCCTGTTCCGCCTGGCGCTGGAGAAGGGCCCGGCCGGCAGCTACTGGCACGCCGTCGAGGACGGGGGCATCCCCGTCCGCGAGATCGCGGAGGCCATCGGCGACCGCCTGGGCCTGCCCGCGGTGAGCGTGCCCCTGGACGAACTGATGCTGCCGGGACACTTCGGGTTCCTCACCAACATCGTCACCCAGAGCTACCCGACGTCCAACCTCATCACCCGCAAGACCCTCGGTTGGGAACCCGCCCAGCCCGGCCTCCTCGCCGACCTGGACAACGGCCACTACTTCCCGTCGACCGACGTCCCGGCAATCTGATGACCACTGTGGGACTCATCGGAAGCGGGTCCATCGGCAGCACGATCGCGCGGCTCGCCGTCGCGGCCGGACACCAGGTCGTGCTCAGCAACTCGCGCGGTCCCGGGTCGCTCGCGGACACGGTCGCGCGACTGGGGCCCCGGGCGTCGGCGGCGCCGAGCGAGGAGGCCGCGGCGGCCGGTGACATCGTCGTGGTCACGGTGCCGGTCACGGCCTTCCCCGACCTGCCCGCCGCACCGCTGACCGGGAAGACGGTCATCGACACGTGCAACTACGGCCCCGAGCGTGACGGGCACATCCCCGAGCTTGACGGCACGTCGCTCACATCGAGCGAGCTGCTGCTGCGATAGGTCCCGGACGCCGTGCTCGTAAAAGCTTTCAACAACATCTACTTCAAGCACCTGCTGTCGCTCGCCCGCCCGGCGGGAGCGGCCGACCGCTCATACCTGCCGATCGCCGGGGACTCCGCGCAGGCGAAGGCGGCAGCCACCGAGTTCATCGATTCCATCGGGTACGGCGTGGTGGACGCGGGAGGCCTGGCCGACAGCTGGCGGCAGGAGACGGGCACACCGGTGTGGGGAACCCCGTACGGGCCGCCCTCGAACGAGAAGGGCCGGCCGACCGGCCCGGACGCCATCCGCGCGGCACTGGCCACCGCAACGCGATAACCGCAAGTCGGCACGGGCCGCCGTAAGGTGGCCCGGTCGCGATCATGCTGCGCCGACTGCCAACGATGCGAAGACAGCATCACGACCAGCACGTGGACACGTGGACACGGCCAGGAGGGACACATGACCGACCGATTGCCGATGATCGCGGTGAGCGATGCAGAACTCGAAGACCTGCGCGCGGCTACGGGCCACCCGGTGGCCCACCCGGTGGCCCGTCGACGGCTGGGAAGCGGGCGCCGACACCACGGAGGTGCGCCGCCTGGCGGAGTACTGGGCCACCGGCTATGACTGGCGCACCCACGAGGCGCGGATCAACGCCCTGCCGCACCACACGGCCGCCATCGGCGGCACGCCCGTCCACTACCTCCGGTTCGACGGTGAGCAGCCCGGCGCCCTGCCCATCGTCCTGACCCACGGCTGGCCCAGCACCTTCCTGGAGCTCACCGACCTCGCCCGGCGTCTCGCGGAGCCGTCGAAGCACGGCGGCGACGCGTCCGACGCGTTCACGGTCGTCGTCCCCTCGCTGCCCGGCTACCCGTTCTCGCCGCAACGCCCGGCCCTTCCGCCGACGCTCCAGACTCACCAGGTCTGGCACCGGCTCATGCGGGACGAGCTCGGCTTCGACCGGTACGCAGCCCACGGCGGTGACCTGGGCGCGGGGATCACCTCGCGCCTGGGGGAGGCCTACGCGGAGTCGCTGGCCGGCATCCACCTGCTCGCCGTCGCCGCACCCCAGGAGTACGACGCCACCAGCCTCACCCCGGACGAACAGGCCTACCTCGACCAGGTCGCCACCTGGAGCGCCGAGGAGGGCGGCTACCAGCACCAGCAGAGCACCCGCCCGCTCACCCTGGCCCACGCCCTGTCCGACTCTCCGACCGGCCTGCTGGCCTGGCTCGTCGAGACGTACCGCGCCTGGAGCGACTCGGGCGGCGACCTGTCGTCCCGGTTCACCGACGACTTCGTCCTCACCCAGGCGTCCCTGTACTGGTTCACGGGCACGATCTCGACGTCGTTCCGGCCCTACTACGAGTACGCCCGCGGCCTGACCCGGCGCGTCGAAAGGGTCGAAGTACCCACCGCCGTCGCCGTCTTCCCCGCCGACCTCACCCGGCCCCCGCGCTCCTGGGCCGAACGCACCTACAACATCACCCGGTACACGTCGATGCCACGCGGCGGACACTTCGCCGCCCACGAAGAGCCCGAACTGCTCGCCGACGACATCACCGAGTTCTTCCGCCAACGGCCAGGGTCGGTGCGAGGGCGGCCGGCACATCGACGGCCTCGCGTATATGGGCCGGCGCGAGGAGAGCGCAGGGTGCGACTGGACAGGTCGATCGACGACGAGTAGACAAGCACGCGAAGCTCCTGGTGGCTACGGACACTCTGGAGCGACAGCGCTGAAACGGTGTGCTCGTGGTAGAGGCAGGGGTGTGGCTTTGCAGAGGAAGCCGCGCAGTGTCGTTGACGGTGCGTTTCGCGTGCTGCGGGCTCTTCCCGAAGCCGGGCGGGAGCATCAGGTGGCGCGTCTGGCGTACCTGACCGGGCTGCCGCGTCCCACGGTGCACCGGCTGCTCGGTCAACTGCGCGACTCCGGCGTGGTGACGTGGGCTGACGGTCACTGGGTCCTGTCGGCCTCGCTGCTGGGCCTGGCACAGCACGTGGAGCCGTTGCCGGGTCTACGGGCGGCTGCTTCAAGGGTCATCCAGAGTCTTCGGGAGGAGACCGGTGCCGCGGTCTCCCTGGTCGTGCCGTCGGAGGACTCGTTCGTGGCTCTGGAGATGGTTCCGGGCAGCGAGACGCTGCCAATTGACGCGCGCAGTGGGGCGCGGATGCCCGCGTCGACCGCCGCCGCGCTGGTCCTGGCTCCGGGCGCCCCGCCGGCGGCACGGAGGCGGCCGTTCGGTGCCGCGATCGACGACCAGGACGTACTCGAGGGGTTGACCTGCCACGCCGTGCCGGTCGGCCTGCCCGGTGGGCGGCGGGCGTCGCTTCAGATCGCCACCACGGCCCTGCGGCCTGCGGAGAGGTTCGCGGCGCCGGTTCACCGAGCAGCCGTCGCACTGGAACGCAGGCTGTCCGTGCTGTGACCTGTCGGTTGTCCGCCCAGCGGACAACATCCCGTTCCGGCGGAATGCTTCCTTCATCGTGGGGAGGGTCAATCCACCGACGGAGGGACTCTTATGGCGGACCGGAAGATTGCCCTGGTCACCGGTGCTGGACGCGGACTTGGCATGGGTATGGTGCAACACTTGAGGCGCTCGGGCGTCGCGGTTCTGGGCACCTATCTCACCAGTGAGCCCACGGCGGCCGAGGCCACTGGGCCGGACCTTGTCTTCTGTCAACTCGACGTTTCCCGCATCGAGACGTTCGCGGACTTCGTCACCACGGTACGGAGCACGCTGCGGAAAAGCTTCGGCGTGGAGACCTTCGACTACCTGGTCAACAACGCTGGCATCGGCACCTACGCTCCGTACGCGACGACAACTCCGGACCAGTTCGACGAACTGGTCCGGATCAATCTCAAGGCGCCGTTCTTCCTCACCCAGGCGCTGCTGCCCCTGATCAACGAGGGGGGCCGGGTACTCAACGTGTCGACCGCTCTGACACGAGGTGTCGTGCCAGGCATGTCCGCTTATGCCGCGACCAAGGGGGCGATCGAGGTCCTGACCCGCTACCAGGCCGTCGAACTGGCTGACCGGTCCATCCGGGTCAACACCCTCATGGGAGGGGCGGTCCTGACTGACTTCGGCGGAGGCATCATGCGCTCGCCGGAGGCGCAGCAGCTTGCCGCCCGCACGATAGCCCAGGGCCGAATCGCCACGGTCGACGAAATCACAGCTGCAGTTCCCGCCGTCCTCTCCGACGCCTTCCAATGGGCAACCGGCGCGATCATCGACGTTTCCGGCGGCCAAAGCCTCTGACGCGCAGCTCTGTGCGGCACCTGACGGGGTCGTTCTGCCTTGTTGTTGTCTACCAAGCAGGTCGGTGTCGATGTACGCATCATCACTAAGGGTGGTCACACCGTCGCAGTGTGCGTCCAGGCGGGCGGGGCGTGGAAACGTCATCTAACCAGATACGGCCGGTTGACAGGTTAGTTCGCATGGTGCTTGCATGGCGAGGTAGTAACCGGAATGAGAATCCAAAGGGGTTAGACATGAGCTCGGTTCACCACCGGACCGCCACCGTCGACGGCCATCAGATCTTCTACCGCGAAGCCGGCCCCGTCGACGCACCCACAATCGTGCTGCTGCACGGCTACCCGACCAGCTCGTTCATGTTTCGCGAGCTGATCCCGCTACTGGCCGACGACTACCACGTCATCGCGCCGGACCACCTCGGCTTCGGCCACTCCGACGCCCCCCTCGCAGGGGAGTTCACCTACACCTTCGAGGCCCTCGCCGAACTCACCTCCGCACTGCTCGACCAACTCGGCCTGGACCGCTACGCCCTCTACGTCCAGGACTACGGCGCCCCTATCGGATGGCGCCTCGCGCTCAAACACCCCGAACGGATCTCCGCGCTCGTCACCCAGAACGGCAACGGTTACGAGGACGGCTTCGTCGAGTCGTTCTGGACCGACGTATGGGCATACGCCGCGAACCCCGGCCCCGACACCGAACCCGCCGTCCGTGCCGCGTTGGGTGTCGACGCCATCCGCTGGCAGTACCTGCACGGCGTGCCCGACCCAAGCCTGGTCAGCCCGGACACCTGGGAGCACGATGCCGCCCTCATCTCCCGCCCGGGCAACGATGAGATCCAGCTGGCGTTGTTCCGCGACTACCGCAACAACCGCCCGCTCTACCCGCTACTGCACGAGTTCCTGCGCACCAGCGAGGTCCCGGTGCTCGCTGTGTGGGGCCGCAACGACGAGATCTTCGGCCCCGCCGGCGCGCTGGCTTTCGCCCGCGACGCCAAGGACGCGGAAGTCCACCTGATCAACGGTGGGCACTTCCTGCTGGAAAGCCACCTGAACGTCGTCGCGGGCTACCTGCGCGGCTTCCTCGGGCGCGTCCTGGCCTGAACAGGACCCGGGGGCAACGTCCTCGTCGCGGACCTCGAAGCCGTCGCTGCGGAGGGAGCTGCGTGACGGCAGCGCAGTTGCACCGCCTGCTTGTTGCGCTATACGGGCTGGGCCGTGGGCAGGATGGTCAGCTCGCTGATGTTGACGTGTCGGGGCAGAGCGGCAGTGAAGGCAACGGTCTCTGCGATGTCGGTGCTGCGCAGGCACTCGATGTCGTGGAGCAGGCCTGCCATCAGGGCGCTGGCGTCGGGGTCGGTGACGTGGTCGGGCAGTTCGGTGTCGACCATGCCGGGTTCGATGGCGCTCACCCGCACGTTCTTCCGGCCCAGTTCGACTCGGATGAGACGGGTGAGGTGGCTGATGTACGCCTTGGTTCCCGAGTAGATCGAGAACTTCTCCAGGATGCGCGTCGCCGCGATGGAGGAGGTGTTGATCAGGTCGGCGGCATCCCCGCGCTCGGCGGCGGCAGCCAGGTGCGGGAGGAAAGCGGCGATCACGTTCATCACTCCCGTGACGTTGAGGTCGATCTGCCGCTGCCAGTCGTCGACCTTGAGTTCGTCGATGGCGGAGATCAGCTGGACGCCCGCGTTGTTGAACACCAGGTCCGCCGGTCCCAGCGTGTCCGCCACCTGCTCGGCGGCTGTACGGACGGCTGCCCGGTCGGTGACGTCGACGGACAGATGCACGGCCTTTCCCCCGGCCGCGGTGATGTCGGCGGCGAGGGAGGCGAGCTTTTCCTCGCGACGTGCGATGACGGCGACAGAGGCTCCGAGTTCGGCGAGTCGGCGGGCGGTAGCCGCCCCCATGCCGCTGGAGGCACCGGTGACCACGGCCACACGGCCGTCCAACGGCTGTCCGGTAAGCAGGTACGTCATGATGAGAGATACTTCCTGTTGCTCGGGATCGGTCGGGGCGGTCAGGCGGCGTCGTCGCAGGCCGTGGCGGCGGACTTGTCCTGCCAGGCCGCGAGGTCGTCCTGAAGGCTGCGGATCTTGACCAGCTGGCGTTCGATCGCGTCGCGTCCCAGGGCCAGGTGCCCGGGCAGCTTGTCCTGGCAGGTCACCTCGTAGATCAGGGCGGCGCCCTTGGCGGGATCCCCGAGCTGGGTGTGATTGGCGGTGTCGATCCAGTCCAGGGTGGCGTGGGCCGGTGTGCCGTCGTAGGCGGGGATACGCTCGGCCGCGGTCGACAGGGAGCTGGAGTCCAGGAAGTCGGTGCGGAAGACCCCGGGCTCCACGACCATGCTCTGGATCCCGAACGGCTCCAGCTCCACCGCGAGCGCCTCGCTGATACCGGCCACCGCGAACTTCGACGCGCTGTACATGCTCACCCCGGGCTCGCCCTCGAAGCCGGAGCGGGAGCCGATGTGCACGATCTTTCCGGCTCCGGCCGCCCGCATGGCGGGCAGGACCGCGCGGGTGACGTTGATCAGCCCGAAGACGTTGAGATCGAACAAGGACCGCGCCTCGGCGTCCGTGATCTCCTCCAGCGCACCGAGCAGACCACGGCCCGCGTTGTTGACGAGGACGTCGATGGTGCCGAAGCGCTCCACGGCCGTCTCGACAGCGGCGGTGATGTCCTCGCCGCGGGTGACGTCGAGGGCGACACCGAGGACGCGGTCGTGCCGGCGCAGCTCGTCCGGAAGCTTCCGCGGGTCACGGGCAGCGACCACGACGTTGTCGCCACCGTTCAGCGCCGCCCGGGCGATCTCCGCTCCCAGCCCGCGGGAGCCGCCGGTGATGAACCACGTTGCCATGGGATGTCTCCATACGTTCGCTTCGCCCGGCCACCCCTTGCGGTGGTGGGCTCCGGCATCCACTGAACCAACTCTGAGCAGGCAAAAGAGGCCTCAAAAGGGCCCACCTGATCGGGGGACAAAGTGGGCCACCCTCCCGCCACCGAATCCTCAGTGAACGCGCGACCCTGGATACATGGACCGTGAGCACCCCAGCAGCGCACCCATGGCGGAATTCCTCCGCTCCGCCCGCACCCGCCTCACCCCGCGGGAAGCCGGGCTCGACGACCCGGGCCCGGCCCGCCGCCGGGTCTCCGGCCTGCGCCGGGAGGAACTCGCCCGCCTGGCAGGGGTGAGCGTGGACTACTACACCCGCCTCGAACAAGGTCGCAGCCGCAGCGCCTCCACAGAGGTCCTCGACGCCCTCGCCACCGCCCTGCACTTGGACGACGCAGAGCGCAGCCACCTGCACACACTCGCCCGGCCACGCCCCCGGCCGGCCCGCCGGCGCCCCCGCCCCCAGCGCGTCCACCCCGCCACCTGGGGCCTGCTGGACACCCTCCAGCAGGCGGGCCGCCCCGCCTTCATCCTCGGACGACGCCTCGACGTGCTGGCCCACAACCCGCTCGCCGGACGCCTGATCACCGACTTCCGCGCGCTGCCCGCGGCCGAGCGGAACCAGGCCCGCTTCGTCTTCCTCGACCCGCACGCGCGCGAGCTGTACCACGACTGGTCCCGAGTCGCCGCCGACACGGCCGCCATGCTCCGCCTCGACGCGGGCCGCCACCCCGACGACCCGGCCCTCAGTGCCCTGATCGGTGACCTGTCCATACACAGCGAGGAATTCCGCCGCTTCTGGTCCGACAACAAAGTCCACCGGCGCACCACCGGCACCAAGGACTACCACCACCCGCTCGTCGGCGACCTCACCGTCACCTACCAGGCCCTCACCCCCGCAGACGACCCCGACCAGATCCTCTTCATCTACGGCACCGAACCCGGCAGCCCGTCCGAGACCTCCCTGCGCCTGCTGGCCCAATGGAGCAGAACGGCAACCGATACCGGCAGCGTCACAGCGCAAGCCCCAGGAGCGCACGACTGACACAGGCTCGCTCCGGTCGTCGAGACGCGCGAGACGGATCCGACGCAGACCGGTCTTCCCCCACGACAGGCGCTATCGCTCGGCCCGGGGCCTTCCACGGAGGGCGCGGGCCTGGTGGTCGGAGAGGCGGGCCAGGCCGGTGTTCAGGCACACGTGGCGCGGGTTGACGACCCTTCCCGGGCCGGGCCGCCGGCAGGTGACGAACACCGGGCCCCGGGTACGGCCTTGATCGCCCTCGGGACGGTCACATGCCATCGCCGCACCGAGCATGGTCAGGTCGGCGAGACCGGACTGGACGGACGCGGGAGGTAGTTCATGGCCCACAGGCCTCAGCGGACACGGCTCAGGCCCCGGACGCCGGCCTCGTTGCCCCAGTCGCGCCGCATCATCCGGCCGGCAGTCCTGAGCTTGGGCATCGGCTCCGTCAAGTGACCTCTCACAACGGTCCTGTTGTTGCGCCGATCAGTTGAATCCGTCCCGGCTGCGCGGACCGGCCGGTCGCAACTGACGGCCCGGCAAGTGCGTCTTCCACCGTGACCCTGTTGCGAGGGAGAGTGCGTATGCGGAGGTTCCGAGTCTTCCTGGCTCTGGCGCTGTGCGGCATGGCGGGAGTGTGCGGCCTGCTGGCCTGGAACTGGGACGCCCTGGGAGTCGGCCTGGTCGGGTCGCTCGCGCTGTGGTGCGGCGCGGGAGTCTCGCTCTGGAAGGCGTTACAAGCGCTCCGGGGGAGAGCGGGTCTCCTGCAGGCGCAGAGTCCCGGCCCGCCCCCGTCGCCCCCCGTCGCCCCGCATCCCCCTGCCGCCGGTTCGGGGATGCCGTCGTGGCCGCCGCCACCGCAGCCGGGCTACTCGCCGTCCTCGGCGGCACCCAGCGGCGTGACAGCGGGCAGGGCAGCCCCCGACACGGGCGGCGCGGCCGTGGCGCGGGCGCTGGGGGACGCCGCGAGCGGCACGGCGCGGACCGTGTGGCGGGCCTGGGTCGTGCTGGCCCTCCTCCTTCTGGTCCCCCTCGCCCTGGGCCTCGCCGTGGCGGGGGCCTTCTCCCTGTACGGGGGTGACCTGGCACAGGGCGCAGTCCTGCTGGGCATCGCCGGCTACCTGGCGTGGTACTGCACGGGCCTGCTGCGGCGCCGGGGAGGACGTGCGTACGCAGCAGTCCTCGGGGGCGACGGCGACGGCGAGTGACGTCCCCTCCGCGTGCCCGCAGTGCCCGCAGTGCCCCGCCTGCCCCGCATGGCCGGCCGTGCCGCTACGCCCCGATCTCGTCGTCGGCGATCCAGTTGCCGTGGAACCCGAACGGGACCCGTCGCGGCAGGTGTACGCGGGCGACGGGAGGGGCCGTGACGTCGGCGGCGTCGAGTACGACCAGTTCGCTGCGGTCGGTGTTGCCGTCGTAGACGACGGAGAGTATCCAGCCGTCGTCCTCGGCCTCGGCGCCGGGCCGTGCCACGAAGGCGGGTTCCTGGGTCACGCGCCCGGTTCCGAAGTGGTGCGTGAGGACCTCACCGGTCGTGGTGTCGACTTTGACCAGCGGCCCGGGTTCGAAGCTGCCGCCGAGGTCGCGGTCGACGTCGTCGGAGAGGCGCAGGCTGTGCGGGCCGGTGCCGCCGAACCAGCCGTAGCGGTGGGCCCGCCCGCTCCACGCTTCATTGATCCGGGGCCATTCGAGGCCGTAGTCGGAGATGATCTGCTCGGAGACCGCGCCCCGGTCCGCGGGGACGGTCCACCGGGCCAGTGCGGGCAGTCCGTCGGCGGGCCCGCGGAACACGTCGCGGAACACGGTGTCGTAGCGGACGACGTCCATGACGATCGAGCCGTCCGGGGCGTCGTACGCGTTGAGGACGTGGAACACGTAGCACCGCGGCGCGTCAAACCAACTGAGCTGCTCCGCCGTGCCGCCGCGCGGGAGCACTCCCACCCGGGACGGGTGCTCCTCGTTCCAGCGCATGGGGAGCGCGTCGCCGCTTTCTGGTACGCCCGCCGCCAGGCGGCTCGCGGCGTCCACGGACAGGGTCACCGGCAGGTCGAGCACCACGACGCGGGTGGCGGTCATCGCCATGTCGTGGACCATAGGCACCCCGGGAACGGGCAGTTCGGCGGCGTGCGTCGGCTTCCCGGCGGCGTCCAGCACGAGGTAGCGCAAGGACTCCGCTCCGGGCTTGATCAGGTAGTTGACGGAGTGCATCTCACCGGTGACCGGGTCGATCTTCGGGTGGGCGGTGAAGCCGGTACGCAACGCGCCGTCGGCGTCCCAGGTCGACATCCGGTCCAGGTCGGGGGCGACGCAGACCGGGGCTCCGCCGCCCCCGACCAGTGCGAGGAGCCGGCCGCCCTGGGCGAGGACGTTGGTGTTGGGCACGTCCTCGGGAGCGTCGCCCCGGACGAACCGGTTCCGGTACCACTCGGCGCGCCCCTCGCGCAGGCGGACGCTGTGCACCATGCCCCGGCAGACGAACCAGTGGTGGCCCGGGCCGGTTTCGTCCGGGCTCGTGGGGTTGGGGCCGATGCGTAGATAGCGACCGTTCAGCTCGGGAGGCAGAGTCCCGGTCACCGGCAGGTCGTCGACGCTCACCTCGTCGGTGACGGGGCCGAAGTTGCCGGACAGATAGGGGTTGTTGGTCTTTGTGGGTCATCGATGACTCCGACCGTCGGATGTGACCGTGCAGCCTGTACTGTTCAGATGGTCCGGCTTCGGAGCCGGGCCCCGCAACGCTGAGATGCAGACCGTCCGGATCGGGATATGAGATGCCAACGCTCCCCGCTAGCGCCTACGTTGTGCTCGGCCTTCTGGAACAGTCGGGTTCCGCGACGCCGTACGCGCTCGATCGTGAGATCCAGGGAAGCATCGGATACTTCTGGGACTTCCCGCGGTCCCAGATCTACGCCGAGGCGGCCCGGCTCGTGCGCCACGGACTCGCCCTCGAAGAACGGGAGGGCGCCGGCCGTCGTCGCCGGACGCTGTCGATCACCCAGGCGGGACGGGACGTACTCGCCCGGTGGCTCACCGGCCCGGCGGACCACGGCACGCAGATCCGCGACGAAGGTCTGCTGCGGCTGTTCTTCCAGCAGGACGGCCCGTCCGGCGCGGCGCAGGTGCGCCGGCTCGCCGCGCAGCAACTGGAGGCACACCGCCGCAAGCTCGCCGAGTACGAGGCGATCCTCACCGCGGCCGCAGGCCCGGACACGCCCGCACCGGACACCACCGGGTCCGGCGCACGCCTCGCGACTCCCCAGGCCGCCGCGCTGGCCTACGGGCTGCGGTTCGAGCGGCTGGCCATCGCCTTCTGGGCGGAGATCACCGAGCGCGGCGCCGACGCGGTGGACCCACGCTCCCCTTCGGCCTCGGAGTTGGCCGGCGTACGTCCCGGGCAGCACCAGGCGGCCGGTGGGTGAACGGCGCGCCGAGCGCGGAGAACCAGCCCCCCGCACCCCCACGCCGCCCGAGTCGCCTGGCCGCCCACCTGCACGTGGCCGGCCCCATGGGCTCGCGCATTCGCCGGAGTTGGCGTTCGAGCGACTCGGCGACGACGGGCGCGTCGCTCGACTGCGCGCTGCCGACGTGCGCGCCGCGCACGAGGCGGGTGTACCGCTGTCCGTACGCGGCGGAGGCCATGGCTGGACCGGGAGCGCGCGTTGGCCGACGGCGGTCCGACCCTGGACCTGTCGGGCATGCGCCCTCGGCACGGTCGGGAATGGCGGGCCTGGCTCTCGGCGGTGGCTACGGCCCGCTGCTGTCGGGCCGACCGGCCTAGTCGCCAGGCCGGACGGGGCGCCGCTGCTCTTCGTCGCGCCCACCCGGTGCGGTGACGCGGCCGCGGGCGAACGGGCCACGGCACCACTCACCCGCCTCGGCAGCCCGCTGACGGCGCAGACCGGTCCCCCCCACGCTCGCCGACTCACTGGCGGCAATGAACGCTGCGTTCCCCGTTGGCCGCCATGCCGAGATCAGGACACGGAGGTCCGACTCCCGCGATACGCGATGCCGTGGTCACCGGCGGACGCACACTGACCTCGCCGCTGTCGGCGCTCAGTCTGCACGGTGCCGCGACCAGGGTGCCCGCCACCGCCACCGCCACCGCCACCGCCACGGCATTCGGCAACCGGGGCAGCACACCTCATGGCCCCCCACGCGCTGCCGGGCGGCTACGCCAACCTGCTCGCATCCGACGACGCCGACCAGACCGCACACGCCTACGGACCCTGAGACCGTCTTCCAGGCCGTGCCGCTGCCCGCATCACGGTCGCGGCCCCGGCTGGGCCGGACTGACGTCTGCGCCCGCGGGCGTAGGAAGCCGCCGTGCTGTCCGCGATGGTGCCGAGGGTTCACCGTCTCCTGCTGTCCGGATGCCGTGGGGTCCACGCCGAGCGGGTCGGGAGCGGAGTCGGGCGATCTGTCGCCGATGGCCACCACAGTGATCACGGCCGGCCCCTTCCCTGACGCCACGGCATCGAGGTCAACCGGACTCCGTAGGGCCGACGTCCACGGATACAGCGAGGGTGAGCAGATCGTCGGCCGCGCCCTCAGGACCGCCGAGACGACATCGTCTGACCGGCGGGCGGGTACCGCGAATGTGGTCCCGCAGGGCGGTGCCTCGTCGCGGCACGACGACCGCACCAGCGGAAAGGCCCGGTCGCCGGGCTAGGGAACTCCCATTCGTCGGGCACGGAGTCCAGCACGCCCCTGCGCCAGGACCATTCGAGCCACTGGCGCGAGGTCGGCTTGAGCAGGAGGCCGAGCTCGGTCAGAGCTTCCCTGTGCAGTGCCGGCGCTTCCCGGCGGCGGTGCCGAAGCCATCGGCGCAGACCAACGGGCTCCGGCCCGGGCGTCCAGACCTCCAGGTCCGCGAGCAGGGCATCGGCTGAACTCCTCTCGCAGCGTCAAGCGCCGGGGCGGAGAGGCCATGTGGGAGACGGTGCCCGAAGAAGAGCGCCAAGGCCCCGGTGTTGGGCGGCGCTTCGGCCAGAGTTCAGCTGCGCGGACCGCACCGCACCGGACCGCACCGGAGCCAGCCCGCAGAGCGGACCGTCGGCCACATGTGGTGGAGGAGGCGAGTCGCTGGGGTGGCTGTCGTTCGCTCAGACCGAGTCACGTTGTTCGCTCTCGAAGCGCAACCTGACGCGCGGTACCAGGAAGGCGAAGGGTTCGGCATCCCCGATGACGGCGGTTGCCGCTGAGGAGACAACGGGTCCGGAAAGGGCTGTACAGTCGCCGAGAGGAATACCAAGGGAAATCTCCTGCCGCGTCACCCTCTCATACCAGGGCTGGACCGAGAGGGCGCGGTCCTGGGGCACGCAGTAGGCGAGCATCTGCCCGTAGCCGGGGAAGGCAGAGCGCCAGGGCCCCTCGGTCGGCCACGCGGGCAGCGGCGTGAGGTGGGCTTCGGCATCCGGTGCGGTACCTCTGCCCGGCGCGAGAAGGAGTTCGATCCGGCCGTCCTCCGACGTATGCAGGCAAGCCCGTTCCAGAACGTGCATGGGCAGCCCCTCGGCGGCCATGCGGGCGCCGACGGCGTGCCATGTGCGGTCGATGGCGGTGCTGATGAAGTAGACGCCTAGGGCGCCGGTGCGGCGATGGCGCACGTAGATCCGCCAGTTGCTCTGCACCGGAGAGGGCAGAAGCCGCCGCCACCGGCCGAGAAACGCCGGCCCCAGGTGCCCATGACGGTAGCTCAGGAAGGTCAGCATCGCCCGGTCACCGTGCTCGCCGATGCGCTGGAGTTCCAGGCCGGCCGGGACCAGGGGCGCGAGGCGGTGTGCCTCGACCACGTAGTTGACGTAGATGACGTCGGTCAGGTCGCTGACGAACACCACCGGTGGGACGGGCTCGCACACTCTTCGCAGCAACCGGCTGCCGGCCACCCAGTTCAGCGGTGCGGCGAGCCGGCCCCGTGGGTGGACCCACGGCGCGTACCGCCCGTATCCGGTCTGCCGGCGTGTACGACGCAACGAATGCTCAGCGGCCCACATGACTGAGCAGACCGACAGGACAACGCCGAGTACGGCGAGGAGTATGAGCATGACAGCAGTATGGCAACCGCGGTTGATCGGCCTTCGCCACCCAGGACCCGGCGCCCCGCTCGCATGTGCCGGGTCCCGGAGTCTGCGCGCACGAGTGCGGCGGGGTCGCCGCCGGCCGGGGTCACCTGGAGGTTGCTGACGCAGGAGGCGCGGAAGGCTTCGATTCGCTCCTGGACGTAGGAGGCCGGGCCGACGAGCTGCATCGGAGGCATGGGCGCCCGCGGCAAGAAGCCGAGGCCAAGGTCCCACTCCGACTCCTCGAACAGGTCGGTGAGCGCGAGTGTCGGCCGTGCGAGGTCGAGGACGTCCTTCACGTCCTCGCCGATGGCGACGATGCCGCCGGCGACGACTTCCAGGGGCGCGAGGTCCTCCGAGCGCTTCTGTGGTTCCCGCAGCAAGCGCGTCGCCCCACACCTCTGAGGCGCCCTCGGGGGAGTAGAGGAAGGGCAGCCAGCCGTCGGCGTACTCTTCCGCGCCTTCGACCGATTCCGCTCCCAGCGCGGCGATGTGGAGCGGAACCGAGGGATGCAGCGGCTGGGTCATGATCTTCAGCGGCTAGGACCGCACGGAGGATGCCGACGGTTTCCCTGATACGGCCGGTCGGCTGCGCGAAGGGCATGCCGTGCCACCCCTCGACGATCTTCGGGTTGGAGGCGCCGAGGCCGATGCCGGCACGGCCGCCGGACACGCGGTCGAGCGGCCGCGGTCGAGGCGAGGATGGTCGGGGTGCCGGAGTAGACGTTGAGGAGGGCCGCGCCGATCTCCACGGTTGAGGTGCGGGCCGCCAGGTAGCCCATCAGGGTCGGCGAGTCGTAGCCGTACCCCTCGGCGACCCAGACGGTGTCGAGCCCGGCGACTTCCAGCCGGGTGACGTGGTCGGCGGCCTCGCGCGGGTCGGTGCCGTAGATGAGCATCGTCGAGATCTTCAACATAGTCGTGCTGGTCGTGCAGCGCACCGGCGTCCATGGTGTGGGTGAACGCGAAGTCGAGCATCGCCCGGAGGTTGGCGCGGCGAAACCGGGCGGTCTGTTCCTCGTCGCTGACGAAGTGCATGTCCCACTTGAAGTATCCCCGCAGCGCCTCGCAGTCCTCGGCGGTCTCGTACGGGCTTCCTTTCCATCCTCCAGTCGGGTCGGCGATGCGTTCACGCTGGGCGCCTTTCGGCAGGGGCCTGGGAAGGGAAGGGCGCTTCTTGTCGATCTTTCCGACCGGCGTGGTGGGGAGTGAGTCCACGACGTCGACCTTCTTGGGGGCGTACATCGGGCCTTGACCTGCTTCACGTAGGACTGAAGCCCGGGAATGTCGATCTGTCGCCCCGGCCGCGGGGCCACGAACGCGGTGACGAGCTCGCCCCAGCGGCTGTCCGGCACACCGATGACGGCGGCCGAGCCCACCGAAGGGTGCGCGGTCAGAACGGCCTCGACCTCGCTGGCGTAGATGTTGAAACCGCCCGAGACAATCGGGTCCTTCTTGCGGTCCACGATGTAGATCAGGCCCTCGGCGTCCTGGCGGGCGAGGTCCCCTGTGTGGAGCCGTCCCCCTGCGAGTGCTGCTGCCGTTTCGTCGGGGGGGGGCTTGCAGCCCAGCATCACCCCGCGGCCCTGCATGGCGATCTCGCCCACCTCGCCCAACGCCGCGTCGTGGCCGTCGTCGTCGATGAGCCGGATGTGATTGCCGACCACGGGACGGCCGCAGGAGACGAGTTGCTTAAGGCTCGCACTGTCGTGTGCGGCCTTGCTCAGGACCGTCCCGAGGCCGGCCGACTCCGTCTGCCCGTAGATCTGGGAGAAGACCGGACCGATCCGCTCACGGGCCTCCGCCAGACGCGCCGGCGACATCGGTCCGGCGGATTACCAGATGACCTCATGGCTGGAGAGGTCTCTGGTCTCCGGACGCTCCTGGTCGGGCTCGAAGCCCTGCTCGATCACGACCGTGCAGCCCCGCAGCAGTACCGGGACGATGGCCAGCCCGGCCGCCTGGGTGAGCGGAGCCGCCACGAGGCACCGGGGCAGATGCGGCTGCTCGAAGTCCGCCATGTGCGCATGGACCATCTGCACCATCGACCGATGAGGCTGCATCACGCCCTTGGGCCGGCCGGTCGCCCCCCGGTGTACTGCAGCCAGGCGACATCCGTCTCCGTAGCCGGGCCGCGGTCGAGCGGCCGAGCCGCCGGACGTTCACCGTCGGGCGGACCGCCGGCGGCGGGGGATCACCATCAGACGCCGCAGGGCATCGACCTCGCCCGGGATCTGGGCACGGTGGCCTCCGCGTCCTCGCGGACGGTGATGTGGTTCGTGACCGAGGCCAGGGACTGCAGCCCGGTGAAGTGGCCGCCCAGGAGGTACGCCGCGGCCTGGACGATCCACGACTCGGGCCTGTTCGGGCTGAGCATCGCGCCCCCCACGCCGGACTCCACTCCCCGATGGGCCGGCGCGGCCACGTACTGCGCAAGAAGGTCCCTGACGTGCGCATGGGTCAGCCGCCGGTCACCGGCCACGAAGGCCTCGGACGAACTGTGCCGGCTCAGCGCCTGCACGATCAGGTCACCCAGTGTGACTCCGGAGGACGCCGTCGCGGTGGTGGCCGAAACCGCAGTGCCGCGACCTGGAAGGTAGTGGGCCATGCCGCCAAGCGAGCAGGCGTGCCACCGAAGTTGGGTGCCCGAGGGCAGAGTTCAGCTGCGGGCTGCACCCGCCGCGGAACGGTAGCGGCCCGGGCGTCGTCTGGCCGACGAGACCGGTGAAGGCGCTGATGAAGCTGCCGGGGTTCGCCCAGCCGAGCCGCACCGCCGTGTCGGTGACCGAGGGGCCCTCACTGAGTTCGAGCAGTGCTCGCTGTATCTGCAGCAGCGTGCGCCACTGATGGAAACTCATCGACAATCCGCTGCCGACGATGACCATCGCCGTGTAGAGGGTGACGAAGGCGGACATCAGGGCGACGGTGGACAGGTGCACGGCGCTCAGCCGAGGCCGGCGCAGCAGCCGTCGCATCGCCGCGAATGCCTGAAGCAGCCCGCCGCCGGTGCCGTGGCGCGGGGTGGGCCGCAGCACTGGGCGCATCGGAATCAGGCCCAGGGCCATCAGGGCGGAACCGAGTGAGAAGACCGCGCGCCGGCCGAGCCCGGCCACGACGGCCTGAGCGCCGATCTGCATGACGACGGCAGTGGCGAGCATGTCGCAGTGATGCAGGTGATGCAGGTGATGCAGGTGATGCAGGTGAGGGCAGTGCCGCGGAGCCGCGGCCCGATGTGGTGGACGACGTAGGAGAGCGCGGAGGGCGCGAAGGTCGCAGCGGTCAGTCCCTGCAGGCTGCGCAGGGCGATGGCCGTAGGGAGGTTGGGGGCGGCGCTGACCGCGGCGGTGGATACCGTGGCGGCCACGAGTCCTGCGCTGATCACGGCGCGTGCGGAGCGGTCGGAGAGCGGACCGGAGACGAGGATCGGCCGACCATCAGTACGCCGAGCGCAGTCAGCAGGAGGGTGGTCGGGTCGGCCGAGGCACAGCCCGGCGGTTGGCCGGGCGTGCTGCTCGTGACTGTGTGCCTGGGGGTTGTGATGGGGTGGGACATGGGAACAATCGAAGGGGGGCGACTGGTGGCGGCCCCATGTGCTTGCGCGCGACGCGATCGGCCGATGGCACCGCCAGGAGCGATGGGTTCCCCCGGCCGGGGGACGATGCAGGGGGCTGCTCAGGCAGTCGGGGTGTTCAGCACGTACTCGCGCGAGGCGTGGACCTCGCGGCGGAGGGCGGACAGGTCGACGTCGAGGACGTGGCCGTTCCATTTGCGGGGCTCGCCGTTGATGAGGACGGCGCTGATGTTGCGGGCGTCGGAGCCCAGCACGACGGTGCCGATCGGGTCGTTGAGCGGCATGTTGTTGAGGTCCTCGGCCTGGATGACCAGCAGGTCGGCCTTCTTGCCGGGGGTGAGTGAGCCGGTGACGGCGGCCAGGCCGTTGGTGTGGGCGCCCTGGAGGGTGGCGAAGTCGAGGACGTCGTGGGTGGTGATGCGGGAGGGCTGCTGGTCGGTGCCGTAGGCGGCGTTGACGGCGCGCATCCGCTGGATGGCGTGCAGGGTCCGCATCTGCGTGAACAAGTCGCTGGCCAGGGCGACTTCGACGTCGATGCTCAGTCCGGGGCGGATGCCGACGGACAGGGCCTCGTCGACGGCGGGGATGGCGGTCTCCAGGCCGATCTGGGCGTCGGAGGTGGGGGCCAGCGCCACGGTGGTGCCGGTGTCCCCCATCGCCTTCCATGCCTCGGGGGTCAGTCCGGTGGCGTGGATGAGGGTGACGTCGGGGCTGAGGAGGCCGTCCTTGGCCCAGCGCAGGATTGCCTCGGAGGAGGAGGTGCCGAAGACGGCGTCGACGCTCACTCCGATGCCCAGGTCCTTGGCGACGCGGGCAAGTTCGGCACCGTAGGCGAGTGCCGGTCCGGCGATCTCGTCGGTGGCTAGCGTCGCCAGGCGCAGGGTAAGCAGCTGGTCGTCGCTGCTGAAGTACTGGTCCTTGACGCGGGCCAGGTCGCCGGGCCACTGCCGGTCCCAGTCGCCGAAGTGCGGGCCCATGGAGGCGTGCACGCCGCGGATGCCGGTGTCGACGAGGGCCTCGATGGCGGCGTTGGAGTGCTCTCGGGTGCGGGAGTTGTGGGAGAAGTCGAGCATGGTCGTGATGCCGCTGTCGATCGCGGTCAAGGCGGCCAGCTTGGTGCCGATGTACATGTCCTCGGGCCGGTAGACCGTGGCGTAGCCGGCCAGAGTGGACATGACGTAACCGCCGAGGTCGTCGACGTCCGGCATGATCCGGCGCAGCTGCGCCTCCCAGGCGTGCCGGTGGGTGTCGACGAAGCCAGGGCTGAGGATGGTGCCGGTGGCGTCGACGACCACGGCATCACCCGCGGCGAGGTCACGGCCGACGGCGGTGATGGTGTCGCCCTCGACGAGGAGGTCGCCGCCTTCGATGACGCCGAGGTCGGGGTCCATGGTGACGATGGTCGCGCCGGTGAACAGGATGCGCCGCTGACGGGCGGGTCGGCGCCGGAGCTCTTCACGGATGGCGCCGCTGGCGGTGTCGTTGACGTTCATGAGAGATCTTCTTTCCGTACGGCGGACAAGGCTGGAAGAAGGGGCCGTCCGCGGGAGAGAGCTGGGAGGAGTGGGTCGCCGGGGCGGCCGAGTCTGCTCGAACACCAGCATCGGCCCCGCCCGCTACGGCAACCAGGCCGAGGCTTCCCCAGGTGCCGCGCACCCAGGATCGGGACTGTGGGGGCGCCGATGGGCGCATGTGGAGGGTTTCACCCGGCTCGTGCGGGACGCCCTCGGCAGCATCGGCGCGGGCAGTGGCCCCGGGGAGGGGAACTGCTGTCACTGCGGAGGGACCGGCCTGGCCCGCCCGTTGTGGAAGCCGTCGTTGTCAGCCGGCTACGACGTCGCGTAGTGCCTGTACAGCGGGTTCGCGGTGGTGCTGGGCGGGGATCGCCTCGTACAGGTCCAGGGCGCGGCGGCGGACCAGGCCGGTGCGGTAGTCGACGGGCAGCGCGGTGAGGGCGGCGACCGTACGGCGGCACGCCTGCTCGGTGTCGCCGTCGTGGTGGGAGCAGGCGGCGCCGTCGATGGTCAGCAGGGTGCGCGTCATGGTGCTGGTCGGCGCGGACAGCTCCAGGGCGCGCTGCTGGCTCTCTTGGGCGCGGCGGGTGTCCCCGAGGGTGGTGAAGGCGTGGCTGAGGTGGACGTGGTGCTTCTGCTCGCCGTACGTCAGCCAGGTGTCCGACCGTTCGGACGCGGGGAGCCGGTCCATGAGGGCGTCGGCGGCGGTCAGCGCCTGGCGGGCGTGCTCGCTCTGGTGGTTGAGGGCGTAGGCGCGGGCGGCGACGGCTGCCGCCAGCGCGGCGGCGGCGGTCGGCCGGGTGCCGGCGGCGTGCCGGGCCTGGTCGGCGAGGTCGGCCGCCGCTTTCGGGGCGCCGTAGTTGAGGGGCACCATTGCCTCGCGGGCGAGGACCCAGGCGTGCAGCTGGGGGTCGCCGGATTCGGCGGCGGCACGGGCGGCGGTGGCGAACCAGGCACGCGATTCCCGGCGGCTGCCCAGGTCGTGCAGGACGATCGCGGTCATCCCGGCCATCTGCCCGGCCGTCCGGCACAGCCGGGCCCTCACCGGGGCGGGCTGCGGGACGGTGAGGAGCGGACGCAGGGTCGTGAAGTCGGTGACCAGGTCGGCCAGCACGCGGGTGGGTGCCTGCCCGCGGTAGCCGTACCCGTAGCTTTCGGCGGCGGCCTCCAGGTCGGCCAGGTCCTGGGGAATGCCGGGGGAGAGGGTCTGGTCGACGTGGGTCGTGGGTCCGGGCGGCGGTGAGCGCGACGATTGCCGGTGCGGTGAGGCCGGCGGCCAGCGCGCCACGCAGCAGGTTGCGGCGCTTCATCGGATCTTCTCCTTGGTCGGACTCCGGGCTGTGAACGGCGGTGTCCTCCCAGGGTTGCGCAGCAAGCCCCAGTAGGGCACCGGGAACGCAGTCCGCCGGCGATTCGCTCGACAGTCGTGAGGGCTGTGACGGATGTGGTACCCCGGGCGATCTGGCTGACCCGCTCGGCTTTCAGCGCGCACGCTTCGGCGATCCGGTTGAAGGAGATCCCCACGTCGTGGGCCATGGCGAACACCGTGGGGAAGTCCCGCTCACGCAGTGCCCGGACGAACGCAGGGTCGGTCAGCAGACGGTGCGGCACTTGAGAGCGTCTGATCTGGGTAGTTGGTGTTCTGGGATGATTTTGTGACGGGCGGCGTTAGCGGTCGTTGCACCGGGTGTGAATCCTCGTCGTCCGTACCGCAGTGATGTGTCTGATGCCCGCTGGGCTCTGATTGAGCAGGTCTTCACGGACTGGAGGGCGAAACGGACCGGACCGGGCACGGCAGCCCGGGTCCACGAACTGCGGGAGATCGTCAACGCCATCCTGTACGTCAACCGCACCGGCATCCCGTGGGAATACCTGCCGCACGGCTTCCCGCCGTACAAGACCGTCTACGACTACTACGCGAAGTGGGAAACCGACGGCACCACCCAGCAGGTCCACGATCTGTTACGCGACAGGACCCGCCAGTCTCATGGCCGCAGTGTGCAGCCCACTGCGGCCGTGGTGGACGCGCAGAGCGTGAAGACCTCGGCAAATGTCGCCGAGACCAGTCAGGGCATCGACGCCGGCAAGAAGATCAAAGGACGCAAGCGGCACGTGATCACCGACACGCTCGGCTTGGTCCTGGCTGTCCTGGTGGCCGCAGCGCATCCCGGCGTGCCCAAGGTCTGGGCCGACGGCGGTTACCAGAACAGTATCTTCAACCACGGCGCCCGGCTGGGCATCGACGTCGAGGTGGTACAGAGGCCACGGACAAAGGGGTTCGAGCCGCTGCCGAAGCGGTGGGTGATCGAGCGGACCTTCGGCTGGCTGATGCAGCACCGCCGTCTCGCGCGGGATTACGAAGCACTCCCCGAGAGGTCGAGGGCAATGATCCACTGGGCGATGGCTAACAAAATGGCCCGCGAACTGACCGGAGAATCCACACCAACGTGGCGAATCGAAACAGACATCCCGCCCACATCTGCGTGAATGTTGATCAGATGCTCTCTAAGACGTCCGATCCACTCGCCCGCCGCCCGGTCTGCTCGAGGGGCGAGGGTCGCAGCATGCCGGGTGGTCGACGCCGCGGAGCGAATAGAGCATCATCTCCAGATGCATAGTCCCACTCTGCATATTCTGGAACGGTGAGAGCCGGGAGCTGCTACCAGATCGTCACCGCTGGCTGATCAGTTCACGCACCACGCGATCCGCTTTGCCGGCGGGCCTGTCCACCCTCCTGCAACGCGGATGGAGTTCATCAGTGACCCCTCGACACAGCCGACCTGAGGGCGCCGAGAAGAGGCTGGAAGAGGCCGTCAGGGCGGCAAAGCGGCAACGTGACAAAGCTGTCCGGCAGGCTGAGACGACCTTCTGGACCGAGATCGCCGAACTCAAGCAGTCCTACAGGGGAGCCCAGACAAGCCCAGACCGACATCGCGTCCGTTCTCGGAGTCACCCGTGATGCGATCTTCAAATCCGTCAACAAGTACGCCGGCGATGGCCGAGTTCCAGAAGACGAGTAGTCGGCCATCCCTCAGGATGCCTGAGCACGCCTCTGGCCCACGTCGGTTCAACTGCCCGCCGCGAACACGCGGCCGCCAGTGTCCCGGAGGCCTGAGACGGACCGGGTCCAGCTGCTCGAGCGGATCCGGCCGCGGCTTGGAGGCCAGAAACACAAAGAGGCCCGTGCCCCGCGACATCGCGGGACACGGGCCTCAGCGTTCTACGAGTCGGTCAGGTCTCCCGCCCTACGGCGTCGGCACGTGCAGAAGCCATCCGTGCGGATCAGGCGCCCTGCCGTAGTAGGTATCGACCAGAACTTGACGGAGCCGCTCGGTCACCGGGCCCGGCCCGCCGGTTCCGACCTTCCACGAGGTGTCGTCGGTGTGCACCTCACCGACCGGGGAGACCACGGCTGCGGTGCCGCAGGCGAAGACCTCCGTGATTTCGCCACTCTCACAACCTTGCCGCAGCGCGTCCAGGGTGATCGGCTCATCGGCGATCTCGAGGCCGAGATCGGTCGCGAGTGTCAGAAGTGAGGCACGGGTCACCCCTGCGAGCAGGGTGCCGGTCAGCGGTGGGGTCATCACCCTGGCCGACGGGCCGCTGCCACGCACGTAGAACAGGTTCATGCCGCCCAACTCCTCGACCCAGCGGTGTTCGCGGGAGTCGAGCCACAGAACCTGCTGGCAGCCATGCTCAGCCGCTTCGGCCTGGGCCAGCAGCGTCGCACCATAGTTGCCCGCGCACTTGGCAGCGCCTGTGCCGTTGGGGATCGCGCGTGCGTACTCGCGGCTGGCCCACACGGAGACCGCAGGGGCGGACGGGTCGAAGAACGAGCCTGCACGGAAGGCCATCGTCACGAAGCGGTAGCTGCGGGCAGGGCGCAGGGCGAGATTCGCCTCGGAGGCGAACATCAGCGGTCGCAGGTAGAGGCTCTGCCCCTCGGCCTCGGGGACGCTCTCCCAGTCGGCCGTGACCAGAGTGCGCACGGCGTTCACGAAGCTGTCCACCGGCAGTTCCGGCATCGCGAGACGGCGAGCGGATGCGGCGAACCGGCGGCCGTGCTCGTCCGGACGGAAGACCGCGACGCGGCCGTCCTGCTGCCGGTAGGCCTTCAGGCCCTCGAAGACCACCTGCCCGTAGTGCAGACCCACCGTGGCGGGGTCCACCACCAGTGGGCCGTACGGCTCCAGCGCGAGCTCGCTCCAGCCGTTCTCGTCCGACCATGTACCGCTGACGAGATGAGGGGTGAAGTGCTGTCCGAACCCGAGCGCATCAGCGGCATCGGCGGCAGCAGAATCTGTGGTCGTCACGGGCTCACACCATCGGAGCGAAGAAGTAGGTGTTGCGGGTCTCGAAGAGCAGGTCCTCGTCCATCTGGAAGAAGTCGGCGAAGCGCAGGTCGACCTCGCTGCCGTCTTTCAACCTTCCACGAAACTCGCCCTCGACAGCCACGTCACGGCGGCCGACGACGAGTCGCGTGATCGTGTGGCATCCGGAGCCGACAACCCGCTGGGTGCCGTAGAAGGCATCAAGTCCATCGCGGCCGACAATGGGGTCGTATCCCGGGCGCATGTATACGGCGTCCCGGGCGAACAGCCCGACGACTCCCGCCGTATCGCCCTCATCCACCAGCGCGTAGTAGCGGTGCACCCGGTGTGCGAGCTCCTCCGACTTGGGTGAATACATGGAACTTTTCCCTTCTGATCCGTGGGCACTCAGCGCTTTACGCGGACAGGGAGCCGGCTGACACCTGTGAGGAAGCTTGACCTCAGACGCTCGACCGGTCCGGCGAGCTCCAGGTGCGCGATCTGGGTGCGCAATTCCTCCAGCATCACGCGCAGTTCGATGCGGGCCAGTGGGCCGCCAAGACAGAAGTGCGGACCATGGCCCAGCGTCAGGTGCTTGTTCGGCTTACGGGCGATGTCAAAGCGATAGGGGTCGGCGAAGACGTCCTCGTCGCGGTTGGCCGAGACGTTCCACAGCGTGACGATGTCTCCAGCCTGGATCTCGCAGTCGCGGATCGTGATGTCGGTTTTCGCGGTGCGGCCGATGTGCGTCGCGGGGGTGGTCCAGCGCAGGACTTCTTCGACAGCAGAGTCCAGCAGGTCTTCCTCCTGCCTGAGCCTCTGCCATGCGTCCGGGTGCTCGATCAGGGCGAGTGCCGCACCCGCCGAGGAGAGCCGGGTCGTCTCATCCCCGCCGATGATGATGTTGTAGCAGTTCAGCAGCACCTCTGCGTCGCTGAGCCGGGTCCCGTTGACCTCCTGAGTGGCCAGCAGGCTGACGATGTCGGCGCCGGGTGCCTTGCGTCGTTGCGGCAGCAGGCCTGCGTAGTAGAAGAGGATGTCGCGCTGTGCGGCCGCCGCATCGGCGGCGGCAGCCGCCGATCCGTCCGCGCCCATGGCGGCCATGGTCAGGTCGAGCATCTTCGTCCGGTCGGCCTCGGGTACGTCGAGCAACTCGCAGATGGCGATCAGTGGGATCTGCGCGGCGACGTCCTCGGCGAAGTCACCACCGCCGGCGTCGGCAAGCGAGGAGACCAAGTGCCGGGTGGCCACCCGGACGCTGTCGACGATGGTCGCCATGGCCCGTGCGGAGAAACCGCCCTGCAGAATGCGCCGTACCTCACTGTGGCGCGGCGGGTCGGTGACGACCAGCATCTTGCCCCCGGCGGAATCGCCACCGGTGAGCAGTGTGCCTAGCATGTTGCCCTGAGCGGAGCTGAGCTGGGCGGTGTTCCGGTAGATGGCGGCGATGTCCTGGTACCGGGTGACCACCCAGAACCCGGGAGCGCCGTCCTGTGCCTCGACCCAGCAGACCGGGTGCTCGACGCGCAACGTGCGCCAGGCCTCGCAGGCGTCCGGGTCGGGGTGCACAGCCGGGTCAATGAGGGCGAACGGAATGGTGTGACGCAAGGCACTCACGAGTGTTCCTCCCTTTCCTGGAGCTGGGGACGGTGGGAAGCGAGTGCGGCGCCCACATGCCGAAGGACAGCGGGTTCACACTGGTGCAGGAAGAAGTGGTCGCCGGGAAAAGCGGCACGAGCCACAGGACCAGTGGACCGGGTATGCCACCCCTCCAGGTCCGCCGTTGACACGGCGTCGTCCAGCCGCCCGGACAGTACGTCCAAGGGGCAGCCGACTGCGGTGCGGGGGTCCGGGCGGTAGGTCTCGGCCAGTCGGAAGTCACAACGCAGCACCGGCAGATAGAGCTCCAGCAGTTCGGGCGCCTCGAAGAACTCCCGCGGAGTGGCCCCGAGTCCGCGCAGCAGCACGAGGAACTCCTCGTCGGGAAGGTGATGGCGACGCGGTCTGGAGATGTCCGGTGCGACGCATCCGGAGGCGAACAGCCGGGCGGGCGGCCGACCGGAATCGGTCATTCGGACAGCCAGCTCGAAAGCGATAAGAGCGCCGAGGCTGTGTCCGAATATCGCCACCTCGCCCTCGGGGAGCGCGCATACCGCCGTGGCGAGGCCGTCGGCGACCTCCTCGATGCTCTCCGGCAGCGGCTGGGCGGCGTTGCGCCCTCGCCCTGGGAGCTGGGCGAGGTGCACCTTGACGCCGGGCAGACCGTCCGGCCAGTTCCAGAAGGACCGTACGCTGCCGCCGGCGTAGGGCACGCACACCAGGTGCGGAGCTTGTGCCGGTGCGTGCGGGGCGGGAGCCGAGTACAGGGCACTGAACCGGGAGCCGGTCATGAAGACGCCTCGCCGGCCAGCTGCACGGCGGTGGTGGCCACGGCCGCTGTGATCTTGCGCAGATGCGTGAGGTCAAGGGTCTCCACCGTGTCCGAGGGACGGTGGTAGTGGCTGCTGCGGAAGTTGGCGGTGTCGGTCAGCTGAATTGCAGGGAGGCCCTCCTGCCAGAATGCCGCGTGATCACTGCGCGCCAGGTGTTTCAGCGAGGGCATCAGCCGCCGCAGTACGGGCCCGGTGACCGGGCGGTCCAGTGGATCCCGTAGGGCGATGACAGAGTCCCGTCCCGCGACCGCCCGCAGTTCGCCGCGAAGCACCTCCATGGGACCGGCGGCAGAGCCGCGGTAGATCGCGGCGGTCCAGTCGGCGCGGCGCCGCCGCAGCCGGATCCTGCCGGTCTGGCGGGGGAAGAGCAGACCGAAGCCGAACGGTATGCGCTGGCTGCGGGGAGCAGGGTTGGCATAGCCAATGGATTCAAGAATCAGTGCGCAGTCGATACGGTGCTGCCGCGCCAGCTCGGGGACGAGCTGGGGCGAGCCGAGGACGCCGAGTTCCTCCATGTCGAAGGCCGCGAGAATCACCGTCTTGTGCAGGCTCACCGGGGCGAGCAGGCGGGCGATTTCGACAAGAGCGGCAAGGGCGGCCCCGTTGTCACAGGCGCCTGGGCTGTCGCGGACGGTGTCGTGATGAGCGCCGATCACCAGCGCGCCGTCGCCCATGCCCGCCTTTACCGCCACCAGGTTGACGCCCTCGACGTCTTGGTAGACGGTCGCCGCGAAGTCATCGAAGTCCTCTATTCCCTGTGCCTGTTGGAGAGAGAACGGGAGCGCCGACACGCACCACCCTGCCTTGCGCCACGCCTCGGTCAGCAGCAGATCGGTGTCGGCCATCGCCTGCGGGTGGTGAATCCTGCTGCGTGGGCCAGGCAGGCTCACGAGCGTCTCCCACAGCCTGGCCGAGCTCGCTTCCTCCCGGATACGCCGGATGTGTCGTGTCGACTGGTCGGGCACGGTCAGTCCCTCCCGCTCTCGGCAGCGGCGGGAGTCCAGGCAACCCGGTCGGGGTCGGTGGTGACCGCCCGCAGCAGATGGAGATAGAGGTCGGCCAGCCTCTCCACCGTGACGGCGTCGAACAGTGAGGTGTTGTACTCCACGCTGCCCTGCAGACCGCCCTCGCCGTCCTCTCGGAGGATCAACGCGAGATCGAGGATGGATGAGGTCCGAGCCGTGCGCAGCCGGGTCAGAGTCACCTCCGGAGTGAGTTCGAGGAGCGCGCCGGGGGCATTCTGGTAGGCAAACATCACCTGGTATATGGGGCTACGGCCAGGGTCGCGGGGCGGCTTCAAGGCCTCGACGAGACGTTCGAACGTGACGTCCTGGTGGGCGTAGCCGTCCAGACAGGTCTGACGGACCCGACGGATCAGCTCGCGGAAGACCGGCTTCCCCGACAGGTCGGTTCGCAGCGCCAGAGTGCTGGCAAAGTAGCCGATCAGTGACTCTGTTTCAGGATGGGTGCGGCCCGCGACCGGGGTGCCGACCACGAGGTCCTCCTGACCGCCGAGCATGTTCAGCAAGCTGTAGAAGGCTGCCAGGGACACCATGAAGGCGGTCGCGTCCTCCTCGCGACCGAGCGCCTCGACCCGTGCGACCAGGGGTGCGTCGATCTCGAAGGTAGTGGTGGCACCGGCGAAACTCATCTGTTCCGGGCGGGGCCGGTCGGTGGGGAGGGCCGAAGGCGCTACGCCGTCCAGTTGCTTGCGCCAGTAGGCCAGCTGAGGATCGATCTCCGGACTACTCAGCTGCTCGTGCTGCCAGGCTGCGAAGTCTGCGAACTGAAGTGGGGCAGCCTCCAGTTTGGGTGATTTGCCCTCGACAATCCCCGCGTAGGCGACGGCCAACTCCCTCGTGAAGACGCTCAGTGACCATCCATCGGCCACAATGTGATGGGTCGTCACTAGCAGAACGTGCTCCTGCTCGCCGAGGCGCAGTAGCCGGGTGCGCAGCAGCGGACCGCGGGTCAGATCGAATGGCCGCCGCCCCTCAGCCTGTACGAGCCGCTCAACGGTGGCTTGGCCGGCGCCCGGTAGCTCCACGACGGAAAGGGACGTGCCGGAGTCAGGCGTAACCACGGTGCGCAGCTCCCCGTTGTCAGTCGTAGCGAAGCTCGTGCGCAGGGCCTCGTGACGGCCGCTCACGAACCTGAGAGCGCCCTCCAGGGCCGCAACATCCAACGGACCGTCGATACGGAAGGCGGCGGGGAGGTTGTAAGCCACTCCCCCCGCGGGGTCGAGCTGGTCGAGGAACCACAGCTGCTGCTGTCCCGAGGAGGCCGGCAGAACGTATTTCCCCTCGTCGGGGCGTGGCAGCAGCGGGATGGGGGAGAGGGCCTGTGCCACCTCGTTCCCACGCCGCTCCAACTCCTCGGCCAGGGAAGCCACCGTCTGGTGGTTGAAGAGCAGCCGAACCGCAACGGGCTTGATGAGCCGTTCACGCAGGCGTCCGGCGACCCGTGTCGCCATCAGCGAATGCCCGCCCAAGTCGAAGAAGTTGTCGTGGACGGAGACCTCCTCCATGCCGAGTACCTCGGCCCAGGCTCCGGCGATGGTCAGTTCGAGCGGCGACCGCGGCGCCACCCGCACGGCGGATGCTTCCGGGACCCGCTCCGCGCCGGCCGGGCCGCGCGTGATGACCAGCGGCTCGACGAAGGCGGTCAGTGCGGAGAGGGGGGTGTCCGGATGGGTGGCCAGTGCCTTGAGAACCTCCGGCAGCTGCTGGGCCACCCGCGCCGCGGTAGCCGGGGCGAAGTGGTCGAGAGCGTATTTCAGTGTTCCGACCAGCCCGCCGTGTCCTCCGACCGCGGTCTCTCGGAAGGCGAACTGCAGGGCGAACTTGGTGACCCGCAGAGGAAGTTCCTCGGTCGTCGCCTCCACCCCGGGCAGGCTCACATGCGCGGGGGGGTTGTTGTCATAGGAGAGCATCACTTGGAAGAGCGGGTGCCGTGCAGCGGAGCGAGGCGGGCGAAGCGCTTCCACCAGTTGCTCGAAGGGGAGGTCCTGGTGCGCATAGGCGGACAGGTTCGCCTGGCGGATGCGGCTCAGCAGGTCCCGCGGCGTCGGGTTACCGGAGACATCGGTGCGTAGCACCAGCGTGTTGACAAAGTAGCCGACCAGCCCCTCCAGAGCGGCTTCGGTACGTCCGGCGACCGGAACCCCCAGCGGGATGTCGTCCCCCGCTCCAAGGCTGGAGAGGAGCGCCGCCACGGCCGCCTGCAGCACCATGAAGCGGGTGGCCTCGCAGCCGTCGGCGAGTGCGGCGAGCTGCTCCCAGGTATCCACATCGACGGAAATTTCCTCGTGGGCGCCGAGGTGGCTGGGCAGCTCGCCGCCGGAGACCTCCGCGTGCGGCAGCGCCAGTTCCACTGGGATGCCGCTGAGTGCCTCTGTCCAGTAGGCCAGTTGAGTGGCCGCCACTGTGTCGCTGCCGGTGAGCGCCCGTTGCCACAGAGCGTAGTCGGCGTACTGCAGGGGCAGCGGCGGCCAGTCAGGTGCACGGCCGAGGCACCGGGCAGCGTAGGCGACGGAAAGGTCGTGCCCCAGAATCGACATCGACCAACCGTCGCCCGCGATATGGTGCAAAACGATAGCAAGGACGTGCTGCTCGGAGTTCAGTTCGAACAGCCAGGCTCGCAGCGGCAGGTCCGTGAAGGGGTTGAAGACGTGATGGGCGGCGGCGTCCAGCCGCCAGGCCAGCTCCTCCCCGGTCACGGCGGCTCGGGTGAGCACGGTGTGCCCAGCAGGGCTGCCGAGGATGTTCTGGCACAGCTCTTCGCCGATGGTGCCGAAGACGGTGCGCAGGGACTCGTGCCGGGCCACTACGTCGGCGAAGGCCGCTTCAAGCGCCTCCTGATCCACGGCACCGCGCAGTCGGATGGCGATGGGAATGTTGTACAGGGGGCTGGGGCCCTCCAACTCGTGGGTGAAGAGCAGTCGCTGCTGGGCGAAGGAAACGGGCAGCCTGTCCGGTCGCCGCTCGACGGCGCGCAGCGGGGGGCGGTGGTCGGAACCGTCCGATACCCGGGCAGCCAGTGCTTCGACGGTTGGTGCCTCGAAGATCGTGCGAAGCGGCACGTCCACTCCGAGCGTGTCACGGACAGCGCTGATCAGCCGCGTCGCGAGTAGCGAATGGCCGCCGAGCAGGAAGAAGTCGTCCCGGACACCAATCTCCGGTACGGAGAGCACTCGGGCGAACAGACCGCACAGTACCGACTCCAGTTCTGAGCGCGGTGCTACGGCCGAGGAGGTGTACTGCGGTGCAGGCAGGCGGTGTCGGTCCAGTTTGCCGTTGGCTGTCAGCGGCATCCGGTCGAGGACCACAACGGCGGAGGGGACCATGTAGGCGGGCAGCAGCGAGGCCGCATGCCGGCTCAGCTCACCGGCGTCGAGCGGATCGAGCCCGCACACATAGGCCACGAGGCGCTTGTCGCCTGGGAGATCCTCGCGTGCGACGACGGCGGCCTGCTGGACGCTGGGGTGCTGGACAAGGGCCCCTTCCACTTCCTCGAGTTCGATACGGAAGCCGCGCAGCTTGACCTGCTGGTCTATCCGGCCGAGGAACTCCAGCGTGCCGTCGGAGCGCCACCGCACCAGGTCGCCACTGCGGTAGAGCCGTGCATCCGGTTCGGTGGCGAAAGGGTCTCGGACGAAGCGTTCCGCAGTGAGTTCCGGACGGTTCAGGTAGCCACGCGCCACCCCCGCGCCGCCAAGGTAAAGCTCTCCCGGAGCGCCGGGTGGTACCGGGCTCATACGGGCGTCCAACACCCAGGCGGTGGTATTACCGATGGGCCGCCCGATGGGCACCGAGTTGCGGTCGAGGTCCGTGGCGGTGATGCGGTGGCTGGTGGCGAAGGTAGTGGCTTCTGTGGGGCCGTAACCGTTGATCAGCGTTATGCCGGGAAAGCGTTCCAAGATTTTGGCACACTGGGCAGGCGGCACGACGTCGCCACCGGCCAGTAGTTGGCGTACCCCGGAAAGATCCACGCCGGCATCCGCCACCTGCACGAACAAACCTGCAGTGAGCCACATGGTGGTGACGCCGAGTCGTTTTACCCAATCCGCCAGTTCTTGCGCGGACAGCTGGTGCGCGGGCGGCACCGCGACGCTACCACCGTTCGTGAGCGGGCCCCAGATCTCGAAGACGGAGACGTCGAAGGCCAGCGAGCAGTAGAGCAGTACGCGTTCGCCCTGCAGGTCGGCATAGGTGGGGGAAGTCACCAGGCGGATGACGTTGCGGTGTTCCACCATGACGCCCTTGGGGCGCCCGGTCGTCCCGGAGGTGTAGAGCACGTACATCAGGTCGTCGGGATTGGGCTGCTCCTGGGGCGCCGGTCCGGAGGTGTCCACGCCGGGGGCGGCCGTTGCGTCGAACAGGAGGAGGTCTCGGTCTGAGTCCGCGAATCTGCCGGCGAGCGAGGTCTGCACCGCTACCAGGGATATCTCGGCGTCGTCCAGCATGAATGCGATGCGGTCCGCCGGAAAGGAGGGGTCGATGGGTACGTACGCGGCTCCTGCCTTCATGATTCCCAGCTGAGCGACGATGACGTCGAGGGACCGCTCGGCACACAGCGCCACCCGCGTGCCGCGGGTGACTCCGGCGGCGGCCAACCTTGCGGCCAAGCGGTCCGCGTCCTGGACGAGTTCGCGGTAGCTGAGTCGCCGTGTGCCGTCGGTGAGTGCCGTCGCTTCGGGCTGCTCCTGCGCGAAGGCGTCGACGAGCTCCGGCACTGACACGTCCGGCAGTGCGCAGCGCGGCCCGGCGGACCAACTGCTCAGGGTACGTCGGACGATGTCTGGCACGACCGCCAGCTGGGACAGCGGTGTGCTTGGGGCGCGCACCGCGTCTTCCAGGAGGGCGAGGAAACCATCGGCGAACGCGCGGGCGGTGGCGGTGTCGTGCAGCGCGGGAGAGAAGATCAGCCTGCCGCTTAGCGACTCGCCGTCCCAGAACTCGAGTTCGAGGTCGTAACGGGTGGCGAGCGTGGGCACGGGGGCCGGTTTCAGGAGGAGACCAGGCAGCGTGTCCAGGGGAACCGGGAAGTTCTGGAATACGAGCGCGGCCTGAAAGATGGGGGTGCGGCCCAGGTCCGCCGCAGAACTGATGCTCTCGACCAGAGAGGGGAAGGGGACCCAGCGGTGGGCCGAGACCTCGCGCGCCTGGTCGCGGGTGGCTTCGAGGAAGTCGAGGAACGTGCGATCGGGGTCCACCGAACCGCGGTAGGGGAGCATGTCGGCGTACATGCCAATGACGTTGCGGTTGTCGCGGTGGCGGCCCGCATGCGGGGCACCAATGGTGATGTCAGTCTGTCCGGTGAACCGGTGGAGCATGGTCTGGAACGCCGCCATGACAACCACGAACGGTGTGGCTTTGGCCCGGCGGGCGAGTGCACGGAGGGATGTTGTGAGCTCCCGGGTGAGCTCCAGCGGTACCCAGTCGGCTGCCATGTCCCGGTCGTGGGTACGGGGCCTGTCCGTCGGCAACTGCAATGGGGAGATGTCCCGCAGCTGCGTCCGCCACCAGGCCAGGTCTTGCGGGTCGGGTTCGGCCGGGAGATGTTCCAGGAAAGACGGGGCACAGATGCCGAGTGCGCCTTCGCCCTTGCCGGTGTTCTCTCCGTAGAGGGCGCCCAGTTCGCTCATCACGAGGGTGAGCGAGGATCCATCGCAGACTACGTGGTGCGCCGCGAAAGTGAGCAGGTGGCGGCCCGTCCGCACGCGGGTGAGGGCGATGCGGGCCAACGGTGCTCTGGTGAGGTCGAACGGCTGCCGTATGAACTCATCGCTGTGAGCGAGTGCCTCGGACTCCACTACGCAACTGTGCTCCTGGAGTTGCAGCGAGGACTCGCCGAGTACGTGTACGGGTCCGTCTTCCTCGACGACAACAGCAACCCTGAGCGCCGTGTGCCGCCTGCCGAACTCCTCGACGGCCGCGCAGAGCGCTGCACTCTCAAGCGGCCCCTCGACCCAGGCGCGGAAACCGATGTTGTTGACGCCGGCGCCTGGATACAGGTTTTCCAGGTACCAGATACCACGTTGCTGCGGTTGCAGCGGCCAAGTCGTTTCATGCTGCACTGACTCTGCTCGCACTGTTGCGTTCATTCGCGATCCACGCATTGCGGGCGCCCCATCACGATAATTTTGGTAAATGCCTGAAAGATGAGCTCCCACTAAATAGGCTGCGCCTTTTACGGGCTTTGCCCAAATATTTCATCGGGAGTGTTCGGCAGAGGCCCCGTGAACTCGGAGACACCGTGTCACGCCCAGACTGCTCTCTGCAATGTGAACTGGGTCACACTTTCGCGTTCTTGAAACGCTGCGAGCTCCGTGTTTGGCTGTCTCGGTGCTGATCGATCACGACTAATGCAGTGAGCGCTCGTTACCTACGAGTTGGTCGCGGAGTGGCGGGGGATCTATGCAGGCTTCCTGATGGGCGGGCCCGTATACCACTCGATCGCACTTTACCGTTTGATGGCCAGAATTTGCGATTACTTGCCGCGCAATTGGATCTGAGCTGAAAGATGGGGATTTACTGACCGTAATCCTCATTCCTTGTCGACTTTCTCATGATTTGTTCGAGAGGTGCTCACGTGTCTGTTTCTTCATGGCCTGACGGTCTCGCCGACAAGGACTCGGTGAAGGGGGACGTGGTCCCCTACACACCTGCCGCCTCTTTGGCGCGGGCGACCACAGAGCTGGCCGTCGCGTGGGGAGTCACCGAGGAGGCGGTCACCGCGACCGCGTACCGGATCCTGCTGGCCCGCCAGAGTGGGGACTGGCGAGTGTCCCTTGACGTGTCGTTGCCCGCACGCTCCAGTGCATCTCCGATCACCTCAGAATGGGACCCGGAGGCAGACTTCCGCTCCTTGGCGGAGTGGACGGACCGTGCCCTCGCAGCGGAGAACGACACGGGTACGGGCGGCAGCAATGCCACCGGATCCGCCGGTCCATCCGGTGTGGCACTCATCTTCGGAGAGCTTCAGCAGGCGCCCACCGCCCCCACCGGACGTACAAGTATTCCCGGTCTGTCTCTGCGTCTGTCAGCACAGGGCTTTGCCCGTGGTGGGGAACTGGGCTTCGACACCACACTCTTCGACCGTCCGCAGGTCGAGGAACTGTTGCGGTCGTTCGGCGTTCTACTGACCGCGGCGGTGGCCGCGCCCGGCACAGCAGCCGCCGATCTCCCGGTGGTCGACGCGGCGGCCTTGGACCGGCTGACCTACTCCGGACCGCCGCCCGTGCCCGAACGAGCCACGGTCGACGCGCTGTTCCGCCGCCACGTCGCAAGCACGCCTGAGGCCGTCGCTTGCACGGACCGACACGGCCAGTGGACCTACCGTCAACTGGACGACTGGGCCCAGAACGTGGCCTCGGCGCTGCGAGCAGCGGGCTGCCGCACCGGTGAGCTCGTACCGGTGAGCGTGGAGCGCGACGCCGGTCTGCTGGCGGCGCTCCTCGGCGTCATGCGAGCAGGTGGGAGCTATGTCCCCCTAGACCCCCGTAGTCCCGAGGCCCGCAATCGGATGGTGTTGCGAGGGATAAATTCCCGATTGCTGCTCGCCGGTACGGGGGACGGTCCGGTGGCTGACGGTCACGAGAGGATCCTGGTGGAGGACTGCCGGCCAGGCGCCGACGGCGCTGTGGACGGCAACCAGTGGGAGCCCGCCCGGACGGCGTACGTGATCTTCACCTCGGGTTCCACCGGGCAGCCCAAGGGCGTTCGCGTGGGGCACTCGGCGCTCGCCCACATGATGGCGGCCGCACAGGCGGTCGTACGCCTCCAGCCGGGGCAGGCCTGCCTCGCCCTGACCACACCGTCCTTCGACATCGCCGCCCTCGAACTGTTCCTGCCGCTGTGCAATGGCGCCACGGTGGAGATCGCCTCCGCCCAGGACGCTCGGGATCCGTCGGCGATCGCCACGCGACTAGACCGGCCGGGACTCGCGCTTGCCCAGGCGACACCGACCATGTGGCGGGCAGTCGTCGAGTCCGGCTGGCACGGAGGCACTGGACTTCAGGTGCTGTGCGGCGGCGAAGAGCTGCCCTCGGACCTCGCCGCGCGGCTCCTCGATCGGGCGGGCAAAGTCTGGAACGTCTACGGTCCCACAGAGAGCACGATCTGGAGCACCGCCTACGAGGTCACCGCGCCGCTGCCGGAAAGACTGCCGATCGGCCGCCCCTTTCCGGGCGAGCGCGTGTATGTCGTCGATGAGCGAGGGACACGCCTTGCTCCGGGCATGATAGGTGAACTGTGGATCGGTGGTTCGGGCGTGGCAGAGGGCTATCTCGACGACCCCGAACTCTCTGCCGAACGGTTCCTCACCGACCCGTTCACCGGAGAGGGGCGGGTCTACCGCACCGGCGACCTCGCCGAGTTGCTGCCCGACGGCACACTGCGATTCCACGGTCGCCAGGACACGCAGGTCAAGATCCGAGGACACCGAATCGAACTCGGAGAGATCGAGACAGCCCTGCGAGCCGACGCGGACGTCGCCGACGCGGTCGCCCTCGTCCAGGGCGACACTTCCACCGATCACCGGCTCGCCGCGTTCGTGCTCGCCGCCCCGGGGGCCCGGCCCGAGCCGTCGGCCCTGCTCGCCCGCTGCGCCCAGATGCTCCCCGATGTCATGGTGCCGGATGTGTGCCGCGTCCTGGCCAGCTTCCCGCTGACCTCCAGTGGCAAGACCGACCGTGCGGCCCTGGCTCGTACCGACGCTCCGCTCCCCAGGCAGTCCGAAGCGGAACAGCTGCCCGTGACCGAGACGGAGAAGGCAGTCGCCGGAGTATTCGGTGACGTACTCGGGCTGAAGCACACCATCCGGACCGACGCCAACTTCTTCGACCTCGGAGGCCACTCGCTCAAGGCCCACCAGGTCGTCGTACGGCTGCGCCGAGCAGGCATGGATCTCGCGTTGCGCGACCTGTTCGAGTCACCGACCATCGCTGGGCTCGCCGCGAAGGCGAACTCGGGCCGTGAGATCACGCCCAGCCGCGCCGGCGGCCCTGTCCCCGAGCAGCCTCAGCTGTCCTTCGCTCAAGAACGTTTCTGGTTCCAGGACCAGTTGGGCACCACTGGACCTGAGCATCATGTCCAGGCCGCGTATCGGATCACCGGTCCTCTCGACACGGCTCTGCTCGAGGACGCGTTGCGGCTGGTGGTGGACCGTCACGAACCGCTGCGTACCGTCTTCGCCGAGATCGACGGACGACCTGTGCAGCGCGTCATGGACCGGGTGCCGGTGGAGCTTTTGGTCACCGCAGTCGAGGGCGGCAGCGACAGCGAACGGCTGCACATCGCCCGCGAGTTCATGCGAGCCTCCTTCCTCGAACCCTTCTCGTTGCGCAGCGCACCCCTCTTCCGCTTCGAGGTGTTCCGCATCAGCGAGCGTGAACATCTGCTCTACCTCTGCATGCACCACATCTGTACCGATGGCTGGTCCATGGGCATCGTCGCCACGGAGATCATGGACCACTACGCCGCCGTACGGGAAGGCAGGCCCAGCACACTGCCCTCGGTAACCAGCTACCGCGCATACGCCCACGCCGAACGGGAGCATGCGAGCGACCCCACGTTCGACCAGCAGCTGGCGGAGGTGGCAGCGCGACTGGCCGACTTTCCCACGGCCACCTCCATCCCCCTCGATCGCGCCCGCCCCGAACGGCAGAGCGTCGCCGGTGGCACCGTGCGCGCGCGACTGGACACCCGGCTGACAACGGCGGTTGCACGGCTGGCGCGAGAGTGCGGGGGAACCGTCCACTCCGTACTCCTCGCCGCCTACGCAGCACTGCTGCACCGGCACGGCGCTGATGACGAGATGGTGATTGCCGCTCCCACCGCCAATCGCAACACTCCCGAGACCGAGCGGATGATCGGCGTCTTCGTGAACACGCTGCCGATCCCGCTGAGCTTCGATCCGCAGCTGCCCTTCGCCGAGCTGGTGCGTCGTACGCACGAGGCCACCCTGGACGCGATGGCCGCGGCGGAGGTCCCATTCGACCGCGTCGTCGACGTCCTGCAGATCCCGCGAAACCTCGCTGCCCTGCCATTGACCCAGGTGGCCTTCGTCCTGCACAACGCGCCCATGCCGAAGGTGGCGCTTCCCGGCGTGGAGATCGCGCAGCTGCCGCTGGAGACCGGGATGTCGATGTACGACCTCCGGCTGGTCGCCACCGAGCGCCCTGACGGCATCGAGCTCCAGCTGGACCACGCCACCGCGGTCATCGACGCCACCACCGCCGAACAGCTGCTGGAGCGCTTCGTCACCTCGCTGCAGGCCTTCCTCAGCGACTGGCCACCCGCGAATGAACCCCTCCCCGTGGCCGGCGAGGTGGTCCACGAGCCGTACCGGAGCGGAGCGCCGTTTCGGCCCGCCACCACGATCCCGGAGCTGTTCCATGAGGCGGTACACAGCCACCCGACCGACGGCGCCGTGTCCTGCGGTGAGGTGAGTTGGTCGTACGAGGAGCTCGACCACCGCTCCGATGCGGTGGCCGCTGCTCTCCAGGAACAGGGTGTGCGACGTGGTGCGCCGGTCGCCGTGATGCTGGACCGCGGCCTCGAACTTGCCGCGGCCATCCTCGGAACGGTCAAGCTGGGCGCGTTCTACGCCTGTGTGGACCGGACGCTGCCGCAGGCCCGCATCGACTTCATGCTTCAGGACCTTGGATGCAAAGCGGTCCTCACCGACGAGGCAGGCAGCGTTCAGCTCCAGAGCAGTGGTCTCGACATCCTCGACGTCGGTGTGATGGACACGAAGGCGGCCTTCTTCCCGGTAGGGGCGGCACCCGCGCCTGGCGACATCGCGTACGTGACGTACACCTCCGGGACGACCGGGTCCCCCAAAGGCACTTTGGTGCCCCACCGCAGCGTTGCCGGGTTCTGGCGCGACGCGGAGTACGCCACTTTCGGCCGGGGCACCGTGTTCCTCGGCCACTCCTCGATCTCCTGGGACGCGCTGACTCTGGAGTTCTGGTCGATGGTGCTCGCCGGCGGACGCTGTCACTTCGTACCCGGTTCCCTGTCCGGCCCCCAGGATCTCGTCCGGCACTGCACGGAGGGGCAAGCCGACACCGCGTGGCTGACCGCCGCATTCTTCCACGCACTCGTTGACGCGGAGCCTGCGGCGTTCTCGGGGCTGCGCCAGGTCTTGATCGGCGGCGAGGCCGTCTCGGTCCGCCATGTGCGGACGTTCCGGCGCTACTACCCCGAAACCGTGCTTGTGAATGGATACGGACCATCCGAATGCACGGTGTTCACCACCTGCTACGCCGTTCCGCAGGATATGCCGAAGCACGAGACCTCGGTGCCGATCGGGCAACCGGTCGGCGACCGCCAGGTCTGGATCATGGACGGCATGGGCCACCCGGTGCCACCGGGAGTACCCGGCGAACTCTGCGTGGGCGGCGACGCGGTGGCACTCGGCTACCTCAACCGGCCAGACCTCACGCGGGAGCGCTTCCTGGAGATGGAGGGCACCCGGTTGTATCGCACCGGAGACCGGGTGCGTCGGCGCACCGACGGGCTCCTGGAGTTTCTCGGCCGCAACGACGACCAGGTAAAACTGCGCGGTTTCCGCATCGAACTCCAGGAAATCGAACGAGCCTTGACGGCCCACCCAGCGGTGCACACGGCCACGGTCGTGTTGCACACGGACAAGCAGGGCACGTCCCGCCTCGCCGCGTATGTCACGGTGCCCACCACGCCGCAGAGGCAACACGAGGATCTACTCGCCGAGTTGCACAGGCAGCTGCGTACCAGCCTGCCCTCGTACATGATCCCGGGCGCGACAGCGGTGCTGTCCGAGCTCCCTCGGCGCGCGACCGGCAAGATCGACCGCGAGGCCCTTCCCGAACCGGTGTGGCGCGACACCACCCCCGCAACCTCGACAGCGGTTGAGGACAACGACGCGCGATCGCGGGAACTGACGGGGATCTGGGCCGAGGTGCTGGGTCTGGAGACGGTCGGGCCCGACGACAACTTCTTCGACATCGGCGGCGATTCGATCACCAGCATCCAGGTGGTTGTACGAGCACGTGAGGCCGGGATCGAGTTCGATCCCAAGGACCTCTTCACTCACCAGACCGTTCGGTCCGTCCTCGCAGTGGCCTCAGCCGTCACCGAGTCCGGCGCCGAGGGCGACAGCAGCCGGCTCGCTCTGACCGGGAAGGTACCGCTGGCACCGATCCAACGGTGGATGTTCGCACTGGGCCTGGAGAACGTGCACCGCTTTCCGCAGTCGCTGCTGCTCGACTTCACGGCCGACCCCGGTGAACGGGTCCTGCAGCGTGCTCTGGACTCGGTGGTCAATCACCATGACATGCTGCGCGCCCGCTACACCGAGCAGGATGGCCGTTGGACCCAGGAATACGGGCCAACCGGGGAAAGCGTGCCGCTGACCCGCGAGGTGCTGGATCCCGCACGCTCCGAGGCGGAGCAGATCGAGGAGTTCGTCGCCACCGCACACCGGCGTATCCACCTCAGCACGGGCCCCGTCTTCCGGGCGCTCTGGATCGACTGCCCGGGCGGCCACGGCAAACTCTTCCTCGTCGGCCACCACGTGTGCATCGACGGATACTCCTGGAACGTGCTCCTTGACGACCTGCTGCGCGGGCTGCGAACTCCGGAGGACGAGGAGATCGCGCTCCCGGCGAAGACCAGCCCCTACCGGGACTGGGTGGCATCGCTGCAGGAGTGGACCGAGAGCCCGGAGGCCACGCGCCAGCTGGAGTACTGGCAAGCGCAACGTGGGCGTGGCATCCCCTGGCTTGTTCCGGCCTCCTCGGAGCCCAGGCGGGAGGTCCACACGACCGAGCTGTCCGAGGAACTCGCACAGCAGCTCCTGCGTGAGGTGCCGGCCGGCTACAGCGTCGAACCAGTGGAGTTGATGATCGCCGCACTGAACAGTGCCGTCCTCGAGAACTGCGCGCAGCGCGAACTCCTCGTCGAGTTGGAGCACCATGGCCGTGACGCGCTCAGGGAGGAGCTCGTCCTCGACCGCACCATCGGCTGGTTCACCAGCCTCTACCCGATGCTGCTCACCGCGCCTGCCGAGCCCGAGGAACTGCTCAAAGCCACCAAGAACGCGGTGCGCAGCTTGCCGGGATCGGGCCAGGGGTACGGCGCGCTGCGCTTTCTGGCGGGGAAGGACCTCCCCAGCGGCGGCGACATCCGCTTCAACTACCTGGGCCGCTTCGACGCACTCCAGTCCTTGGCGGAGGGCGTCTCCCTGTCCTCCCACACGCTCGGAGACCATGCGAGCCGACCGCTGGACGGGGGGCCGGCCCTGAACATCACCACATTCACCCTCGCGGGTCGCGTACATGTGCGATGGGACTACCGCAGCGACCGCATGACCGCCGCACAGGTGGCGGCGCTTGCGGACCGCTGGGCGGAGCGGATCCGCAAGCTCTGCGCCCACTGTCTGACCACGTCCGGCGGCGCGCCGGTGGCTGCCGACTTCCCGCTCGCCGACGTGGACCAGTCCGCCCTTGACGCACTCATGGAGGACCTGTGAGCACACCCCAGCACAAGTCGAAGCTCGAGAACCTGCTGCCGCTCACCCCCGGGCAGGAGGGCATGTTCTTCCACGCTCTGTACACGCCCGACTCCGAGGCGTACCTCAATCAGCTCACCGTCCGTATAGACGGTGCTCTCGACCCGGACCGGCTGCGCAGGGCCTGGCAGTCAAGCGTGCAGCGGCACGACGCGCTTCGCAGCTGCTTCCGATGGGAGTCTCTCGACCAGCCGCTGCAACTGGTAGTGAGGGAACTTACCCCGGACTGGCAAGAGGTGGACCTTGCCGATGCCTCGCCCCAGGCCGTTGAGCAGTGGCTGGAGCAAGACCGGGGCTGCGGACTCGACCTCGCCCGGCCCGGACTGCACCGCGTGCGTCTGCTGCGGACCGGCAGCGGCCAGTGGTTGTTCGTGCTGACGATCCATCATTTGATCATCGACGGCTGGAGTATGGGCGTCCTCTTCCAGGAGCTCCTCGACTTCTACCGCACACCCACCCTGGAACCACCGGGCTCCGTAGGTTTCCACAGCTACGTGAAGTGGGTGGCTGGGCAGGATGAAGCGGACACGGAGGCATTCTGGCGCCGGGAGCTGGAGGGGTTCACGGGGTGTGCCTATCTCGGCACCGACCGGCACGCGAATGTGCCGGACTGGCGCAACGGCTTCGCGGACGGTGAATATGCCGCTGTTCTCACCGCGCAGCAGACCGCGGCCCTGGAGACCTGGGCGCGGCGGGAGCGCGTGACGACGAGCAGTACTCTGCACGCCGCGTATGTGTTGCTGTTGCACCGCTTCACCGGACTGCGGGACATCCTGTACGGGGTCACTATGTCGGGCAGGCCCGCGGAGCTGCCTGGTGTCGACTCGATCGTCGGGAACCTCGTCAACGTACTGCCCGTGCGGGTGCTAGTGGACGACGCCCTGTCCACCGGGGACTGGGCACGGCACGTCCAGGAGAGGATCGCCGCGGTTACCGCTGTCCAGCACAGTTCGCTGGCTCAGGTCCAGCGCTGGAGCAGCCTTCCCGTGGGCGAACCGCTGTTCTCCAGCTTCATGACGGTGGAGAACTACCCCTTCGACCGGTCACTCACCGCGCCCGATCCCGCGCTCTTGCTGAGCGAGGCGAAGGCGTACGACCGCACCGTCTACCCTCTCAACCTGACCGTCGTCCCAGGTGAGGCGCTGCAACTGCGGTTCAACTACGACACACGGCGCTTCGCCGGTACGGACATCGAACGCATCGCCGGGCACCTGACAGAGTTGCTCGGCCATCTGGCCGGGGAGTCCGCGGGTAGCTCTGTGGGCGCACTGCTCAGCGCCGCGTGGGCCACGCGTACGCCGGTGTCCGCGCAGATCGCCCCCCAGGAGCTCGTGGACGTTCCGTCGCAGATCTCTGAGGCCGCGCGCAGTAACCCGGACGGCATCGCACTGCGCCAGGGCGAGAAGGTGCGGACCTTCGCCGAACTCGATACGGCCGTCCTGCGGACCGCACGGGCGCTGCGCCGTCGCGGCATCGGCCCGGGTTCGCGGGTCGCCGTCCAGCTTGACCACAGCCACACGCTGGTGGAGACCATCCTCGCCGTGCTCCGTGCCGGCGCCGCGTTCGTGCCCATCGACTGGCGTTCTGACTCACAGCGTGTCGAGCGGATCATCGAGACTGCCGCCGTGGACCTGCTTGTCGTCGCCGACGCCGGCCAAGCCTCGAAGAACACCCGTCCTCGCGTGGCGGCCGCGGTATTGGAACAGGAGGCTGTGGACCTCCCCGCGGAGCAAGTGCCGTTGCCCAGCATCGACTCGGACAGCACTGCCTACGTGCTGTTCACCTCCGGCTCCACCGGCGAGCCCAAGGGCGTCGTGGTTCCGCACCGCTCCCTGGCCAACTACGTACACGTTGCGGTCTCGTCCTACCTTCGGCCCGACGGTGGCGGCGCTCCGCTGTTCAGTTCGGTGGCCTTCGACCTGACGGTGACGACCCTGTTCGCTCCACTCGCGGCCGGACGCCCGCTCGATCTCCTGCCCACCGGCCAGGGCGTCGAAGGCGTGGCCGACCTCCTCGCCCGAGGGCGTTCGTTCGACTTCATCAAGCTGACGCCCTCGCATCTGCGGATGCTCATTTCCGCCGCCGAGTCGCAGCCACTGGAAGGCTCGGTCGACGTCCTGGTAGTCGGCGGTGAGCAACTGTCCGAGGATATCGTTCACGGCTGGCGTGCGCTCAGCCCGCGTACCCTCATCGTGAACGAGTACGGGCCCACCGAGGCAACCGTGGGCTGCTGTGCGTACCAGCTGAAGCCCGAGGCCGAGGTGCCGTCCAAGGTGCCGATCGGCAAGGCAATGCCCGGGGCCGAGCTGTACGTGCTCGACGAACGCGGTGATCCGGCTCCCGAGGGCGTACCGGGAGAGTTGTTCATCGGCGGCCTCTGTCTCGCCGACGGGTATCTCGGCCGGGCCGACCTCACCGCTTCCCGCTTCGTACCGAATCCCTTCGCCGATCCGCCGGCCCGCCTGTACCGCACGGGCGACCTGGTCCGCAGCCTGCCCGGCGGTGACCTCGTCTTCCTCGGGCGCAACGACGACCAGGTGAAGATCCGGGGGCACCGGATCGAGCTCGGCGAGGTGGAGAGCGCGATCCGTCGCACGGCACAGGTGAGCGACTGCGTCGTGGCGCGCTGGCAGAGGGCCGCGGACGACGAGCGCCTGGTGGCCTACGTGGTCACCCGGGGCTCTACGGACTGGCCGTCTCTGGTGGCGTCGCTGGAGGAGGAACTGCGTGAGCAACTGCCCGGGCACATGGTGCCGGGCCACTTCGTGCGCATCGACGTCGTGCCGCAGTCGGTAAACGGCAAGGTGGCCCGCGACCGGCTGCCCGAACCCAAACTCTCGGCACCCCCGGCGGACAATTCCGGCTCGATCGAGCCGCGCGACGCCGCGGAGCTGCGGCTCGCCGCCATCTGGAAGGACCTGCTGGGGCTCGACACGGTAGACGTGCGCACCCCGTTCTTCGACCTCGGCGGGCACTCGATCCTCGCCGTACGGATGATGGCCCAGGTGAAGAAGGCCTTTGGCCGGACACTGCCGCTGTCGTCGCTGCTCAGCGGCGGCACGATCGAGACCATCGCGGAGATGCTGCGCAGTCAGGGCGAGATCCTGTGGAACAGCCTGGTGCCGATACGCACCTCAGGCGCACACCGTGTCTCGTTCTGGGTTCATGCCGCAGGTGGAAATGTCCTGTCCTACGCGGTGATCTCCGAGCACCTCGGCCCGCGGTTCCCGATGTACGGACTCCAGGCTCGAGGGCTTGAACCCGGCGCGGACGCAGTCGGCGACATACCCGCGATGGCCGCGGACTACATCGCTGCCATCCGCGGCCGGCAGCCCCACGGTCCGTACATCATCGGCGGTTGGTCCTTCGGGGGCATGCTCGCCCTGGAGATCACCCGACAACTCATCGACCTGGGCGAGGAGGTGGCTGAGCTGATCATGGTTGACACCGGCACGAACGATGCCGCTCCGCGCACCATGGACCCCGAGGACCCGGTGTTCCTGTCCGGACTTGCCACCTTCATCAGTAACGATCACGTCGACGGACTGAGCCCCGCCGAACTGACCGCGGTCGCCCCCGAGGAGCGCGTCGGCCACGTTGTCGAACTGGCGAAGAAGGCGGGCACCCTGCCACCCGGCTTCGAAGTCGCCGACCTCTACCGTTTCCTGTCGGTCTACACAGCTTGCAACGAGGCCTACCGCCGGTACACACCTGGGAAACTGCCGCCGCGCACCACCTTGGTACGAGCCCAGGAGAACCCCGACAGCGACCGCCAACTGGGTTGGTCGGCCCTGACGACGGGACGACTGCGGGTGATCGACGCACCGGGCAACCATGTGACGGTGATGAACACGCACAACGTCGCAGCGTTCGCACCCGAGTTGGCGCAGGTACTCACCGAGGCCTCGTCCTGGGCCCCGGAGACCGGCCACCAGCCCTCGCCCCTTCGGCCTCAGCCGTCGTCCGCACCCTGATTGCCCCATCAGTCCCGCCGGGAAGGCAGGAAACATGACGCTCACAACATCCCAGGTACAGCCCGGTCAGACGTTGCCGCTGATGGTGCACCCGGACGAGAACGGAGCGGAACTGACCAGGTTCGCCCGCGCGCACCGCGATCAGCTCGATGCCGCGCTAATCGAACACGGTGCCCTGCTCTTCCGCGGCTTCGGTATCGACACTCCCGACCGGATGGCAGAGGCCGCGGCGGCGCTGTGTACGGAGCTTTTCGACGACAACGGTGAGCACGCGCACGACGCCGTGGCGAAGAATGTCTACACTCCCGTCGAGTACAGCGCCACCGCCAAACTGCTGTGGCACACCGAGAACTCCTTCAACCACCGCTGGCCGAGCAGACTGCTGTTCGCCTCAGCGCAGCCCGCGCGAACCGGCGGTCAGACACCGCTGGTGGACAACCGGCGCGTGTGGCGCGCTCTCGACCCGCAGCTGCGCTCACGCTTTGCTGCGGCGGGGGTGACGTATGCGCGCAGTTACGGGACCGGCGTGGGGCTGGACTGGCAGCAGATCTTCCGCACCGGTGATCGGGCTGAGGTGGAAGGGATTCTCAAAGAGAACTACTTCGAGTGGGAGTGGCTGGCCGACGGCGGTCTTCGCACCCGGGCCCATCGTCCCGCGGCCGTGCGGCACCCCGGCTCCGGCGAGCCCTGCTGGTTTGCGCAACTCGCTCACTGGCACCCTGCCTGCCTCGATCCGGACACCCGCGAGGCGCTCGAATCGCTGTTCGGCGAGGACGAACTACCGCGCAATTGCTTCCTCGGTTCCGACGAGCGCATCCCCGACGACGTCATGACCTCGCTGCTGGAGGTGTACGAGCATTGCGAGGTCAGCTTCGACTGGGAACGGGGTGATCTGCTCCTGGTGGACAACGTCTTGGTCTCGCATGCCCGCGAGCCCTACACGGGGGACCGCACCCTGCTGGTCTCTCTCGGGGACATGCTGTCGTTCGCCGATGTCGACGCGGTCGGCACCGACTGACCCCGTACGCCGTCGTGAAGAGTGGTGGCCCCGTGACCAAGAAGGAGAGCGATTTGTGATCGAGTTGCAGTGCCTGCTCCACCAACACCGCGCGTTCCGGCGGCAGCGGGCCGGAGCGCAGATTGCCGAGGCCTCCGTGGGAGATCAGGGACGGGACTGGGAACCCGCCCTGGCCGAGCAGGCGCTCTCCGCATGCTCCGGTCCGGGCGTGACCACGGCGATGCTCCGGGCCACACCGGCGGAAGACCCCCTCAACGCGGAGCAGGGCTTCTGGCACGTGGCGGACTACTACGCCTGGGACCTGCCGCTTCCCACCGAAGGAGCCCGCCATGCCGGGTGAACCGACAGCCTGCGCGGCACAGGAGCCGTCGGTCGTACAGCTCTTCGAGGAACAGGCGGCGCGTTGGCCCGAGCGTACGGCCGTTGTCGGCGAAGACGGCAGCCTCACGTACGCGGAATTGGAAGAGCTCACCCGACGTCTCGCCGGTGCCGTACGTGTTGCGGGAGCCTCGGCCGATCACCCGGTTGCGGTGCTGATGGACCGGGGCGTCCGCCAGCTCGCCGCGCTGATCGGCATACTGCGTGCCGGAGCCACGTACGTATGCATCGATACGGGGCAACCGGAGGCCCGGCAACGTGCACAGCTCGCGAACTGCCGGGCGGCCGTCGTCCTCAGCGACCGCGAACGGCCGGGGGTGGCGGACGGCCCGATCGTGGTGAACGGGCTCGATGCGCCGGGGGAGTTGCCAGGGTCGGCGGGCGGTCCGGTGACGGCCGTGCCGCCTCCAGAGGTGCAGGACCTGGCATACGTCTTGTACACCTCGGGCTCCTCCGGTACGCCCAAGGGCGTCGCCGTCACACACGGCGGGCTGGTGAACTATGCCGTGCACCTTGTCGAACTGCTCGGTTGTGCCGAGTCGGCCGCCGCCTTCGCCTCAGTCACCAGCCTTTCCACCGATCTGGGCAACACGGCCGTGTTCCCGGCCCTGATATCGGGCGGTTGCCTGCATCTTGTGTCCACCGATGTCGCCCGTGACCCGGTGGAGTTCGCGGAGTACATGCAAGAACACGCCATCGACCACCTCAAGATCACTCCGTCTCACCTGGCCGCCCTGCTGGAGTATCCGGACCCCGACGTGCTGCCGCGGAAGGCACTGTTGCTCGGTGGCGAGGCCTTGCGCTGGGGGCTCGTCGACACCGTACGCCGGTTGGGAAAATGTCGCGTTCTCAACCACTATGGTCCGACGGAGGCCACCGTCGGCGCTCTCCTCTTTGAGGTGGGCCGGGCCGGTCCCGATCACCGAGCCGCACCCACCGTCCCCATCGGCCGTCCGCTCGCTGCCACCGCGATACACGTCGTCGACACACAGCTCCGGCCGGTGCCTCAAGGAGACCCCGGTGAATTGCTCATCGCGGGGGCAGGCCTGGCACGAGGCTACTGGAACGCGCCGGAGGAGACCGCGGCGCGCTTCCGCACTCTTGCCGACGGGACACGGGTCTACCGGACAGGCGACCGGGTGCGTCAGCTCACGGACGGCACGGTCGAGTTCCTCTCGCGCATCGACTCTCAGGTGAAGATTCGTGGGTATCGCGTCGAGCCGGGCGAGGTCGAGGCGGTGCTGCACGAGCATCCGCAGGTGGTGCAGGTTGCGGTCGTCGCCGTCCAGGACACGTACGTAGGCGCTGTACTCAGCGCCTACGTGGTGGCCACAGGCACGGACCAGCCAGAGGCGAAGGAACTGAGCGCCCACCTCGCTGCGTCACTGCCGACGCACATGGTGCCCTCCACGATCACGTTCGTGGAGCGTCTGCCCTTCACACCCAGCGGCAAGGTCGACCACAACGCCCTCGTGCGGGGGCAGTCGGTAACGGATCTCCGTCGGAAGGTGGACCTGTGACATCCAGTGATGCGGCCGAAAGGCGCAAAGGCGGGCTGCTCAGCCGACTGCTACTGCCCGACCCCGCAGCGCGCGTGCTTTCGGTGTGGGCCTTCCTCACCACGCTGGGCACAGGCATGTTCGCGGCCGGTGGCGTCGTCTACTTCGTGGAAGGCGTCGGTCTCAGCAGCCACGAGGTCGCTCTCGGACTGACCATCTCCGGGCTCCTCGCCCTCGGTGTCGGAATCCCGGTCGGCCATCTGGCGGACCGGGTCGGCCCGCGCACCCTGTGCATCGTCACTCTGCTGCTGCGGTCGGCGGGCACGCTCGTATTCCTCATCGTGCAGTCCTTCCCCACATTCCTCGCCGCCGCAGTACTCGTGGCGTGTGCGGATGTCGGCGGCGGCGCCGCCGGGGGCGCCATGATCGCCGGATACGGCGGTACCGACCGGGTGCGGCTGCGGGCTTACCTGCATTCCGTGACCAACCTGGGGGTGGCGGGGGGCGCGCTCCTCTCGGGCGTCTTCATCGCCGCAGACACCGAGTCCTCGTATCGCATGATGATCTTGGGTGTCGCCGTGTCACCCGTCGCGGCCGCGCTCGCCCTGCTGCGCACACCACGACTGGCGCCGGTGCCCACTCCGGAGGGCGCGGGCCGATGGGATTCGCTGCGCGACCGCCGCTATGTGGTCGTGACGGCGCTGCATGCCCTGCTGAGCCTGCACTTCGAGGTGCTCACGTTCGCCGTTCCACTCTGGCTGATCGCGTCAGACGTGGCACCCACCTGGCTCGTCTCTGCCCTGTTGGTGATCAACACTGCCATGGTGGTGCTGTTCCAGGTCCCGGCAAGCAGGGGTGTGACCTCGGTGCGAACCGCCGCGCTGGTGGGCCGTCGCTCCGGCGGGGTGCTGCTGCTCGCCTGTGCTGTCATCGGCGCCGCCGGCAACCTCTCGGCTCCCTTCGCAATCGGCTGCTTCCTGCTCGGTACCGTCCTGCTGACCCTTGGCGAGCTGTTCCAGTCCGCGTCCTCGTTCGGCCTCAGCTTCGACCTTGCTCCCGATCACGCGCAGGGTCAGTACCAAGGCGTGTTCGCGCTGGGCCGCGGCACCGCGAAGGCAATCGCTCCGGCCCTGTTGGCCGTTCCCTGTGTGCAGTGGGGCCTCGCCGGCTGGATTGCCGTGGGTGGCGGCCTTGCGTTGACCGGGCTGCTGCTGCCGCTCGCGACGCGCTCGGCGGCTGCCGCCCCGGAGAGGGAAGAGGAGACCGCCGCGCACCGGACGGGGCCCGAAACCGCCGGGCCCGGACCCAGTGGCGCCGAACCGGTCAAGGAAGGATGACCGGCTGTGGGCAATCAGGTCCCGACCGAGCGCGATGGACTCGGACAGGTTGGTGTGGTTGTGTCACCACTCATGCGGACGACAGAGATCAGGGAACTGGAAGTACGGCTTGCCGAGCGCGATGACCTGGCGGTCCTGCCGGATCTCCAGTTGGCGGCCGGAGAGGCTTTCCGCGACATCGGGATGACCGATATTGCCGACAATCCGCCTCAGTCCGTGGAGGAACTGGCCGTCTACCAGCGTGCCGGGCGAGCCTGGGTGGGTGTCGACGCCACCGATGTCCCCGTGGGGTTTGTGATTGTCGACCTCCTCGACGGCTGCGCCCATATCGAGCAAGTCAGTGTTCACCCTGCCCTCCGTGGGCAAGGGTTGGGCCGCCGGTTGATCGATCACGCTGCCGCATGGGCAGCTGATATGCAGTTGCCCGCGCTCACCCTGTCGACGTTCCGGACGGTTCCCTGGAACGCCCCGTACTACCGACGCCTCGGTTTCCGTGATGTGGAGGTTGGGCAGCTCACGCCTGGGCTCCGTTCAGTACTGAAGGCCGAGGCCGACTTCGGCCTCGATCTGTCGGCCCGGGTGTGTATGCGCCGGCCAGTCAGTTGAGGAACGTGTCTGAGTAGCTGTCTTTCAGGCCTTGAAGACTGCGTTTTCGCTGCTCGGGCAGGTCGCCGACGGCCACCACCGGTTGGAGCTGGTCTGGGCCGACGGCGGCTACACCGGCACCCTCGTCAAGCACTGCCTGGACGCGCTGGCGCTGCCCTAGCGCCATCAATCGGTCGCAACGATCATGGAGTGTCGGTTCTCCACGGTGAGTGGGCGGTTGGGCTACGGGTCGGCCGGACTGGCGTCGACGGCCGACCCGCAGGTATGGGAAGTGCCTGACCAAGCAGGCCAGACGGGACGGTCAGGGAGCGGGGGAGAACAGCGCTGAGCTTGTGCCGGAGCACGAGGGCCCCGGCAGGGTCCTGTCGGACGGGGCACGGCTGCGTCGCGGCACTGTTCGGCGGCGGGTGGGCTGGGCGGTGATGACGAGGAACGAGTCGGACTGCAGGTCCATGACGATCCGGGCAGGCGTCCCCTGGTCCTGCTGGCCGGCGGCGTACTCGTCGGCGAGCCAGGAACCGCGAGGGCCGCCTGCGGGGAAACGCTCGAGGATCGTGGGCTGGGACGAGTCGGACATGGGTCGCCTCCAGTTGTGGTCAGTTGGTCAGCCGGATCGGAGGTAGCGGAGCGCTTGGTCGTCGCCGTCGTGAGCACGCAGGACGGCGGGCTTGGGTGGGGGAGGCGAAGTCGAACTGGACAGACTCGGCCATCAGGGCGTTCAGGCCGTCTAGGTTCTGTCCGGGCGATCATGTGACCGCTCTGTGCCTGGGTCGTTGTTGCGGGCATGGGGCGGGGCGATCTGACGGATGCGGAGTGGGAACG
>NZ_JBHWKU010000049.1:0-20026 GCF_042730645.1 Streptomyces sp. NPDC059906
GCCTTCGGGGGAGGGCGACGCGCGCCGCGGCACACGCCGTGTCCGCCGCTGGGGGCGGCGGACACGGCGATTTCAGGATCCATCGTCCCGTCAGGCGGGACGGCCCGCGAGCTGCTGGCCGAAGGCCGGGTGGGCGGTCAGGCGCCGGACGTGGGACCACAGGGCGGGGTGATCGTCCGCGCGCCGTGGGGTGTCGCGCCGGACGAGGGCCGCCCACACCTCGACGTCGGCGGCGGTCAGCCGGTCGCCGACGACGTGGGAGTGCGCGCTCAGGCGCCGCTCCAGGAGGTCCAGCACACCGGGCAGCGCCTCGGGGTCGGCGGCCCGGGTGCACAGGTCCTCGACGGCGGCGACGGCCGCCTCCGCGCCGCGCGGATACAGCGCCGGGCCGGCGGCCGGGGTGAAGGACCGGGCGAGGTCGCGCATGATGTCGCGCGCGTGCGTGCTCACGATCCGGCCCGACCAGCCGTCGCTGAGCACCGGCGCGACGGCCGGCCCCCGGTAGTGGTGCGCGCTCGCCTCGTACAGCGGCCGCAGGGCGGAGTACCCGCCGTCGGGGCAGTCGGGGCGCGGTGGCAGCAGGGTCACCGGACAGATCTCGTCCAGGCCGAGGAGGCGGTGCACGACGGCGATGCCCAGACAGTCGTCGTGGCCGGGTGAGAGGTGGAGGCGGTAGCGGCGCGCAACGGCGTAGTGGCCGCTGCGCGGGTCGCGGCCGATCCGGCCGCGGAAGGCGGGGGCAGGGACGAAAGGTGTGACGGTCATGGTTCTCCCCGGGTATTTCCCTACCTAATCACTAGGATTACTGGGGAAGTGTCGACCGGCGCCCGAAGAGGCGTCAAGAGGGTGTCCGCCCACCAAGAAGGAGCCGGGGAGGCCAAGAGAAAAGACAAGAGAAAGGGCCCCCGCGAGCTTCCGCCCGCGAAGACCCTTCGCAACCGTCGGGACGACAGGATTTGAACCTGCGCCCCCTTGACCCCTAGGAGTGGGGATACGGGGACTATCTGGATAAACCGCATATTTCTAGGGCAGATACCGTGCGCTTCGCGGTATGAAGTTCGGCATCGCGCAGATCGTTTGGTCCCCAACTGGTCCCCATAACGGCGCAGTCCCACAGCCAGTTCCGAGGGCTCTGTCAGTGGCCAGCGTTACCGTGAGATCAGCCAGATCGGTTCGTGGCCTCGAAGGGCGGCAGGCGTGGGTGACGTGGAGTGGCCGAAGGATCCAGGGGCCTACGAACAGGCCATCGCCGTCCTACTCAGTTGCATGCATCCGCAGCTCCTGCGCGTCGATGGATCAGGCGGCGACGGCGGCAGAGACGCACAGCTCACAGGCCCCCACGGGCTCCACGTCTTCGAGATGAAGTCCTTCACTGGCCGGATGGCAAAGGGGCGCCGGGAGAAGGTCGAGAAGTCCTTGGGTCGGGCAGCGCTGCTGAACCCCGTCAGTTGGGACGTCATCGTACCGATCGACCTCAACCCGACCGAGGAGAAGTGGTTCAGCAGCCTTCAGCAGCGGTTCTCGTTCCCTCTTTCGTGGCGCGGGGCCACCTGGATCAAGGCCCGACTGGCCGAGCACCCGGCTGTCCGCCGGTTCTATTTCGCCGACCATCACGCGGAGCTGGGGCACCTGCTTCAGGAGATCGCCCGGAGTCACATCTCACCCATTGACACAGCTACAGACGCGGCCGCGCGGCTCCGACAATTGTGCGACCGCCTGGCCGAACTGGACCCGCACTACGACTTTCGCATCACCGCCGGCCCGGGACCGCACACCGGAATCGAAGTCCTTCCCGCCTATCCCGGAGCCGACCGTGACCAGCCGCTCCACATCGCGCTGAGCATCACCGACCCCGACGCCCCGGAGGGTAAGTCTGCCGCTTCGGAATTCGAGCGCTGCCGACGGTACGGTGACCCCATCGAGCTGCCGGCACATTATGTGCGGCTGTCCGGCCCTCCCCCACTCCTCCCGCCGCAGGGCTCCGGCCGAGTCCACCTAGAGGCGATTGCCGAGCCCCGGGACCTGCCAGCCCAGCTGATCGTTACCGACCCAGCAGGCAAGCGCCTCGCCGTACTCGGGCTCCATATGACATCCATCCGCTCCGGCTCCCATGGAGGAACCCTTACGGGAGCCGACTCCACAGGAGCCATCAGCTGTCAGCTTCGCCTCGATCGCGCGACGCGGAACTCTTCGATCAAGATCGACATGAACGTCCCCGACGCTCTACGGCCTGGGCAATGGCTGGATGTCGTCCGGTTCGCTTCTCATGCGGAGCCGGCAACACATCTTCAGATGACCCTGGCAGGACACGCTGTGAACGACCCAGCGCCCTTCCTCATCACACCGCGCCATGACGGCGCGGTGCCGGTGCTGCGGGTACTCGAACAACTCGTCGCCGTCGAGCAGCTGGCGGTGACCACTCTGATGGTCCCCAAAGACCCGAGCTCCCAGGACCTTCGCGCCATACGTGAGGCCCACACACTGCTGACGGGCGGGACGGTCGAGGAAGTGGTCACTTCAGTGACCATGGAAGCTGATGACACCGAATCCATACGAGGGCTCTTCACCGCGCCACAGCCTGTGCGGTTCAGGCAGAACCACCCCGCCTACGAGATCGAGATCTTCGGCCAGAAGGTCCCCATCGGCCCAGTCCAGCGCACTCTGCCTCCGCTGTATGTCTCCGAACACCGCCGTACCGCAGATGGTTGGCACATCACGCTCGCTGCCAACACCGAGCCCGGAGCCAACTTGGCAAGCATCCGGCGCGCCGAGTAGCCGCTTCAGCAGTCCGTGCCACCAAGCCGCAGTTGATGCATGCATCCACCACTGGTCCCCAGATGTGGTCCCCACCAAAGCGTTTCCGCCGATCCATCATGCGGACGCATCATCGATGGACGAACGCGCGTTCCGAGTGTCAACTGGACACGAGTTCGCATGCCCGCCCTGGCCGCAAGGGCATCACGCGGGCACATACAGATGAAGTGATGGGCACAGCAGCCAGGTCGTAGGTGCACCCCGGCAGCACAGTTGAGATCTGCAGCGCTGTGCCAGCCGACTTGCACGTTCACTGTGAGGCGGCATACCCGGCCGAGAAGTCAGCGGCTGCCTCCGCCCCGGAGACACTCGTCCAGGGTGCCCGACGAGCAGCGCGAGTCCGGGCCTGTCTCGCGCGGCAACTCGCGCTGACGGCTTCTTCTGTTTCGCCTCTGGGGCCTTCCCTGGCCCCTGACCTTCTCCACACGCCACGCTGTGAGACAGATCCATGCACCGCGCACTGATCCCCAGAACTGGTCCCCAGCCAATGTCGCGAAGCCCTCTCCCCTGCCGGAGAGGAGATACTTGCTTCATCGTCGGCGGAAAGCTCGGTTCGCCAGGACCGGTCACTGCGCGAGATCCGTGGGCCTGCGCCTGAGCTCGCGGATAATTTCATGCCATTGCCAGGAATCACTGCTGCGCCATTCTTCCTGATCGACCACCTGCCCACTTACCTGCTCCCCTCAAACAGGGCGCCATCATGGCGCCCTGCAGGTCGGTCCCAGATTTCGGCGTCCATCGGGGGTTGGTGGAGGCGAGGCAGATCAATACCACTGCACGGCCCCGCCTCTCGTATGGGCCGAACACGGGCCGAATCTCCAGCATCTGGACGCTAACTGGCTCTAACAAAAGCTGCTGATCATGAGACTGTCGGCCTCTCTGCTCGTATGTCTGGGCATGGGAAACCGTCAGTCGCGGCCGTGGGTCGTGTCGGATGAACTGTGGTCGCTGATCGAGCCGTTGCTGCCGAAGCCGGGTCCGAAGAAGGCCGAGGGCAGACCACGGGTGCCGGACCGCCAGGCGCTGTGCGGGATCATGTTCGTCCTGCACACTGGCATCCAGTGGGAGTACCTGCCCCAGGGGCTCGGCTTCGGCTCGGGCATGACCTGCTGGCGGCGCCTGGCGGCCTGGAACGAGGCCGGCGTCTGGGACCGACTGCACGTACTGCTGCTGGAGAAGCTGCGGTCGAAGAACCAGCTGGACTGGGAACGGGCGGTGATCGACTCCTCGCACGTGCGGGCCGCCCGACGGGGCCCAAAAGCGGGCCCAGCCCGGTCGACCGCGCACGGCCGGGCAGCAAGCACCACCTCATCGTCGACGGGCAGGGCATCCTGCTCGCGGCGTCGCTGACCGGCGGCAACCGCAACGACGTCACCCAACTCGAGCCACTGCTCGACAAGATTCCCGCCGTCGCGGGCCACGTCGGCAGACCCCGCCGACGCCCCGACGACTGCTGGCCGACCGCGGCTACGACCACGACAAATACCGCCGCCTGCTCTGGCAGCGGGGCATCCGCCCCGTGATCGCGAAACGGGGCGAGCCACACGGCACCGGCCTTGGCACCTTCCGCTACGTCGTCGAGCGAACGATCGCCTGGCTCCACGGCTTCCGCCGCCCACGCAACCGCTGGGAACGACACGACGACATCCACGCGGCCTTCCTCGGCCTCTCCGTCTGTCTAATCACCCACCGCCACGTCCAACGCCTTTGTTAGGAACTCTAAGGCGCGGCCCTAGCGCGAGACCTCTCTCGGGAGGGAGACGTTAGCGATGATCCACGAGCTGCCGTGGGCCGTCACGAGCCCGTGTCACGAGCAGCCTATGGCCCGCAGCATGCTCCTTGGCCGGTGTTCGAGTTCGGTGACGTGGCGACCGCCACGTTGCCGGAATTACGCCAGCACGGTGCATCGAAACCCTGTGTCGTTGTCCTTCATCGACGCCGCTGCGGTATTCAGCAGGGATGGTGCAGCGCGTTCGAACGGGGAAGTGAACGCAGAGCCCTCCAGGTGGTACCTGTCGTTGCCACGTTCCTCTTCAGTGGAGCACCATTCCCAAACGTTGCCGCACATGTCGAAGGTGCCGAACGGGCTCACTCCGGACTGATATCGGAAGACCGGCGTGGTCGCGTCTATGCCGGTCTCCGCCACGTTGCACTTGGCGGCTGTTGGCTCGTTTCCCCATGGGTAGATCCTTCCCCCTGGACCTCGGGCGGCCTTCTCCCACTGCTGGGCCGTGGGCAGGCCCTTTCCAGCCCAGAGTGCGGAGCGGTGGCGTCGTGCCAGGTCACCCAGACCACGGGGTGGGTGGCCAGGTCGGCAGGGCAGCGTCCTTTCGGCCAGAGTGTTGCGGTGGCCGGTGTCCGGTGGCTTGTACGAAGCGTTCGTATTCACTGTTGGTGGTGGGGTAGAGGTCGATGCGGAATGCGTCCAGCCACAGCGAGCGGTTCTCGGCGCCGGCAGGGTGGATGCCCTCTTCGACGAGGACCATGAGTTTGCCGTCGCCGGGGTGTCTGCTCGTGCGGGGGTCGGTGCGCAGGAGTTCTTCGGCGCGTTCGTCGTGTTCGGCAGCGGCCCGATCGGTGAGGAGGGCGGCAAAGCGCTGCTGGTCTTCGGGGCTGGCGCGGGCCAGCAGGGTGTCGAGGGCCGCTTGGTTGAGGAGGCTGAGGGATAGGGTTTCGCCCCGGCCCTCCCATCTGGTGACCTGGCGTGGGTTGACGCCGACCAGTTCAGCGATTTCCTTGCCGCTCTTGCGCATCGCGAAGCGCAGCAGGCCGGCTTCGCGGCCGGTCCACTTGGTTACCACGGCCGTGGTCGTGCCTTACGGCCTCTCGCCCGGGATGGCGAGGTAGGTGTCCCGGAGCTGGTTCAGCACAGGGTGTTCGGTGGGCAGTTGAGTGTCGTCGATGGCGGCGAGGCCGCGTACGCCGATGCTGGTGTTGGTCGCGAAGGCGGCTGCCATGCCCTTGGCCTGTTCCAGGGTGACGGTGGTGATCCGGTGTTCGGTGCGCTGCTGGAGGAGCGCTGTGGTGACCCCGGGGAGCACGGGGGCCTGGGGCCAGACGACGGTGCCGTTCCGTTCTGGTCGATGGATCCGACGTTCCACGTTCCGCCTTCGCTGACGAGTCCGTCGCGTCCGATGAACAGGGCGTCGTCGTATCCGGGGAGTTGGGCGGCGCGGCGGGTGTGGAGGGCGTCGAAGAGGCCGACGTGTTTCACCTCGGGGAGGTCGCGTTCGTAGGGCACGCTCATGGCCCGCAGGGGCGCTGGGGACATCATGCCGGCACTGCGCACAGTCACCAGGACGCTGGGCTCTGCGGCGTGGGCGGGGTGGCCCATGTCGACCTGGGGGTCGTAGATGGAGCGCCGCCTGGACCCTGCCCTCCGCCCCGGCCCTCGCCTACCGGCGCACCATCCTCACCGCCGCCCGGTGGAGGATCCGCTGCCGCACCCTGCCCGACCGCACCGCGTCACTCCAGCAGTGGACAGACCAACTCGATGCGTGGCGTGCCCGGTTCCGGGTGCCGGAGCGGGTCCTGCTCGCCGAGGACGACCAGCAGCTGCCCCTCGACCTCAGCCGCGACATCGCCCTGGACCTCCTGCGCTCGCACCTGGACGCCAGCCCCTTCGGCATCGCCACCCTGCACGACGCGCCCCCGCTGGACGCCGACGGGTGGATCGGCGGCCGGGCCCACAGCATCGTCATCCCCCTGGCCATGCGCTCATGACCACGACGACCGTGCCCCGCACACAGGACCTGTCCGAGGGAGCCCTGGGGATGGCCCTGCTCGACATCGAGCGCCACGACCTGTCCACCGCCCGCCGCCACCTCACCCAGGCCACCGCCCGCGGGGTGAGCACCGGCAGCAACGCCAGCCTCTTCCACGGCGCCCCCGCCCTGGATTTCGTCCTGGCCCGCGCTCACGGGGCCGACGACGACGTCCGCGCGGCCGTCGACCGCGTCGTGGACGCCCGGCTCGCCGCCGCCCACCGCCGTCAGACGGCCGGCGCGCTGCCCGACCTCGCCGGATGGGACCTCATCCGCGGCCTGGCCGGACTCGCCGCACTGCTCCTGTCTCGCCGGTCGGCCCGGACGGGAAGGAGATGACCGGCGGGCACGGCAACAACGGCATGGCCCACGGCATCGCCGGGCCGCTTGCCGTGCTCTCCCTCGCGCTGCGTGCCGGCATCAGCGTCCCCGGCCAGGAGGAAGCCGTCAGCACCTTCGCGACCTGGCTCGACCGGCGCGGCACGCACTACTGGTCCACCGCAGCCCACTTGGACACCGAGCAGCCGTCCGCGCGGGACCCGGTCCGCCAGTCCTGGTGCTATGGCCGGCCCGGCATCGCCCGCGCCCAGCAGCTCGCCGCGCCAGCCCTCGGCGACCCGGCCCGCCGCGGGACGGCCGAGGACACCGTCGCGACCATCCTGACCGACCCGCTGCACCTCACCCAGATCACCGACTCCACTCTCTGCCACGGCTGGGCCGGTCTGCTGACCCTGGCCCGCGCGGTGGCCGCCGACAGCCTCGCCCCCGCACGCTTCGCCCCCATCATCCAGGACCTGCACCAACGGCTAGCCGGCGGTTGGGGGCGCCTGCCCAAATCCGGATTCATGGAAGGCCGCGCCGGAGCCCAACTCGCCCTGCATGCCACCGACACCACGGGCTGGAGCCGCGCCCTCCTGCTCACCTGACCCCCAGACCTGCCGTCTTGCAAGGAGTTTCCCACTCATGACCTTCGACGACGAGAACCTGCCGATTCCTCCGGCCACGTCCTGGTGGCACGCCTCCGTAGCCTTCCCCACGGCGCACGCAGACGCCGCCCGGGCCCTGGCGACCGCGCTGGCCGGGCTGCGCTTCCACTTCCTGCGCAAGGACGCCGGCGTGCGCCTGCGCATCGAACAGCCCGCAACCGGCCTGCTGGACCAGTTCGTCGCCGACCGTGTGATCACCGGCTGGACGGGCGGGATGTACGAGCCGGAGACCCCTGCCTTCGGCGGCCCCGAAGGCATGCAGGTTGCCCACGATGTGTTCTGCGCCGACAGCCCGGCCGCGCTCGCCGAGACTGGCACCCCCGGCGCCCGCGAGCGCAGCGTGATGCTGCTGTCCGCCATGATCCGCGCAGCCGGGCTGGACCCATTCGATACCGGAGGCGTCTACGCCCAGTGGGCCGCCCTGCGGCCCCCCGCCACCCCGCCCCAGGGTCCCGCCCTGAAGAAAGCCGTCTCCGCGATGCGCCGGTTGATGAACGCGGACGCTGCCCTGCGCCCCGACGCGGAAACCGGGCGGGTCGAGCGTGTCGCCGCGTTCGAGGAGGCCGGCCGCCGGCTCGCCGCCGACGGCCGGCTGATACGCGGACTCCGGGGTGTCATCGCCCATCACGCGATCTTCGCGTTCAGCCGCGCGGGCGTGCCTGCCGAAGCGCAGGCCGCCACCGCATGGCTCGGCCGTCACGTCGCCTTCTCCACCCAAGAAGGAGCTGACGTGTCTACCCGCAAGTCCGCCTCCGCGGACCCTAGCCTCCCTCGAATGGAGACCACCATGGCACCCGTAGTCGGCCCCATCGAGTTGCGCGAAGCCCTCGCCCAGCGACTCGTCGACAGCGGCCACCTGCACAGCAAGGCCGCCACCGACGCTTTTCGCACCACCGACCGGCACGCCTTCCTGCCCGGCGTCGACCTGGAGAGCGCGTACAAGGAGGACGCGGTCCCGATCAAGCACGACGAGCACGGAGAAATGATCTCCTGCATCTCCGCCCCGTCCATCGTTGCCACCCAGCTCGAACAGCTCGGCGCCCAGCCCGGTCACAAGGTCCTGGAAGCCGGAGCCGCCACCGGCTACAACGCCGCCCTCCTCGGCAAGATCGTCTCCCCCGGCGGTCAGGTGTGGACCCTCGACGTCCACCAGGACCTCGTCGCCGGCGCGAGCCGGCACCTCGCCGAGGCCGGCGTCGACAACGCCACCGCGGTGATGGCCGACGGCGCGGCCGGGCTGGCCGAGCACGCCCCCTACGACCGGATCATCTTCACCGTCGGCGCCGGCGACGTCCCCGTGAAGATTCTCGGTCAGCTCGTCCCCGGCGGACGCCTGGTCCTGCCGATGCGCATCCGCGGAAGCATCTCCCGCTCCTTCGCCTTCGAACGCGACGGGGAGACGTGGAAGACCGTCTCCTGCGAGATGGCCACCTTCATCCCCCTGCGCAAGGGCGTCTGCGACGACGTGTACACCCTCGTGCCGATGGCCGGCGAAGGCAACGTGCGCCTGGAGACGTTCAGCGAGCAGGACGTCGACCGCGACACGCTGCGGACCGTCCTCGACCAACAGCAGACCAAGATCTACACCGGGGTGAAGTTCCGGCAGGGCTCCGCCTGGGAGTGGCTGTACCTGTATCTGGCCTGCGTGCTGCCCAACGGCCTGTCCCGCCTACCGGGCCAGCGCCCCAGGTTCACCCCACACTTCGGGTGGGGCTCCATGGCCGCCCTCGACGGCGGGTCGCTCGCGTACCTGACCATCCGCGAGGGCGAGGGCGACAAGGGCCGGTACTGGGAGATCGGCGTGATCGCGCTCGGCGAGGGCGGCGCCGGCCTCGCCGAGCGCGTGGTGGACGAGATCCGCGCCTGGGACGCCAACGGCGGCAACGACGCGCCTGAACCGGTCTTCCGGATGGCCGTCGCGGACTCGCGCGACCTCCTGACTTCGGACGACACCCGCTTCGTCGTCGACAAGCCTTACAGCCGACTAGATGTATTGATCACGAGCGTTGTTAACGCTGGCGTGGCTTGATCATGGCGAAGACCTCCGGTGTGGTGGAGCTGTCTAGGACTGCACCGCACGGAGGTCTTCGTGTCCCACCGTAATGCCCGGCTGACCGTTCACGGCAGGCGGCTGCTCATCGAGCGTGTCCGCAGCGGCCGTCCCGTGGCACATGTCGCAGCCGAGATGGGCATCTCGCGCGTCACGGCCCACAAGTGGGTCCGCCGCTGGAGGTTCGAGGGTGAGCAAGGGCTGCACGACCGCTCCAGCCGGCCCCTGACGACACCGCACCGTACCCCGGCGGCGACCGAGGCCCAGGTGTGCCGTCTGCGCCAGGACCGAAAGCTCGGCCCCGCCCGCATCGGCCCGATCCTGGGCCTGCCCGCCTCCACCGTGCACCGGATCCTGACCCGCCACGGCCTGCACCGCCTGGCCTTCCTGGACCGGCCCACCGGCCAGATCATCCGCCGCTACGAACGCGAGAGGCCCGGCGAACTCGTCCACGTCGACGTCAAGAAACTCGGCCGGATCCCCGACGGCGGCGGCCACAAGGTCCTGGACCGCCAAGCAGGCCGCGCCACCCGCAGCAATATGGGCTTCGACTACATCCACTCCGCCGTCGACGACCACACCCGCCTCGCCTACAGCGAGATCCACGACGACGAGAAGGCCGCCACCTGCGCGGCCTTCCTCCGCCGGGCGGCCGCCTTCTTCACCGCCCACGGCATCGACCACATCGAGAGGGTCCTGACCGACAACGCCTGGCCCTACCGCAAAAGCTTCGCCTGGCACGACGCCCTGGCCGACCCCGGCGCGACCGGCAAGCTCACCCGCGCCTACCGTCCGCAGACCAACGGCAAGGTCGAACGCTTCAACCGCACCCTGCTCGACGAATGGGCCTACCTACGGCCCTACACCAGCAACACCGAACGAACGGCAGCCCTGGCAGACTTCCTGCACACCTACAACCACCACCGCTGCCACACCGCACTCGACGGCCACCCACCGATCAGCCGCGTCAACAACCCTGCGAGTCAATACAACTAGAGCGTGTTGCGAAAGTGGATCAAGGTTCCGGTAATCGAGTGCGAGAGCACAGCTGCACTGGCATACTCCGCGCGGTGACTACCCACCACAGCTCTGGCCCGTCCCTGATCACCGGCGCACGCGACGCCGAACTCAACGAACGTCTGAATGCCGAACTCATCGCCTTCAACGCGGCCGCAACAGGTTCGACCGATCGCGACATGTTTTCAGTCAAGGTCACCGATGGCGCCGGTGAGTTGATCGGCGGATTGGCTGCCTGGACCTGGGGCGGATTGTGCGGCATCGAACTGATGTGGGTACGCGAGAGCGACCGCAAGGATGGATGGGGCAGCAGGATCCTGCATGCTGCCGAGGCCGAGGCCGAGCGACGCGGCTGTGACCGCGTCGCTGTCTCATCCTTCACCTTTCAGGCTCCAGACTTCTACCAGCGGCACGGCTATGTCGAGACCGGCCGAACCCTGGGGTTTCCCGGCGGACATGCAGACGTGCACATGTTCAAGCCGCTGACGTCAGAACTTACGGCCCCGGACGAGGCGTGAACGCTCACAGCCACTCGTTGATCGCGGCGATCAGCACGGTGGCTTCGTAACGGACGGCGAGCTTGTCGTACCTTGTCGCCACGGCCCGGTGCCGCTTCAAGCGGTTGATTCCGCATTCGACCGCGTGACGCTCGCGGTAGTCGTCAGGGTCGAAGTACGGGGGCCGACCGCCGCGGGAGCCGAGCTATTGGCGGTTGCGGACCTGGTCAGCCTTGTCCGGGATGGTGCAGCGGATTCCTCGGTGACGTAGGTAGGCGCGGTTCCTACGGGAGACGTACGCCTTGTCCGCGCGGACCCGATCGGGGCGGACGCGTGGCCGGCCTGGTCCGATGCGGGGCACGCGGACTTTCTTCAGTACCGATTCGAATTGCGGTGAGTCCCCGCGCTGCCCTGCTGTGATGACGATCGACATGGGTTTCTGGCCTTGCTCGACGGCCAGGTGCAGCTTGGTGGTGCACCCGCCGCGTGAGCGTCCCAGGCCGTGATCGCCGGGCTCGATGAAGACACCGCCCGGTGGTTCCTTCCGCAGGTCACCCCCGTTTGCGGGCGCCGACCGCATGCTGGTGGGCGCGGCACACGGTCGAGTCGACGCTCAGATCCCATGTGATCGAACCCGTCACGTCGGCCGGGGACTGGAGCCGGGTAAGGATCCGCCGCCAGGTTCCGTCCCGCTGCCATCGGCGAAAGAGATCGTAGATCCGATACCACGGCCCGTACTCGACCGGCACGTCCCGCCACGACACACCGGTGCGGACCCGGAACCGTATGCCATCGATCAGCCGCCGCCGGGACCAGACGGGCGACCGCCGCGTCTTCGCTCCCTTCGGCAACAACGGCTCCAGCATCGCCCACTGCCCATCCGTGAGATCTCCCCGCCCCATGGACCGTGATCATTCAGAGCCCGTGATCCACTTTCGACACACGACCTAGTCGTCGACTGGGCGCGCAAGGGCTGAGCCGATGAACCCCGCGATAGCCAGCCGCATCCCCCTGGTCCGCCGCACCAAGGCGTCCGCGCTCCCGCTTCAGGAGCGCATCAACCACCTCACCGGGCTGACCATCGCTCCCGCAGGTGCGGGCCACCACGACCTGGTGGCCCGCACCTGCGGGGTCCTCAACTAGGCGGCGCTCATCGCCTCCGACGTCGGCCTGCCCGAACTGGCCGAAAAGACCTTTGCCGGCGCCAGCACCAGTTCTTCGCCAACGCCGGGCGCCTCAGCGGACGAGTTGCCGTCATGTCGCTGATGCCGCTCGTCAACCTCGCCCGGCTTCAGACTCGCGCCGGCCACGGCGAACTCGCCTACAGCTTGTTGCACTGCCTCAACGACGCTGCCCGACACCGCAACAGGACCGACGTCGACGGCCGCACCATCGACCTCTCGACCCCGACCGGCACCGACGAGGACCACCGCACGGTATGCCAGGAGCTGTCCGTCACTCTGCTCGTCGACGGCGCCCGCGCCCACGCCCGCATCGGGCGGTGGACCGAGGCAGCCGACGCCATGGCCCAGCATCGCGGCATCGGCAACCGGCTCCTCGACGGCCGCCAGATCAAGACCATGGCGCTGATGGAGCAGGGCCGGGACCAGCAGGCCCGCGACCTGATCGACACGACCCAGCCCACGGAACCCTGGGAGATGGCCGTAGCCGCCCTCCCGCGCGCCCACTACCCACCCGCCGCAGCGCCGCTTGCGCGGGCCGACCTCGACCAGGCCCACCACGCAGCCGCCTCGCTCGTGGCCGATCCCGAACCCTCGCTCGCCGTGTTCCAGACCCGGACGGGCCTGGCCGCTCTGGAACTCGACGCCACCGGTCCGCACACGAACTCGCTCCTCTGCGCTCTCACCGATGTGGCCCGCCTCGACGCCTATGCAGCGCGTGAAGTGCTGGACCACCCCACTGCCCGGGCACTCCTCAGCACCGAGCGGACATCTGCGCCCGGCTCGGTGATCGCTCACGCAGGTCTGGGTGCCGGAACCCTGTCCGCGGATCACCAGCGGTCTCTGACGGATTCCGTCGCCCTCGGCGGAGCCGAGCTGCGGCGACTTCTCCGATTCAGGTCCTAGTTTTCGCCCGCCTCCACCCGTTACGGCGACATCCCACCCGCCGTTACCCGATCACCTGTCCGTATCTCAGCCCGGGGAGCCCTCGTGTATCCCGTACGCCGCCCTGCGCTTGTCCATCCCGCGTTCGAAAACACCACCGCTCCCTCAGGCACCCTCCGTCCCTCCGTCCCTCCGTCCCTCCGTCCCTCCGTCCCTCCGCTGCCGACCGCAACGCCCCGCCCACCGGCGGGTCACGACCGGATACGAGGTACCTGGCATGACCCACGTCACCACCCACAATCGGGACCGGCACACCGCCGGGCGCCTGCTGCAGGAGGGTCGTCTGTGAGTGAAAAGCCTCACCTGCTGATCGCCAACGTCGCCCAGGTCCTGCTCCGATCCAACGGCACCGCCCTGTGCGTGCGCCACAAGGCGGACGCCGCCCTCGCACCGGGGCAGCTCACAGTCGTGGGCGGCCATCTGAAGGCCGGTGAACCACTCGATCACACCGCACGGCGCGAAGCGAGGGAGGAGGCGGGGGTCTTCATCGGCGCAGAGCAGCCGGAGTTCTGCGGCCTCATCCACCACCATGACATCGGCGACGGGCTGGATCGGATGACCGCCGTGTTCGTGGCCCAGTCGTGGACGGGTGAGCCGTACAACGCCGAGCCGGACAAGCACGAAGGACCCTTCTGGGTGCCAATGGAAAGGCCCTCCCCGGACTGCCACCCCTATACCGTCACGGTCTTCCACATGCTCATGCACGGCCCGTCCTACCGGGCCACCGACTGGCCTGCGGGAGGCATCCGGTGAAGAGGTTCCTCGGTCCGGTCACGATGGCCGACCCACAGGTTTCCGACGCCGAGCACGAGTTGTTCGGCGGTCCCCTGCGCTACGACATGGGCTGGTCCCAGCACGAGCACGCGACGTTGGACCTGACCATGATGTCGGCGCTGCGCTCCATGCCCGGACTCGTCGGCGCCACGCTGCGCATGGCGTGGCAGGCGGACCGGCGTGCCCTGGTGTCGGTCGGGCTGAGCGAGATCGGCCAGGGCATCGCCGCAGCCGCCGGCCTTCTGGCGGTCAACGCCGTCATGCACGCCCTGCTCGCCGGCAGCGACAGTGCCGCCGACCGGCTGCACGCCCTGTTACCCGGCCTACTGGCCGCAGCGATCATCGGCGTCGTCAACTCCGCCCTGTCCGCCTGGTCCACTTCCCGCGCCGGACGGCTCGAGCCCAAAGTGGAGCGGATCGCCACCACCCAATACCTGGCCGCCGCAGCCCGCGTCGAACTGGAAGCCATCGACGATCCCGACTTCCGTCGCCTCGTGGACATCGCCCAGCACGGCCCCGGCTCCGCCCGCCGCATGATCAGCTCCTGCGTCGCCGCGCTGAACGGCCTCATCTCCCTGATCACCACCGCCGGCGTCCTCGCCGTGCTCCACCCTGCACTGCTGCCCATGCTGATCCTCATCGCCGCCCCGCGGGGCTGGGGCGCCATGCGGGTCGCCCAGGAACGCTACGTCTCCGTAATGAGCTGGATCGAGCACGTACGGGCCAGCCGCCTGATCGGCAATCTGCTCACCGAGCGCACCGCCGCCCAGGAAGTCCGCCTCCACGCCGTCGGCCCCTTCCTCCTCAGCCGCTACGAGCGCATGGCCGAAAGCGCCGAAGCCGAACAAGAGCGCCTCGCCTCCAGCAAGGCCCTCACCGAATGGGTGGCCTCCGCACTGTCCGGGCTGGCGATGGCCGCAACCTACGGAACCATGTTCTGGCTGATCATGGCCGGGCACATGAGCCTCGCCGTCGCCGGAACCGCCGTCATCGCCGTGCGGACCGGCTCGGCGAGCCTGGGCGCGCTGGTCATGAACATCAACCAGCTCCACGAGGAAAGCCTCTACGTCCGCGACCACGGCCGCTTCCTCACCGAGGCCAGCCATCGGACCCTGCCCACCGGAGGCGCGCCCGTACCAGAACGAGTCAACGAGATCGTTCTCGATCAGGTCACCTACCGCTACCCCGACCGTGACGCCCCGGCGCTGGACAGGGTGTCCCTGACACTGCCGATGGGATCCGTGACCGCGGTGGTGGGCGAGAACGGCTCCGGCAAGAGCACCCTGATGAAGATCCTCTCCGGCATGCTGCTGCCCGAGACCGGCACGCTGCGCTGGGGCGAGGCGGACCTCACCGACCTCGATCGGGCCCAAGTCTTCGAGCGCGTCTCCCTGCTCACCCAGGACTTCCAGCGCTGGCCCGTCACCGCAGCCATGAACATCCGCCTCGGCCGCCCCGACCACCCCGCAACCGACGACGACCTGAAGCCCTCGGTCGACTACGCCGTCGCAGGCCCCGTCATCGCCAAACTCCCCGACGGCCTGCGCAGCCTGCTGGCCCGCATGTTCCGCGGCGCCATCGAACTGTCCGGCGGCGAATGGCAGAAAATCGGCCTGGCCCGCACCCACTGGCGTAGCTCAACCTCGCAGGCAGACGGCGTCCTCATCGTGGACGAGCCGACCTCCGCCCTCGACCCCGAAGCCGAGATCGAAGCCTTCGACCGCATCCGCCGCCTCGCCGCCCCGAACCGGGCCGTCGTCCTCGTCACCCACCGCATGTCCGGCGTCCGCCACGCCGACCACATCTACGTCCTCAACAGCGGACATCTCGCCGAACACGGCACCCACGACGAACTCATCGCATCCCGCGGCCGATACGCCGCCATGTTCGACGCCCAAGCCGCCCAGTACGCCCCGACCCCGGCCATCCCCCACCCCGCCGCGTCCACAGTCCCGGACCAGGTATGACCCGCTCGCCGGAAAGGCCCACCGTGACCAGCAGCGCTGGGAGCCGCAGCACCGGAGGAACGGCGGTCCCCTGAGCAACCCTCGCCGGCACGCTGCACACCCGTCCGTCCATCGTCTCGGAAGGCAGAGCTACGTGACCACTCCCGCGTCCCCTTCGGATCACGTCTCAGCGAGTGCCACCGCGCCGCCCGCAGAGCAGTACGCCGCGCCCCGGCACGCCGCATGGCTCGGTGCCGCCGCGAACATCACCAACGAGGTGGGCAAGGTCCTCCTGGTGCACCCCATCTACCGCAAGGACGACTCGTGGCTACTACCCGGCGGCGCCGTCGAACACGGTGAACACCCACACGGCACCTGCCGGCGCGAGATCACCGAGGAACTGGACCTGGACCTGCCGCGGTCAGCCGTACTCGCCGTCCACTCCTTCTCCGCGCACCACCCCGACCTTCAGCCCGGAACGCACTGTTCTGGCGAAGTCCGGTTCGTCTTCGACGGCGGGTCCCTCACCCCCGGCCAGGTGGCGGCAATCCGCTTGCCGGGCAAGGAGCTGTCCGAGTACGCCTTCCTGGAGACCGGGACGCAGTGCAGCGGCTGCGCCCGGTGGACGGGCAGATCATGCTCGCCGCCTACCGTGCCCGGCTCGGGAACACCGCGACCGCGCACCTCGCCGACGGCCGGCACATTCTCGACGTCCCGGCGCTGGACCGGCACGACGTCCACGTCCGCCACCGGCCCTTGTGGGACAGCCCGCTCCACCACGGCCGCGTCCCCGATCTGCTGGCCGTGCAGCAAGCCTGGGCGTGGTGCTTCGTCCCCGACGGCCGGGTCGTCCTGGTGGCCGATCCCGGCCCGCGAGGCGCGCTACCGATGCTGCCCGGCGGCACTGTGGAGGGCACCGACGCGACGCCCGAGGACACCCTGCACCGGGATGCCGCCGAGGAAGCCCAGCTCACCTTGGCCGATCCGGTGCGACTGGGCTGGTGCTGGACGAGACCGGCGAGGTCTACGGCGGCGTGGGCCGCAACGCCCGGCTCCGCCTCGCTGCCCCGGTCACCGCCATCGGGCCAGCGGCCAGCGACCCCGCGACGGGCCGCTCCTTCGTCCGCCTGCTTGCTACCCCCGCCCAGGCAGCCACCCTGCTGGGATGGGGCCCGCCCGGCGCGCGGCAAACCCAGCTTGCCGCGGACACAGCACGGGAGAGATGGGGCCTGCCTCCCGCCCGCGCCGCCGCCATCAAGGAGATCCCCGCGGAAGGGATCCGGCTGAGCTGACCACCCGCACGACCGCCCGCCTCGACTCGTTCCGCGCCACAACCCCACTGAGGTAGCCCCATGCCGCTGTCGCACGACCACATCCGCACCACCGTCGAGACTTACCTCGCTCGCCACCCTCACGAGCGCGAGCAGCTCGGCGTCCTCTTGGACGCTCTCGAACGTCCGACCGGCATTGCCAGCCGCTCCACGTTCACCGGGCATGTCACCTTTGGCGCGATCGTCCTCGATCCGCTCGGCCGCGTCCTGCACGTGCTGCACCTGGCGAGCGGAAAGGTACTCGCTCCCGGCGGGCACGCCGAGCCCTGTGACGAGTCCCTGGCCGGAACGGCGCTGCGGGAGCTGCACGAGGAGACCGGGATCCCGCCCCAGGCGGTCACACCGTGGCCTGGCTACGAGACGGTGCCGTTCGACATCGACATCCACGACATCGACGCCCGCCTGGGCAAAGGCGAACCCGACCATCAGCACTTCGACTTCCGGTTCCTCTTCCGCATGCACACCACGAACGAGTTGGAGGTGATGCTGCAGGAAGAGGAGGTCAGCGGCATCGAGTGGCGGCCCGTAGACAAGGCAGCCTCCCCTTCCCTGCGCGAGAAACTCGCCACGCTCCCGCTCCACATCGAACCGGAGAAGGCCAACGCCTCCGCACTGATCTACAACGACCGCGGCGAGTACCTGCTCCACCTGCGCGACTACCTCCCCGGCCAGATCTGGGAGCCGGGCATGTGGTCCCTGCTGGGCGGCGGCCGAGAGCCCCAGGACATCACCCTGGAACACACGGTGCGGCGCGAACTGGCCGAGGAGGCCGGCCTCGATCTCGCCGACCTGACCCCGTTTGGCACCGAGTACGCCACCGACGACGCCGGCACGACCGTGCCCATCGCCATCTACGCGGGCCGCTGGAACGGCGATCCCTGCGACCTCCATCTGACAGAAGGAGTCATGCTGGCCTGGTTCGCTCCGGACGGCCTCGACCGCCTACGCATCGCAGACACCACCAGCGACCTCGTACGGCGCCACGCCGCAAGCCGCCCCGCGGGCACCGCGCCGCAGAACAGACCCGCGCAGCCGGATGAGCATCGGGCTTCGCCACACGACACGGTCCTCAACGTCATCGGGGTCCACCTCTACCTGGAGCGGCCTGGCCGTTCATTAGGCAAGTCAGTTGTCGGGTTTGGAGTTGTCGTGTCTGCTGGCCGCCAGGTGAAGACGGGGACTGTAACCGTTCGTTGTCACTCCCAGTCAAGGAGGATGCACCGATGGCCAGCGAGTACGTGACCGAGGCTGAAGCAGTCGAGACGTCTGATCCGAAGCCGTCGAGGGTGGTGGACGCGCGACTGAGGGGCCAGGCACATTGCCAGTCCTGAGTTCTGAGCTACCTCGCGACGTCTCTCAGGTGTCGAAGGAACGTTCGATATAAAATGCGACGGGCGGCCGGCGCGACGAATCCCGCATTGCACCTGTCGTCCCGCCTCCCCGGGCTATCGCCGGTTGATCCCGGGCAGGCGGACGTCAGCATCGTCAAGCATCAGCAGGGTACGCGCCCGCGTCCGCTCTTTCATATAGGGCCAGGCGGCCTCCACCAGGCCGCCCTCCATGAGAAGTTGATCCAGCACCTCAAAGTAGACGGCGCCACCGACGTGCTCCGTGGAGTGATCCACGATGCGCTCCACAAAGTTCCAGCACCGGGTGAGTAGCTGCGTGTTTGGGCTGTCGCTCCTCAGCTGCGGCAGCAGCACTGGCGCGGTGAAGCACCCGGCCAGCAGTTCGTACAACAAAACGGACGCGTCCTCGGTCAGGACGGCCGCTTCCGCCGGCTGGTGGAACATCTCGGCGATGGGGTCGGCGGACTCCGGGATCACGCGCAGCAGCAGCGAGGGGACCTCCCTGTCCTGGATCTCCTCGACCGAGTTCTCCTTGGCCGGGCTGTCGCTCATATTCTCCTCAGCGGGTGTGCGGCTGGACGGGCTGGCTCCCGCTCCTTCCTGAGGGAAGTGTCCGGTGCGCCTCGATCTCCGCGATCGGCATGTGTCCGGGTCGAGACGAAGCGATTCGGAATCGCGCTCTCTCACAGGAGCCCATGGGGGACTCGTGGAGGCCGGTGCGTAAACCAAACCGGCTCCCCCCCGTGTCCCTGGGTTACCGGTTGTTGATGCCGGGCACGCGGACGCCATAGCCATCCAGCATCCTCAGAGTACGTGCTCGCGTCCGATACATCATGTACGGCCAGGCGGCTTCCACGAGACCTTCGGCGTTCAACAGCTGTTCGAGTACCTCGAAGTACACGGCACCGCTGACGTGCTCTGTGGAGTGGGTGACGATTCGCTCCACGAAGTACCAACACCGCGTGAGCAGCTCGGTGTCCGGCGTGGCGCTCTCCAACTGTGGCATCAACACGGGTGTCGTGAAGCACTCGGTCAACAGCCGGTACAGCTCCACCCACGCGTCCTCGGTCACCACGGCCGCGTCCGCGGGCAGGCCGAACAGATCGGTGATGGACTCGGCGGATTCCGGGATCATGCGCAACAGCAGCGAGGGGATCTGCTCGGCGGGGACTTCTTCAGCCGGGCGCGGCTGGGCGGGGACGTCAGTCATGGCTTCCTGTCGGGTATGCGATGGTCATGGACGTGGGGGCCCGCCGGGCGGGGGCGGCGCGGCCCCCCCCCCCCACGGGGGCGCCCCGGGGATGGGCGCTTTGTGAGCCCGGCCCCCCCCCCCCCGCCCCCAACAAAAGGGGGGGGGCGGCCCCCCCCCGGC
>NZ_JBHWKU010000049.1:20036-47199 GCF_042730645.1 Streptomyces sp. NPDC059906
TGGCGGGGGGGTTATTTTTCCGGGGGGGGGGGGGGGGGGGGGTCCTTATTTCTGGGTTCCTTGGGGGTTTGGGTGGGGATTGGGCGGGGGGCCCGGTGGGGGGCCCCCCGCGGGGCCCCACCCCTCAAGGTCGGGCACAGCTGTGAGGGCCTATTGTCGCCCGTGCCCGCCGACCTCAGGCACAACTCTCCGGGGGGCAGGCGCCTCCGCTCGTTCTGGCCGGCTCAAGGGCCTCGTGGAAGCCGAAGGGGTCAACGATATCCTTGGCCATTTCCCATGCGCCCTCGGCCACGCCGTACTCGTGCGCGTAGGAGGGTGCCTGAGCCGCCATTGCGATGCCACCGACGACGCCGAGGGTTCTGGAGAACCCGCGCAGCCTGGTGGGTTGCCCCACTGGTTCGGGTCCCTTGAATTTGGTAGGCGGCTTGAACTCTGTTCCCGTGAGCTCCTTCGCGGCGGGTGTCTTGGCAACCTCACCGAAAGACTTCATAACCTTTGCCTTCATGCCGGCGTCAGCGTTCATCGCCTTCGTCATGTTGCCGGTGACGTCACGTGAGTTGAGCGCGTCCCACAGTTCCTGGGCTTCGGCCTTGGCGACCTTCAGGTCACCGTCAGTCAGCAACTTGTCGAGGTTTTTGCCCGTCTCGCGGGCCTTGCGGTCGTTCTCCAGGATCCCCGCGAGAGCGCTCATTGTCTCCCAGCCCTTTTGGAGATGCAGTTGATCTTTGCCTGGTAGGCGCCTACCCGTGTTGAACTCGTGAATGAGTCCGGTCGACAGCTTGCCGTTACCGAAGACTTTCTTGGCCTTGGCCTTCGGGTAGATCTGTTGCAGCGCTCCGCGCAGCTTCCCATTGCTTACTGCCGGTGCTTGTGCCCGGCGCTGCATGAATCCGGGGTTCTTGTTGGGGACCTTGTTGAGGACGTAGTTAATCGCCTTCTTCAGCAGTTTGAACATGGCAAGGAAGCCGAAGAACTTCCCGTCCGGGTCGGCGTATACCAGCGGGTTGTTGTTGCCGTAGGTGTAGCCGTTCATCTGCTGCGGGTCGGCCAGGTTCATGATCGGGTCGACGGAGAGGAAGCGGCCGGTCTGGGGGTCGTATTCGCGGGCGCCCAGGTGGGTGAGGCCGGTGTCCTTGGTGTCGTCGTTGCCGCCGATGAATCCCTTGGTTCCTGGCCATGTGGCCGGTGCTGTGCCGCGCGTCTCGCCGAAGGGCGTGACACGGCGCTGGGTGAGGGCCAGGTCGGTTGCGGCGACGGCCAGCAGGCCGGTGCCGTGGTGGTCGGCGAGGGTGAAGGAGAAGCTGCCGTCGTCGGCGCGGACGGCCTGGTGACCGCTGCCGAGGTCGATGTAGCGGGTCGCCTTCGGCTTGGTCGCGCCCTTGTCGAGGGCGACGTCGGTGTGACCGAGGTGGAGGGTGGTCCGGTCGGCCGTGCGGTCGATCAGCCGGTTGCCGTTGGCGTCGTACAGGTACTCGGAGGTCTTGTCCGGCTTGCCGTCGAAGGGTTCAGTGACCTTGGCCAGGCGCCCTTCGGCGTCCCAGTCCAACCGTTGTTCGCCGCGTTCGGTGGTGTTGCCGGTCGGGTCGTAGGCGTAGTCGGTGCGGCTGGTGCCGGCCGGTCCCTGGGTGGTGAGCGAGGTCATCTGGTGGGCCTTGGGCGTGCCCGGAGTGGGGTACGCGTAGGTGTGCTTGATGTCCTTTGCGGTGTCGCCTCCGGTGTCGTGGCGGATGTCGGTCAGCCGGTTGCCGGCTCGGTCATAGGTGTACGACTGCCAGTACGGGGCGGGGCCGCCGAGCCTGGCCGTGGAGGGAGACTCTGCGCAGATCTGGTCGCCCTGCGTCCATGCCTCGGTCAGTCGGCGCAGGTAGTCGTATGTGAAGCACTGGTTGTCGGTTCCGGTGCGGGACACGTCGGTGAGGGAGAGGACGTTGCCTGCCTCGTCGTAGCGGAAGGTGACGTTCTGGTCGACTCCCGGCTGTTCCTCACGGTCGACACGTGTGGTTGACAGGCGTTGGGTGCCGAACTCGTAGGTGTTGGTGACCTGTGTCTTCTTGCCTCCGCCAGTCAGGCCGAAGGTGTAGACGAGCGGTTTTCCGGTGTGGCTGTAGGTTGCGGTCGAGGTCATGCCCTGGCCGAAGACGGAAGTCGGCCGCAGCGTCTGGTCCTCGTAGGCGTAGTTAATCGAGCCGCCCGGCAATCCGCCCGCGGCAGAGTAGCTGAGCGAAGCGACCTTGCCGGAGGGCTTGTAGGCGGTACCGGACTGGTAGGTGCCGGCAAGCGCTCCCTCGGAGGCGGGGATCACGGTCGCCGTCTTGATAGGCCGGTACAGCCTGTCGTAGGCGGTCACAGCAGTGGTGTACGCCTGGCCGTTCACGTAGCGGATCGACTCGGCGAGCTGGCCCTTGGCACCGGAAACGGTGTCGTATGTCCATTTGACCCGGAGTTTGCCGGTGGCCGAGCCCTCGCGCAGTTCGGTCTTGCGGCCCATTCCGTCGTAGGTGTTGAACAGGGTGGTGCCGCGCTGGTCGGTGCTGGAGATGACCTGACCGTGGTCGTCGTACTTGGTGTCGGTGCGGCCCCGGTCCGGGTCGCTAAAGGACGTCTGGTGGCCGAGCTGGTCGTAGGTGTAGCTCCAGCTGTTGCCGACCGGGTCGGTGACCTTCAGCAGGTCGCCCGAGGGGGTGTGGTCGTAGGTGGTGGTGTCGTAGGCGGACTCGGGGTCGCTGGTGTGGTGCTGACGCAGCTCGGTGATGTTGCCGCGCGCGTCGACCAGGGAGGTGACGGTGGTGTCCCCCACCGGCGGAATCAGGGTGGTGCGATCACCGCCGTACATCGTCTTCTTGGTGGACAGGACGGTGCCGCCGTCGCCATTGCCCGCGGTCTGGCGTTCCTCGACCTGGCGGCCCAAACCGTCGTAGAAGGTGTGGGTCTGGCTCTCCACGGCCAGTGCGTCGGCGGGCTTGAACGGCTCGGTGACCGGTTCGCCCGTGGCGTAGTAGGGGGCGAAGGTCTTCGCGGTCAGCCCTCGTTCGTCGTAGAAGATGTCGGAGATGATCCGGCCGCCGTCCGGGCCGGGCGCCTGGGACTGCCGCTCACGCAGGAAGCCGTCGTAGATCTTGTACGAAGTGATCTGGCCACCCTCGTTGTTGAGCAGTTTGGTGCCGACGGCGACCGGTTCGCCTTCGTTGACCGAGTAGGTCCACTCGTACGTCGGCACGCTGCTCGTTCGGCGGTCGGCGAGCCACACCTTTGTGGAGCGGCCGAGCGCGTCGTATGCGTAGTTGGTGACGTTGCCGTTGGTGTCGGTCTGCTTGATGAGCAGTCCGCGCAGCGGGTCGAGATCTTTCGTGATGGTCTGTGCGGTCGTGAGGTCGTCCGGGTCGGCCGGGGGTGTAGTGGTTTTTGTCTGGGTGGGGAGGCCGGTGGCCGGGACGTAGGTCGTCGTGCTGGTGCGGCCATTGGCACGTATCTTGCGCACTGGGGCGGTGTCGCCGGTCACTTCGACGTCGGCTGTCAGGTCGGTGACCGTCAGTTCGCGCCCGTAGTCGTCATAGGTGGCGCCGGCTTCCAGGTAGGTAGCTTTGGTTCCGTTGTGGCTCTTGAGCGGTGCGGTGGCCGTGGCGTCGCCCTTGGTCGGCGCCGCGTCGTAGGCGCCACCGTCGTAGGCGGTGCGGACGTCGTCGATGACGTCTTTGGTCCGGTCGACCGCAGCGTCACATGCCGTGGCGACGGTTTCCACACGTGACGGCAGGACGAGGATGTTCTTTTCGGTGTTGGTGGCGTACGTGGTGCGGGTGCACTGGTCGTCGGCCGTCGTCGCGGTGTCCCCGCGGTCGTCCTCCTGGGTCACCCGCCCAGCGACCGTGTCGTAGGTCGTGGTGCTGAGGGTGGTACGCCACTTGGCGCCTGCGCCGTTGTCCAGGGAGGTCCAGGTCCGGCTGGTGGAGATGCCGGTGAAGTTGGCGGTGACCGTGCCCCAGTCACGGATCTTCTTGGCGGTCTCGTGGTGCCAGGGCCGGCTGACGGCCTTGCTCAGGGCCTTGCCGCCGGGTTGGTCGAAGGCGACTGTCCTGTACTCGAAGCCCGCGGCCGACTGGTGGTCGCTGATCGGTTCCCCCTCGCCCGCACCGAGGGAAACGGTCACGGACTTCGTGCCGCCCTTGGGGCTCTTGCGGTCGCCGTCCATTCCCCGCAGGAAGTAGTGGTCCTCCTGCGACTTCATGGCGGCAGTCCCGCCCTGGCCGCCCTCTCTGACCCGGACGTGGCCGTAGCCGCGCCACTGTGACCAGGTCTTGTTCTTCTCCTTGGTGAGGCCGTCGTCGTCGTCGAAGTGCCAGGCAGCACCGTCGAGGTACTCGTAGGTGGTCACCTGGTCCGGGGCACCACCGGTGCGGTCGGTCCCGGTGACGGAGGTGACGACGTACTTGTTGAACCACTCACGGTCCGGGCTGTCGTTGCTGTCGCCGCCGATGTACTGCGGGAAGCAGCGTGTCGTGTTGGTCTCCGGGGTGGGCAGGGCGTCGGCGTCGCAGGCTGGCGGGGAGTAGTTGGCATCGATCTGACCGCCCGACTCGTCCGCGACGCTCGACAGCCGTGCCTTGATGAACGGGGCGTAGCCGTCGCCGACCTTGTCCAGTCGGTTGGCCAGCTGGGTGTAGGCGAAGGTGGTCTTGGGCTGCGTGATCGGTGTGGTTCCGGTGTGGCCGGTGTGCTGCACGCTGTCGAGGAGTAGCTGGTAGTCCGTGTCGGCCATGCCCCAGCGGTGAGCGAGCTTCCAGGAGTCGACCTTGTCGTAGGAGCCGTCGGACTTCAGAAGCTGTGTAGTGACCGCGGTCAACCGCTTGCGCGTCCAGAAGGAGGGCGAGAGGCGGCCGTTGTCGCACTTGATGCCAGCCTTGCAGTTCAAGTCCCACGGTGTGTCGTACCAGTAGGCCGACTTGTCGTCGATGGTGTCCGAAGCGCAGGTGACGCCGGTTTGCGGCAGGCACCGCTCGGCGGTGTCGAAGATGACCTGGCCCAAAGGCTTGTCCGCATACATGCGGGATGAGCGCAGGCCGTAATCGATGCGCCGGATGTGGCCGCCGCGGGTGTAGGGAGTGTCGTCATCGGCCTTGAGGGTGCGGCCGTAGGAGTTGGTCTCCTTGTCGTAGTGGTAGCTCATCGTGTTGCCATGGGTGTCTACGACGTAGTCGAGATTCCACCGCCAGGCTTGCTGACACCAGGACCCTGCAAAGTCGGACGCGTGGCAGGGCTCGCCGGTGTTGTTGCCGAAGACCGGTACCGTCCAGGTGGAGTCGGTAGTCTCCTTGCCGTCGGTCCAGCCGGGCAGGCGGTGGTAGCCGAAGTAGTAGCGGGTGCCAACAGGGGTGGTCAGCCGCCAGTGTTCGCCGTCGTTGTCGCCGTTGCCGCGGTCCGTGCCGGTCAAGCGCGTGATGCGGGTCCCGTCGTCCTGCTTGAGTTTGAACTCGTCGCCGCCGGCGGGGACGAGTTCACCGCCCTTGCCGTTGAAGGAGAGGTAGGCGTTGTCGTACGACCAGCACAGGTCGCCTGGCTTGTTGCCGTCGGCGTTCTTCTCTCCGTCGTCCCAGCAGGGTTTGTAGCGACGCTCAATGAAACCGGAGGACAGGTCGAAGCCGTCACCCGCCCAGGAGCCCTGATTGTTGGTGGTGCCGGTGCGGCCGTCGATCGTTCCCGAGGCGTAGTCCAGGCCCACCTCCGGCACGAGATCACCAGGCACGTCGGGCACCGGCATGTCGTACGACCATGTGAAGTCACCGGTGTTGAGGTTGGTGCTCCATGTCGCCGACGGGGCGAGGGAAGTGGCCTTGTAGTCGCCCTTTTCACCGCCGGTCTCGGCCACAGCGGCCAGGACGGTCATCCCGGAGGAGGGCAGACTCACCGCGTTCGCCGTCAGGGTCTGCCGGTCGGTGTCGTTACGCGCCGCGATCGGCGTGTTCGTGCGGCACGCGTCCTTGGTGGGGGTGGACAGGGCGCAGGCGGGCAGTTCGACGAGGTGCAGCCGAGATGCGTAACCGCCGCCGTACGCCTGGGCGAAGTTCGCGTAGTCAACCGTGACGGCAACTTTCCCGGCGTCAGCCGGTCCGGCCTCGGGTGTGGTGGCCTTCCCGGCCGTCGTAGGGTGATCCTTCGTCTCCAGAGTGAAAAGCAGACCGTCAACTCCGGCGCGGGTGGCTTGGCCTCTATCCCGGAGGCGGACCTTCACGGCTGCCCCGGCAGCCTCTTTCGCTTCCTTCGGTGCGGCGATACTCAGGGGCAGGTCACCGGCTCGTTCGCTGCCGTGCTCCGGTACCTCAACGGTGGCTCTACCGGTCTTCGGCCAGGTACGCCTGGGCGCTTTGGTGGGCGTTCTCGCGTCCTTGCCGCGGGTGCGGGGCTTGACCTTGGTACTGCTGACGCCGGCGACGGCCTTGTCGGCCTTGGGGACGCCGGGCAGAGGGTGGTTGTCCGCGGCCGCCGCGGGCGAGGCTGCACCCTGGATCAGTCCGCCGACCATGAGCACCGACACGAACAGGGATATGGGCCCGTGCAGGGCACTTGGTGAAGTGAGCAGGCGTTTGGGTCTCATACGTATGCCGTCCATGGCTGAGTGGCGGCACCGGCATTTCCGATGAGGAAGACTGGTGCCGCTGTGAAGGGGACAGAGTGAGAAGTGCGTGGCGGGTGGTGCGCGCGGCGCTCCGTGCGCACCACCCCCAGCCGGCATCACCTGCCGGCTGGTACCTCGGTGGGCACGTCGAACCAGGAGCCGGCAAGTTCCACGATCTGGTTGTCGTTGAGGGCGCCTTGGAAGGTCCACAGGTCGTCGATCAGGCCGGGGAAGTACTCGCCCCACGCTGCGTCGGTCTTGGCACGGCCGACTTGCAGGGACTTGGTCGCCTTGAAGGCGAGAGTGTTCTCGGCCCAGGAGTCCTGCCCCGTGCAGGTTTCGCCGTCGCCCTCGACGGCACAGGTGACCTCTTGCAGGGTTCCGTTGACGTACAGGCGGGCCTGTTTGGTGAAACCGTCGTAGACGACGGCCAGGTGGTTCCAGTCCCGTGCGTCGTAGAACTCGCTGTTCGCCACACGCACGACAGCCGGATCCGTGCTGTCCTTGTCGGGTACGGCCAGTTCCCAGCGGCCCATGCCTTCCCGGTTCGTGGCATCCGGTACGAAGCGGACGGTGAGCGCGCTCTGGGTGGAGCCTTCGGTGCTGACGAGCGCGACGCCGCTTTGCGGCAGCGCGGCGGCCTGCGCCCAGGCGGTGACGGTGTAGCTGGCGCTGGTGTCGATCGGCACGGCGGCGGTGGAGGCGTAGTCGGCCATGCCGTCGAGTTCCAGGCCGGAATCCATGAAGCCTGCGCCGATTTTCGCAGCGCCGCCCAGTGTCAGAGCGTTGGTGGTGCCAGCTGCGTCCGGTGTGGTGGCCGGGGTCGCCGTGCTGGTTTCGTCGAGTTTCCAGCGGGTCTTGATCAGGGGGCGCTGGCGGAACATCTGCAGCGCTTCCTCGTCGGACACCGGCCGCTCGAACAGTCTCACGTCGTCGATGTTCCCGGGGAAGTAGTCGAGGTAGGTGCCCTGCCAGATGGTGCGGCCGACCTGGACCGGAGCGCCGGCCTCCCAGGTCTTGTGAGCGACGTCCGTGCCTTGCAGGACGCCGTTGACGTATAGGCGGATCTGCTCGGCGTTCGCGTCGTACACCGCCAACAGGTGAGTCCACGTATCAGGCTGGGCGTCCTGCTTGGCTACGACTCGCTGCGAGCCGATGTTGCCCAGCTTGATGTCCTCCAGCGAGGTGCGCAGGCTCCAGGTGTTCACCTCGGTCTCGTAGGAGAGGTAGAAGGGGCTGTAGTAGGTGCCGCTCTGACTGACCACCGTGCGGTTGCCGGTGGTCCCGGCAGGCAGCTTCGCCCAGGCCGACACCGAGTACGAGTGGGCCGTGTTCAGTACCGGGCGATCCGTAGCGGCGTAGCCGCTCGTTCCGTCCAGTGACAGGGCGGAGCCTGCGATGCCGCTGGCGCCGCTGGTGGCGCCGGGGTGAAGAGTCAGGGGCTGTCCGGTCGCTGATCCGGTCACCTCCGTGGCGCCCTGGTCCTCGTCGAGCGGGAACACGGCACGTTCCGGCCGTCCGCTGGTCAGGTTCTGCCCTTGGTGGAGCGCTTCGGCTTCGGTGGTGGTGACGGCCCGGTCGAAGATCCGCACGTCGTCGATGGTGCCGGGGAAGAAAGACATACGGGTTCCGCTGTAGGTGCCGGCGCCCATCTGCAGGCCCCGGCGGGCGTTCCACGCCGTGGTGTAGGCGGTGGTACCGGCGAGCTGGCCGTTCACGTACAGGCGCAGTTGCTGGGCCTTGGCGTCGTAGACACCGACCAGGTGGCTCCACTCCCCCGCCTTGGCGTCACCGGGCTGTGCGCCCTTGGCCACCGCGATGGGGGCACCGGGTTTGTCGGAGGTGTACTGGTTGAATACCCAGCGGTCGGCATACTGCGAGTAGTAGAGCTCGAAGCCGGGTGAGTAGTTGCCCGGCTGCGCGGCGATGATCGCCGCCTTTTCCGGCATCCGGTCCAGTCGGGCCCAGGCCGCGACGGAGAAGCTGTCCGAGGTGTCCACCACGGTCAGGTCTGAGGTGGCGTATCCGGTCGTGCCGTCGAAGTGGAGTCCGGTGCCCTTCTTGCCTTCGGCGCCGGCGGTGGCACCGCCGTGCAGCCGTACGGTCCGCGGGGGCGTCGTCCCCGCGGCGGTGGTGGCACCTGCGGGCTCGTCCAGCTTCCAGGAGGCGCGGTCCGGCTGGCCGGCCTTGACCCGGAACTGGTAGGTGCGGACTTCTGAGCCGTTGCCTGCCTGGTCGAACGCCTGAGCTGTGACGAAGTTCAGCCCGGCGTTCGCGGGCAGCAGCTGCACCGATTGGGCCGCACCGCCGCTGGTGGATATCTCCCTGGATGCGGTCGGGTCGGTGTTGAAGCCGTAGCGGTAGCGGACCGCGTCCGTGGAGGACGAGTCGATCGAGAACCCGCCGTACTGGCCCACCCCGTCGTACCAGGGGTCCTCCGGGTTCTCAGGGTCCGAGTCGGGGTAGTCACCCGAGGAGATCACCGGAGCCGCAGGCACACTGGTGTCGTATATGAAGAAGCAGCCGGTCGCGTCTCCCGTGGACGACCACGGCGAGTACTGGGCGCCGTCGTAGCTGCGCACCAGCCAGCTGATCTGCCGATTCTGCGGGATCGAGGTCGGCAGTGAGATGGAGAAGCTGGATCCGGATGTTTTGGACGTCGTCCGGGCTGGCGCCCACCGCTTAGTGAAGCCCTTGCCGTCGCCGGAGTCCCACCAGCCCGCGAACTCGACTGCGACGTTGTCACCGTCCGGGTCGGTGATGCTGTTCGCGTAGATCTTCCCGCGGGTGCGCACCCGCGCGGCGTCGGCCGGCTTCTTGCAGGTGCCGCCGTACTCCATCGCCAGTTGGGACATCTTGACCTGCGGCGGCGGACGGTTGTACTCTACCCGCAGATACGCCTTGTCCGAGAACCGCTTCCAGGCGTAGCCGTCCGACTCACTGGCCGCTCGCAGCCCGAACGTCATCGTCGCGCTCTTGCTGTTGGCGGCCGCCTGCATCGCCGACTTCACGTTGAACTCCGCGTCTTTGGCCGCACAACCGCTGTAGCCGTGGGCGAACGACGCCGACGCCAGTTCCCTGATCCAGAATCCTGACGCGTTCTGGCTGTTCCACGTCGTCGACGAGGAGATGCCCTTGGTCTGCCACAGCTCCACCGACCGCGCCGAGCAGGACGCCGACCAGGTGTTGCGGACCACGAACTGCGCCGACAGAACCGACTTGCCCGCGTACGTCGAGGTCGGTATCTGGTAGAACAGGCGCTTGGTGTCGTTCGGCTCGCAATAGGCCCAGTTGCAGTAGCCCAGGCCGGCGTCCGACTTGCCGTTGAACTTCCACTGCGGGGAGGACGCCCAGTACTTCGACGCCATCGTCCACGCCGACGCCTTCGGCGTGTACCACTGCGGGTCGATGTAGACGGGGTAGGTGGTGTCGGTGCCCTTGAGTACGTCGGCGTCCGGAGTCAGCACCAGCTCGTCCTGCTGGGCTGTCACCTCGACGTCCACCGGCGCAAGCTTGCCCGACTCCCCCGGGCCCGGCTCGTCCCGCGTCTCCTCGTCCGCCGTCGCACGCGCCCCCGGCGCGGCGCCGGGCTTCTGCAGGGCAGCAGTTGTCTGCTCGCCCGTGCTGGAGTCCCACATCATCGGCTTCGGTGCCTCGAAGACCGTCCCCCCGGCGCCTTCGTCGACGGCGTCCAGCCCGCCCGTGTCGCTCTCGCGCACCTCCAGGCCCGATGCCGAGAGATTCAGCCGCAGCTCTGCCAAGTCCTTGCTCGCCGCTGCCTCGGCCGACTTCACCACCAGCAGCTGAGTGAAGCCGTCCTCCTGAGCGGTCATCCGCAGATCCACGTCCGGCAGCACCGAGGGATACGTCGCCACCGCACCCTCCAGCTCCGGCTCGGGCAGCGGGGCCGGCCATCCCAGGCTCAGCTCACGTCCGGCACGTTGCATCCGCACCAACGGCGCCGCCGTGCCGCCCCCGGAGAACTCCACGTCCACCGTCGTGGCCCTGGGCGCCACCATCCCCTCACCGGTCGCCGCCAGGTCGGTGTCCACACGCCTCCAACCGCCCCCGGTACGGACCCAGACGGGGCGAAGGTACTCCCGCGCCTCCAGATGCCCCTCCGGCGTGGCGAATACCTCACGGCTCTCCCCTCGCTGGGAGGAGATCTCCACAGGCTTCCCCGTCCGCCGGGCCTCGGCCAGCGCGTCCGCCTCCGACACACCACCCGACGCATCAGCGGCTCCAGCACTGTGCGCCGCGGCGGGCACAGCCGCCGCGGCCTCACCGCCAAGGCTCGGAACCGCGCCTACGACCAGCGTCACGCTCAGTAGCGCACCGGCGGCTCTGCCCCCACCCCGCAACCGGGTCCACATCCCCACCACATCCCGCCCACAGATTTCTCACAGTTGTCGTGGCAACTAAGCCCTGCACGTGCAGGGAGGGGCAACGCATAGAAATGGGAAATTCGTCAACCAAGATCAAAAAGTGGATGCGATGATCGATACGTTTAGAGGAATGATCAAGAGTAGCTAAAGCTTCTGATCCCCATCCGGCCACGTTCCGGATGTGCGGGCACACTTCAGTGCGTCAAGGTCGGCCACCTGTGCCGAACACGTTCTGTGACGGGCGACGGCGGACACACGATCTGCTGGTGGTCGGCGACGCGTACTACAGAAGGAAGGTGGGACGTGCGGCGCGGGCGCTCCTCAGGTAACGGCGATTATCGATCCCTGGGCCACGCTGCCGGTCACCGCTGCGTGCAGGGCCCAGCCAGACGCAGCATCCGCGGGCGAAAGGGCCGGGATCGTAGGCGGGGCCGCCGACTGTTCCAGTTCCGTAGGGGCAAGCGGCGGGGCCGGGGGCTGGCCGGATCGACGCCGAGGGCCGGGTCGACGTGCTCCAGCTCGCGCAACAGACCCTGGGAGGAACCCAGCGGGCTGCCCGCCCGGCCCGGTAGTCGTGACCGGGGGCTATGATCCGACAGGCCACCACCTCGACCTTCATGACGTCGGCGATGGTCCCGGGCCCGGTGCCCTCGTTGAGCGGTGTCAGTCCCGCTCTGCCCGCCGGCGTGGGGAGGGAAGGCGGGGGACGTTCCCGGCCTGCTCATGTTCCTCCCGAGCTTGCATCAGTTCCAAGTCAAGCTCGGCAACAATTCGCCGCAACGCGGCGCTGACGGCCCGCTCCTTCGCGAGGGCCTTCGTGGCGGCCGCCAACTTCTCTTTCACCGCACCGTAGTTGTCCACCAGTCCCTGCATGGCGGCCGGTGTGGCGCTCTGCGCCTTGACGCGTGCCTGGAACTCCTGGACAAGGTCCTTGTGGTCCCCGTAGGCGACATCGCGCCGCAGGCCGGACTCACGAAGCAGTTCGGAGGCGGTGAGTTTCCCAGAGGATGAGCGCAGGGGTGTGCCGACCAGGAGGCGGTCGGCTGCGGCCCGAAGGGCGGCGCGTTCGGCTCCCCGGTTCCGCGGGCGTCGGCTGGTCATACGGTCCTTTCCTCAGCACCAAGGACATTCTGGCCTTGGTGGCGGTCGATGATTGCCGATAGTTGAGCGGCCTGCGCCGCCGCGCGGTCGCGCCGGGGTTTGGGGGACAGCGGATCGGCGGCGTGGGCCTGGTGCCGCTCGTGCCGGCGCTGCACGTCTTCGATGTCGCGGTCGGTGTAGGCGAGGTTGGTGCACGAGGATCGGCACTCCGACTCGTCCGGTGTGTCAGCGTCTGGCAGCCCGAGTGCGAGTTTGGCCTTGCGGCAGGCGGCGGTGGCTGCACGCCATACGCACGTCATGCCCTGGCCGTGATGAATCGCGGGATCCACCTGTTGCAGAAGGCGTTCCGCGCTGCCGGCGCTTGTCACCACTCGGCCTTCGAACGACGGGGTGCGCTCAACGCGGGCGCGGTACTCGTCGGCAGAGGGGCCGCTGACGCGCTCGCCGGCCGCGAGGTGCTGGCCGTCCTGTTCGGCCTGGTCGATGATGAGCTCGAGTTTCTCCACGGCGATGTCGTGCAGCCAGGAGGGGTCGGCATACCCGGCATAGCTCAGGGTCACTTTTGTATGAACATGCCCGTATTGTAGTGCAGCTGCGATCAGTCCACGCGGCTTGCGGACGATGAAGCGGGCCAGGGTGCGGCGGTAGCGGTTGGCGTTGATGCGGCCGGCAGGATCGGCCGGGATGGGGGCGCCGCTGTCTGCCCGGCGGTAGGTGGAGTTGATCCAGGAGATCAGGTCCTGGATGTCGTCGTTCATGGCTCGGCCTGTGCGGGCGTTGACTGTGGCGGGTCGCTGACCGTGGGCGCTGATCAGGCTGGAGGGAAAGAGCAACGGCAGATCGTGCAGCTCTTCCAGGAGGTCGATGGCCGCATGCACCACGTCCACGACGACCCACGGACGCAGGGGTTCGGAAGCGTCTGGCTGGTCGGGGACGCGGTCGAAGCCCTTGCCGCGGAAGCCATGAACCAGGAGCTCACCTGTGTCTTCGTCGGTATCGCGGCATCCCCGGCGCAGATTGAGGACCTCGCCGGGGCGCATTCCGGAGAGGTAGCAGACCGCCGTGAACAGTCCGGCGGACAGCAGCCGCACCAGGGTGGGGAGTTCCCCGATGGCGATGGGGTGCTCACGCCAGGGGCGGCCATGGACCTGTCCGGTGATGCGGCCGACGCTGGAGAAGTGCGCGACGGGCAGACCGCTGTCGGCAAGGAAGTTCAGCATGGCCGGGGACACCCCTTGGCGGTGCGCCTTCGGGATGCCCATGAGACGTTTGATGTGGCCGTGGTTGATACCTCCTCGTGGGTGGCCGGGCAGGGCGATGCCCTGTTGGCGGCAGTACGAGAGGTATGTGCGAAGCCGTTCTTCCCGTGTGCCGGTGTACCGGGCCTGTGAGACGTGCCTCCCGGCCTCCAGTTGCTGGTACTCGTGCCAGGCGTCGCGGATGTCAGGGCCGACTTCCTCGATCATCACGAGGACCCAGGCCAAGAGTGCTTCCATGGTGTCGTCGGCGATGCGGGGTGTCTTGTTCTCGCGTCCCGTCCCCGCCGGCGCTCCGACGACCTCTTTGGAGGTCTGGCCGGCCCAAGGGAAGTCGCAGTCGAGGCGGCACTGTGCGGGCATGTGTTCGCTGAAGAGCCACAGCAGGCGTACCGCGGTGATCAGGTCCGACTTTCGGCGGCCGTCGCGGTCCAGGCCCAGAACGTAGGTGCGGAAGCCCTCCAGGGCGGCGTCGCGTACCTCGGAAAGGTCGCGGTACCCCTGCTTGTCCAGCCAAAGGGCCAGGACCCGCATGTCGGTGACCCAGTAGGGGAAGCTGCCAACGCTGGCCTGCTCGGCAGGACGCTCCCGCCCGCCCGGCTCGACCGGGACGGGGTGGTCCAGGGCGGCCAGGAAGAACGTACGGAAATGCTGACGCAGCGCGGCAGGGAAGCTGGACCAGGAGATGGCCGAAATCTGAAGGTGCGCGTCGCGGTGGGCCGGCTGGACATGCCATTGCTCGTCTCCGAATCGCGACATGCGCGAGGACGGAGTACCGATCCGTACCGGTCGGTTGCGGAGGATGAGGACGTCGTCGGCAGGCCAGAGCGCCTGCCCCGGCAGGCTGCCGCCTCCTGGCGTAGAGGTGGCCGAGGGGACGGTCATCGAAGATCCAACCTTCCGGCGAGAAGGTCGTCGATCAGTTCGCTCTGCCCGTCGCTCAGCTTGGCGCGGGCCTGCTCGCGCTCGGCAGGAGTGTAGTGACGCAGGATGTCCTCCAGACGGTCGGCAGCCGCTTGGTATTTCGCGTGCCAGGTCGCGGGGTCGGAGTTGGGGCGGGTGGCGAGAAGACGGTCGCGAACAACGATCTGGACCGGCAACTGGTGTGGGAGAGCGCGAGCGTTCTCGCAGCCAAGGCATGCGAAGAACGAGGCCGTGCACGGTGTCCCCGGCGGCGTGTCAGGCCCGGCGAGGTGATCGACGCATCCGGTCAGCACCGTGTCCTGGTCTCCGGCCAGCAGCCGCTTCAGGACTTCCGGATCGAGCCCGGCCTCCGTCGCTGCCGCCTGCGGGTCCCGGGCCGCGCGGTCGAGGAAGGCCGGGGTGAACACCGGGACTTCCATCGCTGTGCGTGCCTTCGCGACCTGTTCGCGTAGCGCCTTGCCGACCACGGAACGGCTCTGCTCCTGCACCGTGCGGCTGCGCTTGAGGTAGTGGTCCCGCAACGTTTCGCGGCTGTGGGCGACCGGGCGTCGCGTCAGCTCCAGCGCACTCTGGCGGATCCGCCGCACCTGCACGACAGGGGGCCCTCCGGCGACAGCTTCGCGCATCGAGGGGAAGCCCCGCGTCTGGCTCCAGTGCTTCACGTGCACCTCGGTGTTCCACATGTCTCTGCCGAACGCGGAGCGGCGCTTTGGGCTGTAGCTGATGAACGCGCGGGTCGCTCCGCTGAGACGGCGAGCGGTCTGTGTCAGCTCCAGCAGCAGCTGGTACACCCGCAGCGGCGAGTGGAAGAGCCGGGGCTCGGTGTCCTGGGATTCGGCCAGCTCTCGCAAGGATGTGGGGAGATCCTCAAGTGCGGCGACCATGTGCTCACGGTCGGGGCCACGGCGCGGTTTGGTCTCCTCGACCAGGGCCACCGCTTGCGCCGACACCCTGCCGTCGGGCCGGGTGTGCAGAGCCGGCCACGTCTTGACAGTGCCGAAGTTCTCCGCCGTCAGCGCGCTCAGCAGCAGCGCGAAGGCCGTCGACTCGTCGCGGGTGAGGCTCAGCATGCCGCTGATGGCCATCGCACCACCGAGCCGGGACACCTCGTCCCGCAGGACACCGGATTCATTCCGGGGCAGATCCCCCGTTGTGGCGAACTGCTCCAGCATCCTTCCCAGAGCCTCCTCCCGGCTGCCCCCTTTGAGTTCACCGTCTTGGAAGCGGGCCAGGAGCCGCACTCCCGCACGGATGCGGTCCCGACTGATACGGACGTCACGACGCACAGCGGTCATGATCTGCTGCCACTCGTGGTCGCTGTACGCCGTGACCTGCGTTGCCTCTGCGGCGGCGGGAAGCCGTGTACGCAGGAGATTGCGAAGGGCCTCTTCCGTCAGGTCGTCGCGCTTGCGCATGAGACGCCGCAGCGCTTGCAGGTACAGCCGCAGGCTCGTCGGATGGTCCTCGTACCGGTCGCGAAGAATCTGGAAGTGCTCGGGTGCCAATTCGCCCGGCGTCGACGGCACACGGCCGGCCTCCGACAGCACCACCGTGAAACGGCGCAGTACCCAGTGGTACCTCTTCGCCGTGGCCAGGCGCTTACTGCCGCCACGCGCACCGCACCGGGCCGCCAGCAACACGGCCATCCACCGCTGCATCGCGAGCGGCGCCGGGAAGGACGAGAAGTCGAGGAGGTGACTCTTCCCGCTCTGTTCCTCGTAGAAGACCACTGTGGTTTGATGCCCGTCGGCGGGCAGCCGCTCAGGAGGCTGCCAGTCCGAGGGCGGCTGGGACGCTCGTTGGCCACCTCGCCTACTCACTGGACGCCTCCTGGAGTGGCTGCCACGGAAACGGGCACGATGGTGGACCCGCCGTGTCGGGCGAAGATGCGTACCAGCGAGTCCACGCCGGCTTGCTCGTCGTCATCGAGCAACGACATCAAGTAGGACAACTGCAGCCCAGTGAAGGGCTCCAGGTAGTGGTCCCGGGTGGTGTCCGGGTGTTTATGACCGAGCAAGATCGCCAAATGTAGCCAGATATCCCCGAGCTGATCTCGGAAGTCTTCGATCTCCTCCGGGGTGAATCCCTCCAGCCGCCGCTCCTCCAGCAGGGACAGGATCGAGAACCATTTCAGGGCGAAGGAGTGCCGGCACATATGGGCGGTCGCCCATAGCGGGCATTCGCGGCGGATCCGCTCGCGCTCCTCCTCGGACAGGCACCCGCCCGGATCGGCTCTGCGCAGCCACGCTTCCGCGACGCGTTTGTTCGCGTCGGCGAAGGTGTCCTCCCAACTGTGGACCTTCTTCGGCAGTCCGTTCACCGACAGCCACAGGCAGAGCGGCTCCAGCCCGGCGGGGGTCCGCCGGAAGAGCATGCGGCGCTCGTCCGGCGCCAGCACATCCAAGGCCAGCGCCGCCGGTCCGTTGCCGCCCTCGATATACAGTTCGCCGGTCCGGGGGTTGTGGCCGGTGACAATCCGCACGCCGCGCAGCCGGTCGTACCGGCCCCGCCGCTGAGCTCGGCGGATCACCTCCGCCCGCGACCCCTCCAGGGGATCCGCGTAGCCTTCCACCGACTGCAGCACGCGTCGCGGGATCCAGTACTTCCGGCCCTCTTCCCCGCCCTTGATACACTTCGCCGCCAGCCACGCCTCCCCCATCCGCTCTGCGCCTGATGCGGGGAGTTCGACATCCAGGACACTGGCCCACTCTCGAACCCGCAGACCAGTGCCGTAAAGCCCGTCGACGAAGGCGCAGTCGCGGTCCTCATTGAACCCCCGCCATCCGTCTCGGCGCAGACCATCGAAGCCGAATCCGCGCAGACCGATGTTCCGCCACTGCTCCAGCGCAGCCCGCAGCAACCACTTCACCTGGCGGCGCCTCGAACCCGCCGGCCGCAGCGGGTCCCGGCGCTGCTGCATGTATCCCGCCCCGGGCCTCCAGTCGGCCTCGTCCGAGTCGTCCGCCTGGACGGTCGGCACCGGGTTGAACACGCCGTAGCGCGCACTCGCCCAGGAGTAGAAGGAGTTCAACGCTGCGCGGTCCGTATCGAACGAGGTCGGCCGGATCCGTTCATCATTGCGCAGGTCCGTGATTCGCCAGTCCTTGAACGCTTCGACATCGCGTACGCTCGCGCAGTCCCACGACGTGCCGATGGCATCCAAGAAGTCCAACCACACGACCAGCGCGTACGCGTACCGCCGCCAGGTACTTGCTTCGTGTGCCGCCATGCGCCCCGTGCGGAAGAAGAGGTTGATGCGAGGGTCCGGCCGACATGACGGAGAGGTGATCACGGGAGTTCCGTGGCGTGCGCCGTTGCGGGCCGCTCTGCCAAGCAGATCACCGAACCTCAGAATGTCCGGATCGTCGGTGGGCGGGGGTGGGACGGTGAAGTCATAGAAGTCCACACTCCAGTGCTCCAGTACGTTCACGAGCCCCTCCCGACACATCCTGAACCGACAACTCAGAGGAGCCTAGAGAATGGCCGGCCACTGCGAGCAGGAGAACGCCATCGCCTGCCTGACCAGGGAAGCACAGGAAGAAGCCGGCCTGCGCATCGAGCGCCAGGACGTCGAACTCGTCCACGTGATCCACCACATCGACAAGGCCGGGGACCGGCCCCGCATGGGCCTGTTCTTCCGCGCCCGCGCCTGGAGCGGCGAGCCAGAGCTGCGCGAGCCGGACAAGTGCACCGAGTGGAGATTCTGGGACCCCGCCGCGCTCCCCGACCATCTCGTGTCCTACACCCGGGTGGCCCTCGGAAAGATCCAGAACGGTGAGCTGTACAGCGAGACAGGCTGGCCCGCATGACCGGCCCCCTGAGCGGCGCACCTAGTCACGCGTCCTCTGCAACTGCGGTCGGGCGTCCTGACACCCGCCTCGTCGTGATCCGTGGCAACTCGGCGTCGGGCAAGTCGAGCGTGGCCCAGGACCTGCGAGACCACTACGGGCGCGGTGTCGCAATCGTGGGCCAGGACGTGATCCGCCGGAACGTGCTGCGTGAGCACGACACCGCGCGCGGTGCCAACATAGCCCTGCTGGGCAGGATCGCACGCGCAGCCCTGGACGCCGGCTTTCACGTCGTGCTCGAAGGGATCCTCTACGCCGACCGCTACGGCCACATGATCACGTCACTGGTACGGGATCACCGCGGTGTCTCCCGCTGCTACTACCTGGACGTTCCCCTGGAGGCGACGTTGGTCCGGCATGCCTCGAAGGCGGATGCCGCGTACCTGACGCAAGTCACCGACGACCACCTCACCTCCTGGTACCGGGAGCTGGATCTCCTGCCTGGCGGTCTGGAGAGCGTGATCCCGGCCGACAGCACGCTGCAGGACACCGTCGCCCGGATCGTGCGCGAAACCGATCTGACCGCTGCCGCCCCCACTCCGCCGCCTCAGCGCGCGCCGTCACAGGGAGAGTCGATGAACCCTCTGGTGTTGATGTCCGATCCACAGGTCGCGGCAATCACGGTACGCGAGTGCGGAGAGCCACTCGTCGACGTGCGCGACCACGACATTCGCGTCGACCCCCGCAAGCAAGACGCACTGGGCGCGTTCGCCCACGTCCGCGAGGGCATCCTGACCCGGCTGAAGCACGCCCGCTCGCTCCTGCCCGCCGGCACCGACCTGCTGTTCATCGAGGGCTACCGGCCGCTTGCCCTTCAGCAGCGCTACTTCACCAAGTACCGCGACGAGCTGGCCGCCGCCCTCCCCGACTGGACACCTGAGCAGCTGCACCAGGCCGCCAGCCGGTACGTGTCGCCGCCGCAGATCGCCCCTCACTCCGCGGGCGCGGCCGTGGACGTGACACTCGTCGACCAGGACGGCCACGAACTCGACCTCGGCACCCGTGTCAACGCCTCCCCGGAGGAGAGCGACGGCGCCTGCTTCACGCACGCCCCGAACCTCAGCGAACACGCGCGCCACCATCGCACGCTGCTGCTCAACGCCATGGAGGAAGCGGGCTTTACGAACTACGGGACCGAGTTCTGGCACTTCTCGACAGCAGACCGGTACGACGCGCTGATGCGGCAGGCGCCGCACGCGCGCTATGGACCGATCGAACTGCCGTAGCGCGCCGACGGACTCGTCCACTTCCCCGCCACCCGCTCCGATCCGGAGACGGGCGCGCGGCCACCGATCCGTGCACGGTCGCGACCCCACGACCACGACAGACGGAATGCATCGAACGGAGGCACGTATGCCTGACGACACCCAGCAGACGCTCCCAGCCGTCCCGAGCCCGGCGGCCAAAGACGTACCGCCCGAGCACCACATGCACCTGCTCGGGCGATACTACCGCCAAGTGGAAGCAGGGCGCAAGACGATCGAAGTGAGGGTGGCCACCCCTACCAAGCGCACCGTCACCGTGGGCGACACGGTCGTCTTCCACGACCGGGACACCGGGCGGGAACTCGACGTCATCGTGCAGCGGATCACCCCGTACCCTGCTTCGAGGACCTGCTCCGCTCGGAGGACACAGCACGTATCAACCCGGACGGGCCGCCCGGAGAGCTGCTCGCCAACCTCCGCGGCCTCCATCCGCCGGCCGAGGAAGCCCTAGGCGTTCTCGCCCTCGCGTTCGACCACCGCCCTGCTCGGCCCGGCCGCCCCATGCCCATGACGGCCGAGGAGTACGCGCAGAGAATCCCCCACCACACGGTTTACGGCTGCCTGTACATCCGCGACGAGTACGACCGGCCCATCCAGCTCCGCTCGGTCTACGGCTCGCGGCTATGGCAGTTCCCGGGCGGGAACCTCGACGGCCCAGGCGAGGACCCTCTGCAGACCGCTCGGCGTGAGGCGGTAGAGGAGACGGGTCTCGAACTCGGTCTGGACACGCCGAAACTGCTCCTGACGCACTTCCTGCCCGCCGGACCCCGGCTGCCCCTGAACAAGGTGGGGTTCATCTTCGACGGAGGCCAACTGACCGCCGACCAGCTCGCCCGGATCCGCCTCGATCCTGCCGAGCACGACATGTGGGCCGTCCACGACCTCGCGACCTGGCAGAAACTCATGGCACCACGTGCTTTCGCCCGCCTCGACTCCGTCGAGCGGGCTCGGCACGGCGAGGGCCCCACCTACCTCGTCACCGACGGCTGACCCAGCGCGCAACCGCCCACCCAGGAGACATCACGGCCGGCAAAGAACTGATCCACCGTCCCAAGCGGCGCCGTCAGCTCACCAATACCGCCGATGACTCCAGCCGCCCCTACTTCACGAATCCCATTCCGCCCTGACGGAGGTAGACAGTGAGCGCACAGGACCGCATCCGGCTCATGCTGTGGACTCCGCAGCATGACGGCGGACCGGAGGACCAACCAGGCGTCCTGCCGACACGGTGGCGCCAGGACTACGAGGAGGTATTGAAACCGCAACAGGCTGACTGGCTGGCCATGCTGGAACTCAAGTACTCCCAAACTCGACCCGACGCCCCCTTGGCCGAGAAGGGCGCGGCACAGCGCCGCTTCACTGCCGCGCAGCAGACCCTCGGTATGAGAGGCTTCCGCTCCTCAGTAGGGCAGCGTGCTAATCCGACCGCCCTGTTCATACGCGAGAGCGTCTTTGCCTCCTCTCGCCAGCGGCACCACCCCGTCGGCCACAGAAAACATGCCGCCTGCTGGCTGTTCGGCGACACCAACTCCTACCCGGTGCCTGTCGGTGAGCAGGTCCCGCCCATCGACTGGTCAACGGTGACCGACATCGTGCACCGTCGACACCGCGCCATCAAACAACCCGACGGAACCTGGGTCAGCTGCACCGAGGTGGACGAGATCATGCTGGACTGCGGCATGCACGACCCCGCCTGCTGGGCCGCCCACCGCCTGGGCCAGGCCACCGCCCTGGCTGCGACTATTGGTAACTCCGGCCATCAGAAGTTGCGGAATGGGTGCGGTGGTGGCCCGGTTCTCCTGGACCACCACCGGTCGGGGCGCTTAGAGTTCCTAACAAAGGCGTTGGACGTGGCGGTGGGTGATTAGACAGACGGAGAGGCCGAGGAAGGCCTCGTGGATGTCGTCGCGTCGTTCCCAGCGGATGCGTGGGCGGCGGAAGCCGTGGAGCCAGGCGACCGTTCGCTCGACGACGTAGCGGAAGGTGCCCAGGCCGGTGCCGTGTGGCTCGCCCCGTTTCGCGATCACGGGGCGGATGCCCCGCTGCCAGAGCAGGCGGCGGTATTTGTCGTGGTCGTAGCCGCGGTCGGCCAGCAGTCGTCGGGGCGTCGGCGGGGTCTGCCGACCTGGCCCGCGACGGCTGGAACCTTGTCGAGCAGTGGCTCGAGTTGGGTGACGTCGTTGCGGTTTCCATCGGTCAGCGACGCCGAGAGCGGGATGCCCTGCCCGTCGACGATGAGGTGGTGCTTGCTGCCCGAACGTGCGCGGTCGACCGGGCTGGGCCCGCTGTTGGGCCCCGTCGGGCGGCCCGCACGTGCGAGGAGTCGATCACCGCCCGTTCCCAGTCCAGCTCGTTCTTCGACCGCAGCTCGGTCAGCAGAAGCTGGTTCCTGGGGCAGGTACTCCCACTGGATGCCGGTGTGCAGGACGAACAGGATCCCGCACAGCGCCTGGCGGTCCGGCACCCGTGGTCTGCCCTCGGCCTTCTTCGGACCCGGCTTCGGCAGCAACGGCTCGATCAGCGACCACAGTTCATCCGACACGACCCACGGCCGCGACTGACGATTTCCCATGCCCAGACATACGAGCAGAGAGGCCGACAGTCTCATGATCAGCAGCTTTTGTTAGAGCCAGTAAGCCCGTTCACCGGGCTGAGCCCGCAGCAGTTCGACACGCTCATCACCGCTCTGCGCAAGGAGGGCGCGGTCCCGGGACGCAGCGGACGGCCATGCGGTCTGCCGCTGGAGGACCGCGTGCTGCTGGTCATCGCTTACTGACGGACCAACATGACGCTGCGACAGCTCGCGCTGCTGTTCGGGATCTCGAAGTCGGCCGCCGACCCGCATCATCGACCACCTCGGGCCCGCCCTCGCTCTGCGTCAGCGCCGGCCGTTCCGCAAGGATGCCGTGTTGATCGTGGACGGCACCTTGGCTCCCACCCGCGACCACAGCATCACCGAGCGTTCGAAGAACTACCGGTACTCCACCAACCATCAGGTCGTCATCGACGCCGACACCCGGTGCGTCGTCGCCGTCGGCAGGACAACCGCGATCGCTGACGGCGGCTACCGCGGCACCGGCCGGGTCATCCCTCACCGCCGGGAACGCGACCAGGCCGAACTACCGAACTGGAAAGAGGAGCACAACGCCTCCCACCACAAGGTCCGCGCCCGCGTCGAGCACGCCTTCGCACGCATGAAGACGTGGAAGATCCTCCGCGACTGCCGCCCCCAGGACGAGGGCGTTCATCACGCCATCCACGAAGCATTCCTCGGCCTCGCCGTCTGCCTGATCACCCACCGCCACGTCCAACGCTTTTGTTAGGACCTCTAAGCACCACCCGAGCTAAAGATCATGTAGGGGACGACCCTCGGTTCTCCGTGTCGTTCAGCCACTCGGCGAGAACAGCGGCCTCGCTGTGGTCCGCGTCCCTGGTCGCGGTCAGAAGCGTGACCTTGTCCTGGGCTGCCATAGCCCGCAGGTTCTGCACGGGGGCCTCGTGCTCCGTGTCGTGCAGCTCATCGATGTAGCGGCGTCGGAACTCGTCGAAGCGTATTCGGTCGTGGTGATACCAGTGCCGCAGGTCGGTGGACGGCGCGATGTTCTTCAACCACTCGTCCAGATCGGCCTCCTCTTTGCTTACGCCTCGTGGCCACAATCGGTCGACCAATACTCGCTTGCCGTCCTGCGGTGAGGGGCCTTCGTAGATTCTGCGGTACCTGACCTGTTCCGCCATGACGAACCCTCCCAAGGGTGGTTCGGGTGTCCGCTGTGGTCGTGGCTCCAGTGTCTCCCCTGCTCATGGACTTGTCCCGTCCGGCCGAGCCACCTGCCGGACGGCGCAGAGAGCTGGTCGGTGCCATGGTGGATGGGGTGGACAAGGCCACGACCCATGAGAGGCGTATCGCTGTGACGTGTACAACTCGTCGCGACACCGGCCTGCTTCTTCTCCGCCTCGGAGTGAGCGGACCGCTGATCGCCCACGGCACCCAGAAGCTCTTTGGTTGGTTCGGTGGTTCCGGTCTCAAAGGCTCGACGAAGTTCATGGAACAGCATGGTTATGAGCCCGGCAGGTTGAGCGCCATCGCAGCCGGACTCGCGGAGGCTGGAGGCGGAGCTTTGATCGGTCTCGGATTGGCCACACCCGCTGGCGGGGCCGCAGTAGCCGCCGGCATGACCGGTGCCGCCGCGGTGCACACATCCCACGGCTTCTTCGGGTACGCCGGCGGCTACGAGCTCAACACGATTTACGGTGTGGCTGCTGCCAGTCTTGCCTTGACCGGACCGGGACGCGTTTCCCTGGACCACGTCTGCGCATACCGCTTGGACCGAGCATGGATGGCCCCCGCCGCACTCGCCACCGGTGCTGTCCTGGCAGGTCTGGCTGTGGCGGCACGAGGAGCTCGGTCGCGTGACTCCGAGGGAGACTCGGGCAACGAGACCTGAGTGACTCGACGGTTGCTGGCCGCAGTCCTGGGAACTCAGGCCGGCATGATCCTCCGAAGAATCGTGTGGGGTTGCGCGGCAGGTGCTGCCGGTACCACCGCACTCAACGCTGTCGGCTACGCCGACATGGCGGTTCGGCGACGGGCCGCCAGTAGCGCCCCCTCAGCCGTGGTGGACAGACTCACCACACGGCTCGGGCACCCCGTGCCGGAGATGACGGGACGCGAGAATCGGCTCTCCGCGCTGGCGGCACTGGCGGGCATCGCCACGGGAACCAGTGTCGGCGTCGCGGTGTCGCTGCTCCACGGAGTCGGGGTGCGCGCGCCCTTGTGGTTGGGTGCCGCGATCACCGGAGCGTCAGCGATGGCATGCGCAGATATCCCCATGGCCCGTCTCGGGGTCAGTGACCCGGGGACCTGGAGCACCGGCGAATGGGCTTCGGACGTCGTGCCGCACCTGGTCTACGGCCTGGTCGTCTACGGCGTCGTCACGGCATCACAGAAACAGCGCTGATACCCAGGCAGGCACACTCACCAGGACGAACCGGTCAAACGCCCCTACCGTGGTGTCATGACGACCTGGTTGCCCGTGGACGCCGTGCCACGGCTGTCCGGCTCCCTCGCCGTCGGAGCCGTAGTAGGTGTCGCGGTGGGACTGGGAACCGGCGTGGTGCTGGGGGCCCTGGCCGGGATCGCAGCGACGGAGCTCACCTTCACTCTGGCCGGATGGATCGTGCTGTGGTCGATGGACGCGTCCGCCACGCACCGCAATGCCCGGCGGGAGGACTTCCGGCCACACACGGACGAACTCGTCGTGGTCGCGGTCGCCCTCTGCGGACTGGTCGCCATCGTGCTCCTGCTGCTGCTCGGTACGTCCGACGCAGGACGCGCCGCCGCGGCTGTCGCCCTCTGCGGCGTGTTCATGGCCTGGGCCACGGTGCACCTGATGTACGCCACCCGCTACGCCTTCGTCTACTACGCGGCACGAGGCGGAATCGACTTCAATTCCAACGATCCACCGTCGTACCGGGACTTCCTGTACTTCAGCTACAACCTCGGCATGACCTATCAGGTCTCCGACACCAACGTCTCGAGTACGGGCATCCGCACGATCGTGCTCCGTCATTGCCTGCTGTCCTACGTCTTCGGCACTAGCATCCTGGCAACTGCCATCAACCTCGTTGCCGGGCTCGTTACTGGTTGACCACACCGGACGGGGTGTACAGACGGGGGGACCGATGGCCGATGGAACCGTCGGGCGGGGCCAGAAGCGCGGGGGAGCCGATGGGCTCGCTGAGCTCATCGCGTGGGCGGAGGAGCAGTTGCCTGCTCTGATCGATGACGTGTGCGCGGTTACGCGTGAGCGCATTGACCTGTACCAGGACAACAGCGTCGTTCCGTATAAGGACCTGCATCGCTCCGTCGGGCGCAATCTGCGTTTTGTCGTCCGCGGCCTCGCGGACCCTGAGCACATGCCGGATCTGTCTGCACCCTCCGAGACAGGCCGACAGCGCGCTCATCAAAGGGCGCCGCTTCCCGAAGTGCTGCGCTGCTACCGCATCGCGTGCGCCATGCTCTGGGACATGCTGCTCAACCATGCGCGCACGAGCCGTACAGAGAGCCTGGACGCTCTGGTCGATGCATCGAGCACTCTGTGGCGCCTGTCCGACGAGCACGCCCTCGCACTCACTGAGGCTTACCGCACCGCTATGGCGGAGTTGCTGACCGCACAACAGCGACGGCGCTCGGCCCTGGTAGAGGCCTTGCTCACCGGCCAAATCGCACATGATTCCGGCTCTTGGGAGGTGGGCAGGTTCCTCGGTCTGCCGCTTGACACGGATCTGATGGTGGTGGCTGCGGAGACAGCCGCGCTGGCCAGGGAGAGCTTGATCGGCGTAGAACGCTGCCTGGCCGACGTCGGCGTCGTGTCGGCATGGCAGCTGACTCCCGTCCGGCAAGCTGGTGTGATCGCCCTGCGCGACAAGCAGCGAGGTGCTGTCCTGAATGTGCTGCGGTCCAGTGCCACCGCGCGCACCGGTATCAGCCCGTCGTACCGCTCTCTCGCGGAGACACCACGCGCCTTGCACCTGGCCCGGTGTGCACTCGCCGAAATTCCTCCTGGTGAAGCGGGAGTACGCGCCTTCAGCGACAGCCCGCTCGCAGCTCTGCTGGCCTACGACCGTGACGAGGGACGCCGTCTGGCCCTCGACGTCCTGGGCGGCGTGCTTCGGCTGCCGCCGGAGGACCGTAACGCGCTGCTGGAGACACTCCACGCGTACCTGGACCACGGCGGATCAGCGGAGCCTGCTGCCCGAGCCTTGCACTGCCACCCGAACACGGTGCGCTATCGCCTGAACCGGGTCCGTGAACTCACGGGCCGCTCACTCACCGATCCCCGAGCTCTGGCCGAGCTGACCACCGCGGCCGAAGTGGTCCGCCTCAACCCCGGCGAACTGACTTGACACCTCCGCGACCACACGCCAGTTCGATTGATTGGAGTTCCGCGCAGCGGCTGGTCGACATTGGGCAGGACGGCGCCACCGTGGCCACGGTCGTGCAGGCCGCCCGGTTCTTCTTCGAGGACGCGACGGACAGTGGCACTGATCGCTTTACGCGGAGCGGCGGTCCGGCGCCTTGGGGGGATCTACAACTTCCCCTGTTACGGGAACCAGAAATGGTGTGGTGAGAATTCCTGCAGCTCCACCGTGGCATGGCCCGCTTGCAGCAGTGCATCCATCGCGCTTGGCTGGAGGAAAGCCATCTGGCACCTGGAGTTGCCATGTCGATGTCGTCGTTCGGATTCGGTGCGTCCGATCCGTTCAGTGAGCTGTTCAACCGTTTCTTCGGAACGTCGCCCGCCTCCTCGCCCCCGGCGGTGCAGCGGGTGCCGATCGGACGGCTGCTGACCGAGTCCTCGCAGGAGCTCCTCAACCTGGCGGCACGGCGGTCGCTGGAGGACGGGACGTCCGACCTGGACACGGAGCACCTGTTGTGGGCGGCCACGAAGGTCGAGCCCGCGCGGGGACTGCTCGCCCGGGCGGGCGCCGACCCCGACGCGCTCGCCTCCCGGATCGCCGAGGTCCTGCCCCGCGAGGCGGGCGAGCCGTCCGCCGAGCCGGGCCTCACCCCGGCCGCCAAGCGCACCCTCGCCACCGCCTACGCCCGCTCGCGGGCCTCCGGCGTCTCCTACATCGGCCCCGAGCACATCCTGGGCGCCCTGCTGGCGGACGGCGACACGGGCGCGGCCCGGCTGCTGGGCGCTCAGGGGCAGGACATCGGCAAGCTGGAGGGGCTCACCGAGCAGGCCGCCCGTTCGGGCGGGACAGCGGGCGA
>NZ_JBHWKU010000050.1:0-44887 GCF_042730645.1 Streptomyces sp. NPDC059906
TGGCGCATTTTCCGCAGATCCCGGTGCAGCCCGAATCGAATGACGTCAATCGCTGCTGCCGTCCTCACCCTGGAGCGGCAACGCTGAAAGAGCTCACTGCCTGGCACGCAACTCGTCGCCAGTCTCAGGAAGCCAACGGCTGATCCTCGTAAAGACGACCAGGCGTCGAGCGAAGGGATTGCCTATCGCAGCTTGGCCCTCTCACGCTGCTTTTAAGCGCCTTACCCCTGGACGTTTTGGCGTGCAGCGACCTCACCGATCGCCTTCTGAATCATGTTGTCGACCACCGGCTCAGTGAACCCGTCACAAGCGCGGTACACCGGCTCGCGGTGCCGACTGGTTGGGTAGACGAGCTCAGCCCGGGCCTCGTTGAGGATCAGGGTGCTGCATCCCGGGGTCTGCTCCGGGGATGGTGGCGTGGTGCAGTCCATCAGTCTCGGATTGCACTGCTTACCGGTGTTCCCGTCATACCCAACCGACGCGCAGCCGCTGAGGGCCAGCGCCAGGGTGGCCACCGCGACGCCCGTCCACCGTCTTCGGCTCATCTCTCGTCCTCAGCTGTCGCCGTTGTTCCAGTCGTCACCAAGAACCCAGCGCAGCGCCGACAATTCACCCAGAAGGTAGGCGACGTTCCATGCCTCATGATCATCGCCCTCGATGAGGAAGCCGTTGTCATCCGCGTGACGCTCTTCCATGAACCGCATACTGTCCTTGATCAGTTTGTCTTCCTGAGACGTCAAAGGCGGCCTCTGACCGATCTCCACGAAGTGGTACAGCAACTGCTTTCGGTAGTACCAGAGCTTGTCGGTGCGGTACTCCTCCGCGGCGACGATCTCCGCCTCTGTGCGGGGCCGGGAGTCGACGTAGCGGGACACGAAGGCGTCACGGCCCTCCAGCAGCTTGCCGAGCTGCGGGCGCTCCCAGTACTTAACCCTGAACGGCGGGCGGTTGTTGAGCTCGTATGACTTCAGGTACTCCTTGCAGGGGTTCGACAGGAAGCTGCTGGCGATTACCAGGGCGACGTTCGCTCGCTCCGCGCCGGCCCAGGCGAGCAGCCCCATGATCTTCTCTGGCGGCACGCCCTTCGTGTACTTCTTGCAGTCGACGAACCACCGCTCCACGTGAACCGCACCGTCGATATCCGTGATGTGCCGCTCTGCGACGACGTCCCGCCCGTTGTCGGCTGGACTTGCATTCAAGCCGGTGCCCTTGCGCCAGTCGACGTTGACGAACCCGAGCTCTTTCATGAGTTCGAAGCAGAACTCCTCGAACTCGGTGTCGGTCAGGTCGTCGTACGGCATCGCCTCGTCATTCACCACGCTGCCAGGGTAGCGATCAGTACCGACAACGCCGCCTCTCGGCGGTCAACGGCGGTCGCCAGCACGGGAAGGGGCAATGCCTACCCGTCCCGCTCTCTCGAAGCGGGACGAGGCCAGGATGCGAGGAGTGGTCAGGCCTGGGCCGCCGTGACGCAGTGGGCGCATGGCTTCCACCTAGGCGGCACTTCGCCGTCCAGTGGGAAGGTCAGCAGGTCGCCGCCGCGGTAACCCCGACGGAACCACTCGCAGTCGATGCCGCGGTGGTAGAAGTCGCTCGTCTCCGTGGTGACGAACTCAGGGTCGAACTCCCAGGAGCCGGGGCGTGCGTAGCGGCCGTACTGCTCGCGTACGCCGGCCCGAATGCTGCCGTCGCGGTCTCCCCGGCGCGTACGGGTGTTCACGCCGCACGCCTCGGCGAACTCGTAGACGTCGAAGTTCGGGTCGTGATGCCCGAGGACCTGGGCGGTCACCCACATCACGTTCGTGCGAACGGCGTTGGTTTCCTCGTCCGTGAGAGGACGCGGTCGCCGCGATTGGTGTCGCCCGCGCGGCTGTGGCCCGCGCGGTCGCGCCGATAGGGCGCGTCGGACCAGTCGTGATTGCTGATCTCGCGGGCGAAGTCGCGCGCGATCTTACTGAGCGTCATGCCGTCCCCGATAGGACCTTGAAGACGCTATCCCCCGACGGGCGGCGCCACCACTGCGTTTGAGTGGATAGGTGAAAATACGCCTGACTCCTCACCTGAACAAGAGGGGGCTGAGATGAGGTTGAACCGTCACGCCGAGTGACGTGCCGTCGCGGTGACGTTTTACGCGAATTTTCCGCCTTTGTGATGATCGATCCGAGTGGTCCGCAAACTCACCGGCGAGCCCGCCCTCACCGGGCGTCATACCTGCCCCGGGATCAAATGTGAATCAACAGACCATATGCTCAGTGAGCAGTAACGGGCTCTTACTTCCGCTTCCGTGTCCGCTTCGGCCTCCTCTCAATGATCACCGTCTGCCGCGCGGCAGGCGCCTCGTCCTCGGAAGCTGGTTCAAAGCGTCCCGGGGTACTCCTGCGCATTGCCTCGACGTACGGCGGAAGTTCGAAGGTTCGCTGGTCTCGATCGATCGGGATCTCTCCGAGGTGCCCAGAGGCGTCCCTGGCCCCGCGGGCTCCGCCTCGCCGTGTGAGCACATCGAGCGTGCCGTGGACGCGGTCGACCCAGTCACCGCGGTCCAGCCTGGGGTGCCAGCGCTGCTCCTCTCGCTTGGGGTCCCAGGGCGGGAAACCGAAGGCGTACGACCAGGGAAGGGCCGCTGACAGGTACTTCTGCACGCGGAATCTTGCAGCGGTGGGCGCGACGGTGTCGTCATCGCTGAGCTTCTTGACGTCGGCTGTAGCGATGATGGCGCAGCCGTAGTGGCGAGGCTCGGCGTGCTTGCAATCCTTGTACGAGCTCAGCCCGGGACAGGCGTTCCACTGGGCTGGTGGTGCCCAGTACGTTCCTTCTTCGAAGGTGCCCTCAGGCCAGCCGTTGTAAAAGACATGAAAGGCGTAGCGGGCCTGATCAGGGTCACAGCCCTTGATCAACGTGTCATACTGGAAGACGTCTTCGCCTGCTCCAGGGTGTTTCAGCATCCGGTAGGTGTTGTCCTCGTAGACGCGCTTGGCCTGGATGCGAAGGCAGACCCACCCCGCCTGGTCGTCTCCGATCCACCACTCCCAGTCAGCGCCCGAATCCCGCTCTTGCACTTGGTTGCTCTGGTAAGTCAGTAGTCCAGGGACTTGGTTCTGGAGCGTGAAGAGCAAGTTGTCCGTGACGGACGCCTCGTCGAACCGTCGCCCGGGAAGTCGTCCGAACTCGATGCGTCCCCAGGTGTCTATCGCTGCCGTGTCCATAGCGGTGCACAGGACACGGAGCCTCTCAATCGCCACAGTCGCACTCTCTCATGATGCAGCGATCAGCACGGGGCGCTGCGTGACTTGGACTGCGCGATCGGTCCCAACGCACGTCTGAGTCTGCACGGGTCCAGCCGTCCGACGCTCGCTGTGGCTCTGTGTGGCATCTACAGCGCTGACCTGGGGCCCTGTCTCGTGCCATCGGGTTGGACGTGAGGGTTAGAGACGGAGCCGTCGAAGGTGGTGCGGGGTGGTCGTCAGACTGCTGCCGAATGTGTGCTGGTCGTGTGCGGCGTTGTGGCTGGATACGGCTCACGAGCGCGCCTTGACGGTATTGAGGCGCGGAACCGAGCGCAGGGCGATGATCGGCCCTATAACCGCTGCCCCATCTCGTTCGTGCTGGCCGAGAGTACATTGACACAGTCAACGCGTAGGCTTTGCTCGCCAGTCGTATCGCACATCGAGTGCGTCATTGCCCGCCCCATCCAGCCACACCATCCTTGAGACGAGAGACCATGGAGCAGCAGGACGAACCGGTCACGCTCAGCCTTGCCGGGATCGCACGGCTCGCTGGAGTCGGTCGTGCCGCCGTGAGTAACTGGAGGCGACGGCACAGCGACTTCCCGGATCCTGTTGGCGGTACGGATGCCAGCCCCCTGTTTTCCCTGACGGACGCGGAGTCCTGGCTTCTCCGTCATGGCAAGATCGATGAGTCCTCTAGTGGCTGGGGCCGTCTGTGGCCACGAATCGAGGACCTCGGTGACCGGGATGGGATGGCCCATCTTTTGGCCTCGGCAGGTGAGCGATTGGCAATCCCGACCATGGAGGCGCCGCCTGAAGCCCCGGGCCCCGGCGCTACAGACCTGAGACTTGCGGACGAGATCGTGCGGCTGGCCCGTCGGCAGTCACCCGCGGAAGCCTTCACGGTGCTGCTGGATCGTTGGCACGCCGTCCACGTCCGCCAGTTGACCGTCACCCCCCGTCAACTGGCCGACACCATGGTGGCTTTGGCTGCCGAGCTGCATGACGGCAGTACGCCGGTGCGTCGGGTGCTGGACCCCGCGTGTGGGATGGGCTCGCTGCTGGCCGCGTCAGGTCGGAGATGGTCGGACCAGGTGCCCCCGCTTGTTCTCGCCGGGGTCGACAGCGACGCCGCTTTGGCCCGCCTGACCCGGGCCAGGCTGGCCTTGGAGTTCCCGGACTGCGAGCGCCACGTGCAGTCCGCCGACACAATGCGTGACGCACCCCTGCCGCAAGCCTCCCGCGCTGATGTCGTTTTGAGCTATCCACCGTCCAACGAACGTTCCTGGGGACACAGCGAGCTGGCGACCGACCCCCGCTGGGTGTACGGCGTGCCGCCGCGGACCGAGCCTGAGCTGGCCTGGGTGCAGCACTGTCTGTCCGTGCTAGAGCCCAAGGGTGTCGCAGTGCTGGTCCTGCCGCCCGGTGTCGCTTCGCGCAGGGCCGGACGGCGAATCCGGGCTGGTTTGGTGCGATCCGGAGCCGTGCGAGCCGTAGTCGCGCTGCCGCCTGGGAGCGCGCCGCCTCACGGGGTGGGGCTCCACTTGTGGCTGCTGGTGACACCCCGTGAGCGCCCTGGGAACGAGGTGACCTTCGTTGATGCAGCGGACTGCCGGACGACGGCACTCACTGGCCGTGGCACGGCTGTTGACTGGGACGGTCTGCGCGAGCGCACCGTGGCGGCCCTGCGTGGCAGTGCCGTACCAGGCACCACACGGGTGCCGGTCATGGAACTACTCAGCGACGACACCGATCTGACGCCCTCCCGCCGCACCGTGACTGAGCGGTCCGTGGGGCCAGTAGAACTGCGCCGCGCCTGGGCCGGCTGGGACAAGGCACTGATGGACGTCGACGACGCCGCCAAGGCTGTTCGTGACCACGAGGTGGGTGCCGCGGTGCCGGACGACCTCAGCTACACCGTCGTAGGCGACTTGGAACGTTCCGGCGCCCTGGACGTGACGGCCGGAAAGGCCGTCGCCGACGATCTGATCCAGCAGGGAACGCGTGCCGAGGGCGCGCTCTGCGTTGTCACTCCCTGGGCCGTCCGTGGCGAGGAACCCTGGGTTGCGGCGGCGCAGGCCGCCGGGCTGGAAGATGAGGGGCAGGGGGTTCTGACGTCCTTCGGTGATGTCGTAGTCGTGACCGCAGCTGGCGGATTCGACGTCTGGGTCGAGACAGCCGGCCCACGCCTGCTCGGCGCCCACACTGTTCGGCTGCGCACCGACCCTGCGCTGCTCGACCCGTTCTTCCTCGCCGCGTGTCTGCGGGCGCCAGGCAACGACCAGCGGGCAGGAATTCGTGCCTCCGCCACATCCCGAGTCGACGTACGCCGACTACGCGTCCTACGCGCGACAATGGCGCAGCAGCGGCGAATCGGGGAGGCTTACCGCCAGCTCAAGCGGTTCCGAGAGGCGGTGGCCGATCTGGACAGGAACGGTGAACTACTCTCCGCCACGTTGTCGGGGCTGCTGGCCCAGGGCAGGCTGACGGGGGACTGAGGAACTGGGGCTTGGCAGGCACCTGGCTTCAGTTTCTGCGAGGCTCGTCAAGCTGGCTGTCGAGGCGGGTCAGCAGCTTGTGGATTGCTTCGGGCAGACCCGGAGACACTTCTCCTTGCCTCGCGTCCAAAGCAAGTTCCTCCACCTCGACGCCCACCTCCCGGCACAATTCCATGGTCTGGTGGGACGGCCCCGGCCCAGGCCAAAACGTGAGTCCTTCGGTAAGTTCCCGCCAGTCGTCGGCCACCGCCTGGACTGGCCTCCCTTCCGCAGACATCACCTGGACCGCTCCGAGCTGCGCCCGGACCCGCAGTTCACCGGTCTCCGTGCCTGCCGGCGCGTCCGCGAGCCGCCTGGCGACGTCCCGGTAAGTGCGGCCGGCGGCGGCCGTCTCCCCACGCAGCAGCTGAGCACGGGCCACAGTGAGGCGCGCGCCCTGCACTTCGCGGACCGCCCCAGGGAGGCACTGCTCGGCGCGCACCAGCATTGCGGTCAGCTCGTCGACGGCCGTGCCTGGTTCGCCGCGTTCGACTTCGATCTCGGCCTCGGCGCACAGATTCCGCAGAGCGGACCGGGTAGGACCGCCGACGGGGCGACGATGCACCCGGGGGCGGCGCACGGCGGCGGGCGATGCTGTTGCGGGCGGGGCCGCAGTGGTGTGCGCGGCGCGATGGGGCAGCGTCGGGTCAGGATCGAAGCCGGGACGCGGAGCCGGGTCGCCGGGCGAGGGTAGTACCGGACGCCAGATCTCAAGGGCCAGTTCCAAAGGCGGCCTGTCGGTAGGTGACTTAGCAAGCATGCGGTCTGTGATGTCTACAATCCCGGATGGCAGGGTGGGGATATCGTCGCTGAGCAGCGGAGGTCGCTCCTCGCAGTGCAGGCGGGCCAAGTCGTAGTCGGAGTGGCCGGCCTCGAAAACCAGCCGTCCGGTCACCATCTGGAAGGCGATGCAGGCGACACCGTAGAGGTCGGCCTCCGGGCCCGGGTTACGTTCGCCGCGGTGGATCTCCGGGGCCATGTAGCCGATGGTGCCGGGCGTCCGGCCGTTGGTGTATCGGGTTGCCGTCGGGTCTTGTGGCAGGGCGATGCCGAAGTCGGTGAGATACACAACGCCGTCGCGCCGGGCCAGCAGAACGTTGGCGGGCTTGACGTCCCGGTGCACTACGCCCGCCCCATGTACCCGCCCGAGTACCTCCAGCAGCGGAACAACCACACACGCCGTGGCCGACAGCGTGGGTCTGTTCCGGGTCAGGAAAGCGTGCAGGTCCTCGCCATCGACGTACTCCGTGACGAGGTACGGGCGCGGCGGTGAGAGATCCGCGTGGACGAAGGCCGGCACGCCCTGGCCACCGAAGCGTCGGTGCATCTCGCACTCGCGGTCAAAACGCCTTAACTCTTGGGAGGTGGGGGCCCGGTATCCGCGTAGGGCGGCCACGGAATCTCGCGGCCATAGGAACTTCACTGCGACCGCCCGCCCGGCGCGGCTGTCGTCGGTCGCCCGGTAGACGACGCCCATGCCGCCCCAAGCGCCTTCCCCGGCACGGCTGAATCTGCCCGCGAGCTTCTTCCCCGCCGGCCATGGCTCCACCACGCACGCTCCCCGCTTCTCCTGGCGAACCGTCAGACGTCAAGCTACAGCAGATTATTGCGTGCCTTGACTTTGTTCACAGACTTCTGTCACGGTGATGCACCTCACCGCCGAGACCGCAAGGAGTCCGCACCGTGCAGCCTTGGGTCAATCCCCCCGGTACGGTCGGCGCCGGGCGCCTGGCCCGCATCCCGGTCCGTCACCTGCGGGACGAGGAGCCCGGTTGTCCGATGAACCGTGCGCTCAGTGTCCGCCGCGATGTGTTCGCTGTGGAGCGCGTTTCGTCCAAGACACCGCGCGAGGAGTTCCCGTTCGCGCTCGCGCAGGAGCTGCTCGACCAGCTGGAGTCCGGTGCGGCGCAGAACATCGAAGAGGCTCTGGCGCGGTGTCGCGGGACGCGGTCGCGGTGCCTGCCGCAGCATGTGGCCTGGTCGACGGCGGCCGCCGAGCGTTACCTCGATGCCCGCCGCAGGGACCAGGAAAGCCGCAATGACGCAAACCTCCCCCGCACGTTCTGTGCCCCAGACGCATGGATCGCGTTCCGCACGCTCGACGAGCCCGACGTGCGCGGCATCACCGACTACGAGCGCAGTGTCTGGGGGCGGCAGTATGTCTCGGGCGACGGAACGCTGCGCGAACTCGTCATTCCTGCCAAAGGAAATGCCAAAGAGTGCCTCCCATTGCCCGAACTCGCCGCTGTCGCCTCTGTCCTGTACTACGGGATCCCGGCCCGCATTCCTTCTTTCAAGCACCAGTCCCCAGCCCTGAGGCACCCGGCGCCACCGCCGCGGCCAGAACGTGTCCGGGTCTACTCTGCCGGCCTCACCGAAGGCCGTGTCCGTCTTCTGCGCGCAACCGACACCGACGCCTTCGCGGACTGGAGCGCCGCAGAGATCCGGGAATTGCACGAGCGACACGTCGTGCCGCGGCTCGGCCGTGTCCTCGACGGCCGTGAACGCATCGCCGGTTCCCACTGCTCGGGTTGCAAGGTGTTACCCGAGTGCCCCGCCGTACCGCGGGCGCCCGCCCTCCTCGTGGTTCCACCTCCCACGCCGCCTCGCAAGCGGCGCACTGTATCGGTCAGCGACCTGAGAGCACATCACGACTGCCCCGCCCGCTACCACCTGACCCGCGTACTCAAACTGCCGAACGCGGTTCGAGAGAACGAGGCCGTGCGCAGAGGCCGGGCCGTCGACAGCTGGCTCAACGCCCGTCACGCTTCGGCGGACGCCCCGCCGTGCCACGAGGTGCCTCTGCCCGCACACTTGCCGGGCCTCACGGAGGACGAGCTGGCTCCCGCCCTCGGGATGCTCCGGGCCCACTGGGCCCGGTGCCCGCTCGACAATCCGGCTGCGACGCAGTTCCGCCCGCAGCATCGAGTGGCAGCCCACGACCCACAGTCCGACGTCATGGTCATCGCCTCCTGCGACCTGATTTACCAGGAACGCGGCGGAGTCGTCGTCCGTGAAACCAAGACCAGCGCGTTTCCGCCGGGCAGCCGGTCCATTCCGCTGGAGAAGTATCCGCAACTCGCCCTCGCGGTACTGCTGCTGGCGACCGGCGTGCTCGGCGGCGATTTGCGACGGTCCCGCGTGGAGCTGGAGCTCCTTCGCCCGGACGGGGTGGCCCTTGAGGAGTTCGATCCGGGCGACGAGGCCACGGTAGAGCACGCTCGTATCGTTCTTGCCTCATACACCGTGCCCTGGTCCGCCGAGACCCGCTACGACGCGGCGCCCCGACCCGGCTACGACTGCACCGACTGCGAGGCGCTGTCCTGGTGTGCAACCGGCAAAGAGCGCGTGGGTGCCGCAGGTTGAGGGAAGTTCGAGCCTTCTCCGTCAAGTTGCTCGTCGCGCCACCTGGAGTGAGAACCGTGCCCGCAAGTCCCCTTGCCGCCTTCGATTCGTCCGCTGAAACGCTCGATGCCTGGGCCGCCCACGACGGCGTCCCGCTGCTGGCCACTGTGGCCCGGGCCCTGTGCGTCCTGGACCACACCACTGGGTTGGACGCCTTCTCTCTGCCATACCCTCCCGTCGTCCAACTCGCCCTGGACCGGGCGGTCGTCGCCTGGCTGCGCCGCGGACTCCGGCCACCCGCCTCGCTCGCGGAACTCGTCCAGCGGTGTGCCGACATCCCATTGGAAGACTGGCCCCTGTCTCTGCCGTCGGACGCCGTCGGCCCGGACGACGTTCTGCTCGACCCGTACTCGCATCGCCCCACCCAGTTGTGCCATGAGTGGAGTGAATGGGAGCGTTCGGCGCCTGACCCGGCTGTGCGGCATCGTGACCAGCAGGTGATGCGGACCGCTCTGGACCGGTGCCGCAGTCACGGAGAGGAGGACGCGTACACCGAGTTCCGCGGGCTACTGGTCCGGCGGCCGGTCTTGACGGCGCAAGAACTCTTCGCCCTGCATGGCGACTTCACGTTGGAGCCGGTCTGGGAGCTCATCGACTTGATCTACCCGGAGGTCCCTCTTTCCTGGAGCAGGGACGGTTGCTACGCGGTGTGCGGCCGCTGCGGGACACTGCTGACGCCGCTTGCAGGCGGAGAGTGGTGGTGCGAGAGGGATCGCTGTCGACGGCTGGGAGATCCACCGGTCGGCCGTCTGATCGAAGCGGCCCAGACTGGCACTGTTTACCAGTTGGAGCGCCCGTTGCGCCGACACGTCACCGGGCCTGGACTGGCCGAGGTGGAACTGGAGGAGCGGCTCGCCGGTCTGGGCCTGAGCGTCACCATGTGGCCCGGCTTTGACGCCTACGACCTTCTGGTGGTCTTCCCCGACGGCCACCGCTGGGCCATCGATGTCAAAGACTGGGCGCATCCAGCCTTCCTCGGCCGAGCCGCCCGCCCCGTGCGGCCCGAGCCTCCGTACGACGAGGCGTTCTGGGTGGTGCCTGTCTACCGGGTACGCGCGCGCCCCGGATATCAGCAGGCGTTTCAGCGAGCTCGGCCCGCAGCGGCCGCTGCCGTACGCCTGCTTACTGATGACGAAATAATCCGGGCCGCCCGGCAGCGGCTGGCCGATTCGCGCCGTGGCACCCGCGGCGACAGCCGGGAGGAACCAGATGCGTGACGAGAAAGTCTGGTGCGATTCGGTAGCGGGGGAGCTGGGGGACGAGTGGTCGGAGGCCGGTGCCCCGGACGGGTTCGGCCCGGTCGAGTTGTGCCGTGTCGAGTTGGGGCTGCGGCTGCTTGAACTGATCGCCCCTTCGGCGGATGCCGCAGACGCCTACGTGCTGTTCGGAGGCTATCCGTTCGCGCAGCGTGCCGGGTTGGCGCAGCAGCCGTGGCAGCGCATGGCCCTCGCAGCCGCCCGGCACCTTCTGTGGCAGTTCCGGAGGCGCGCCTGGCGGCAGGCGCTGGACTCCTACCGGTTGGTCTCCGACAGGCTGCGGGCTTACGAGCTGCCGCCTGACGGAACCGCCGGCGGTCCCCGACCCGTGGTGCCGATGGTGGCCGGGCGCCGGATGGACGTCTACGACCAGGCTCTTACCCAGTTGCCGAGCCTGGTCACCCGTGCCCTGAAACCGGCCCCCGCAGGGACAAGTTCTTTCCAGGAACGCCGCCGCATTGCCTCGGTCACCATTCCCGAGGAACTCGTCTTCGCCAACCCACCCGGCCACGACCTTGCCGCGGGCCGGCCCGGTGGCGGCGAGCCCCTCAGCGTGTGTCGCGCCGAACTGTGTGCGACGGCGCGATGGATGGACGAGCGCGAGCGTGAGGCGGGGGCCCAGCATCCGGGTCACTGGGAACAGCGGCTGGAGGGGGTCAGGTTCGCACCCCGCGATGCCGTGCGAATGGACTATACCGAGGCCGACGAGGTCGAACTGGCCGGAATGGTCCACCTGGCCGGCATGGTCGGTGCGGGCAAGAGCACCTTCATGATTTTGGTGGCCGTATGGGCCGCCCGGCGTGCAATCCCGCTGCGCACCACGCTCGTTGTCGGCGATGTCGCCGAACAGCTACGGCTGTGTGGTCTCTTTGACCTCCTCGGCATCGCCGTCGCGCCGGTGCTCGGCGCCACCACACGTGAGCAGCACGTCCAGCGTCTCCACCGACGGCTCTCCGCCCGAGGGCTCGACAACCTACTCGACCACGATGACCCCGGCTTCGACCTGCTGAGCACCGCGTGCCCGGTGAGCGGTTTGCGCGGCATCGAGGGTGACACGCTGGAATTCCGCGACGCACCATGCACCCGGCTGCACCCTGAGCCACAGCGCGGCGCGGCAGAACCGGAAACGGTCGTTCTGGAGCAATGGGCTCCCGATCGGAGGGCTGCCGCTCCCCGCATGTCCCATGCCCAGGACCGCCTGCCCGGCCGCCCGCACGGTTGCCCTCTGTGGGCTGAGTGCCCGCGCCATGCGGCTGCCCGCGCGCAAGTCGACGCTCTGATCTGGGTTGCCAACCCGGCCAGCCTGGTGCAGAGCCAGGTGCCCGCGCACCTCAATGAAGAGCGCTTGCGTCAGCTGGAACTGGCCTGTCTGCGCAGCGACTTGATTTTCGTGGACGAGGCGGACAGCGTCCAGATGGCACTGGACCGCCTTTTCACCCCATCTGGCACCCTGGTCCGCCCCGACACCGACTCTTGGCTCGACCAGCTCAACCGCTACAAGATTGAAGAGTTGAGCAGGCGGGCGCGCCTCCCGTTGACCGACGGCCAGGTCGCCCAATGGAATCGGGCCTTGGGTACCGTCACTCTTGCCGTCGACCCGCTCTGCGCTCTGCTGATCAAGAACGAAGACCTCAGGGAGTGGGCTGATCCCGCCTACTTCAGTCCGTGGACGCTCCAACAGAGCCTGCTCGACGACCTGTTGCGCGACGTGACCCAACGTTACCGCGAAAGTGTGCAGGGTCAGGCCGCACGGGAGGCGTCCGCTGCAGACGACACTGCTGCCGACAGCGCTGAGCTCTACGAGGGCTATGACGACGTGGCGCAAGAGCCCCGCCCTTCCCCGCACCTCGCGCTCTCCCCGGTCCGCCGCCTGCTTGAGGAAGCCTGGGACGCCTTCCGCGACGATCCGTTCGGGGAAGGCGAAGCCCTCGACCCGCTCAGCCGCGTCCTCGCTGACACGGCCGACGCTCTTCTGCACCATATGGCAGCAGGCCGCACGAAGGAGCGGGTGCGCAAGCTAGCCGGTCAGCTCGTCGACCAAGTGACGGAGGAGGTACGGGCGGAACAGCCCGCAGCTGCCACGCCTCCGCCCGAGCCAACGCAGGATTGGTGGGATGCCCTGTGTTTGCGGCTCTCCTTCCTCCTGCTACTCAGCACCCTGCATCACCGGCTTGAGCGGCTCACGTTTCTGTGGCCGCATGTGGAGGCCGCCCTCCGACTGGACTCCCAGGGCAGGGAGCTGGCCCGGCGCGTCCCGCTGGACTACGCCCCGCTGGTGCCCGAGGCGCCCATGGGTAACATCCTCGGCTACCAGTACCTCCCGGACGGCGAGGAACGCGACGACGCCGGCCGCCGCGGCGGCACCCTGCGCTTCTTCCGGTGTGCGGGAGTCGGGCGCGAGCTGCTGCTGAATCTGAACAGCCTCGGCGCCGACCCGGCCACCGGCCTTGGCGGCCCGCACGTCGTGTTGATGTCCGGTACCAGCTGGGCCGGCGAGTCCAGCCGGGCCCACGTCCGCGTCCCGGTGAGCCTGGTCCTCAAGCCCACGGACGCGTCCCTGGCTGCCGTGGCCCGAACCTCGTTCGCCACCCGTTTCCTCTACGACCGCGACGGCCGCCCGATGAGCCTCTCCGGCACACCGCCGCGCGACCGGCTCGCCCAAGCGGTCGCGATGGCTCGGCGGCTCGGTGAACCTGGCCTGGGCGGCACTTCGGTGCTGGGCCAGGAGATCAGCCGTATCCCCGAGTCGACCCGGCGTCGAGCGCTGATCCTCGTAGGCAGCTACCGGGAAGCTACTGCAGTGGCCGAGGCACTGCACCGGTTTGACGCCTGGCGCGGCAAGGTGAGTGCGCTGATCCCGGACGACGAAGCCCGCGGCAGCGGTGGACCAGCCGGCACCGCCCCCGGGCAGCCTGACGAGACTCCGGCGACGCTAAGGCGTGGCGACGTCGCCCGCTTCGCCGACGATGACACCGCAGAAGTCCTGGTCGCTCCGCTGCTGGCCGTCGAGCGTGGCCACAACATCCTCAACGAGGAGGGCAAAGCGGCCTTCGGCACGGCCCTGTTCCTGGTCCGCCCGCACCCCCGCCCCGACGACCTCGACCTGTCCGTCTTCGCAGTCAACGACTGGCTGAGCGGCATGCTGCGCGACGAGCCGCGCCGCGACAGCCTCGACGGCCCGCACACGCTCACCGAACTCATCGAAAAGGAAGGGTCGCTGGACGAAGCGGCCCGAGCCCTGCGCCACCAGGGCCGCCGCGAATGGCGCAGACTGCTCAACCGCAGGTACGCCTACAGCTCTCTGCCCGCCTGGGAGAAGCGCGCCTTTGCCTGGGACCAGCTTGTCACGCTGTGGCAGGTCATCGGCCGTCTGGTACGCGGCGGAGTGCCCGCGCGGGTGGTCTTTGTCGATGCCGCCTTCTCGCCGCGCCTGGCGAGGCAGCTCGCACCCGGCAGCGCGGGCCAGCAGTCCTCCGTGACCGATGTGCCGGGCACCGACGGCCTGCTCCATGCTCTCGGTGGCATCCTCGACCCCTACCTGGCAGACCGGCCACGCGGCGAACAGGCCGAGCCCGACTCCGCATCGTCCCACCCCGATGCGGCGGCTCGCGCGCTGGTCCGTCTCCTGTACCAGCCGTTCTACAACGCCCTCAGCACGATGACCCACCGCTGACCCCCGCCTCAGCTCGCGAGGAGTTGTCCCATGCCGCCCGTCTACCGCTCCGCCCGCACCACAGCCTGGCGCCCGACCGACGCCTTCGCCTCTCATACCGCGCCCTACCGCGTCCTGCCCTTCCCTGAGCAGTGGCGGGATGCCGTTCTGACCCTGTGCAACGCGCCCCAAGTGGCAGCGGGCAAGGAGGCGTGGAGGACAGCTCCGACCTGGCGCTTGGAACAGGTCCTCCAGGCGTTCGCGCCCGACGTCCTTGCGCTGCCACGCCCTTTCCACGACCGTGACCGGGACGCGCCGGCCCACTGGCTGTGTGCGCCCGCCGACCTCCCCGACCCGCTCCCTGGCCCGGTCCTGGACACGGTGCTCAAGCACTGGCTGCGGGACCTGCGGCCCGAGATCGAGTACCGCGGCCTGCTGAAGGAGACCATCGCAGAACTGGCTGCCCATCCACCGCGCTGGGAGACCGTCCACCACGAACTCATGCCGCGTGACACGACCCCAGGCGGCACCGCGCGTCCGTCACCGCACCAGTACAGCCTCAGCCCCGACTGGCTGGCCCGCCGGATCCTCGCCCTGGACCCGTACCCGTACGACGGTGGGCAGCTCATCTTCCGAGCTATGCCGCGCGGACCGCGTGACCAGGGTGCCCAACTCGTCTCCGAGCCGATCCGGTTTCCCGGCCCTGACGAAAAGCATGACTCCTGGTGGTCGGTAACGCTGTCGATCACGCTTCAGACCGTGCCGTTCGACCCGCTGCTGCGCTTCAACCTCCGCTGGTCGGTTCGCCGTTGGGCCACTCGTACCAGCGCCAAGACGGGCCGGTTGCACCTCCCGTGGGGTGCGAGCACCACAGTCCTGCTGCGTCCGCGCAGGCCATTCCTGCCGGGCACGCCTCGCAGCGAGCGGTTCGCCATCGCCGGTCTGGAGCGTTACTGGGACAAGGACCTGGGCGAGACGGGCGACTTCGCCGACCGGTGGCGCGCGGGCGGCCCCGCAGCGATGCTTGCCGGACTGCCCCTGGGTGAGCCCTTCCCGGACGCCGCCGCGATCCTGACCGATCCCGTGTCCTGGCTGCGCGACGACGCCCGGGCCGGTGTCCTGTACCGCACCGCGATGGGACGGCACGATGTGGGTCCCGGGTTCATGTCACATCAGCTCTCGCAGCTCACTGCCTGGGCGGAGGGCGCCCTTACGCCCGAGCTACGCCGCGCGCCGGACCTATCGTTGATCGACAGGGGCGCGCCCGCGAACATCCCCAAGGGGGACAAGGAGACGGTCGACGCGGAGCGGTGCACTCAGCGCAGGCTAGCGACAGCCTATGCGCTCGACGCCCTCGATGGCGTGGCGCGCCGGGCCGGCGCTCCCGTGCTTGAGGCACGGCTGCTGTGGCAGTCGCCGCGGCTGCGCGACGCCGCTCTGGCCTCCCTCGCCGAGCATCTGGGCCTCAAGGGCGACGGCGGGTCCTTCACCGCACAGCAGTACGACGACGCCACGGCTGGCGCACCGGTGGTACACGAATGGTCTGCTCCGGAGCTGACCGTGCGGGTCCACTGCCTGCGCCCGCTCATCGCGCTCGGTGACCGCACCGCCGACAGCCTCATCGCCCCCCTTGACCTGCCCACCGGCACCCGCATCAAGGACGCTCAGGTGACCGCCGCCACCGCAGCCCGCCGCGACAGCGCCGCACAGTGGCTGGCCGTGGAACGCACCACCGACGCGCCGGCCCTGGCCCTCGTGGAGATCGGCCGCGCCGCGTCCTACCCGAGCAGACTGCACGACCCGAAGTTCGCCATGCGACTCGGTTGCGCCAAGGCTGGCTTCGTTACACAGTTCACCACCGTGCCCGTGACAGGTGACGAGAACGGCAAGGGCGCTGAGACAGCGTCCAGCCTGAGGCACCGCACGCTCAGTGCCTGGAACGACGGCCTGCGCCAGCTCGGCGCGCGCACTGTCCCACGGCTTGCCGCAGAGGACGGACTGCCCGACGGACTGCGGCATGCTGCCCTGTGGATGGTCCGCAAGAACCGTACAACCCGCAATCGCTGGGCCGCCTACCTCCCGGTCGGCGTCATGGTCACCCCGGATCCGGCTGGCACCGGCGCGGCCCGCGTCGAAGGCTGGGACCCCGAGGCGCGCTCCGGCGCCGGAGCGTGGGTCCCCTACCCCGAACTCCTGCTGAGGCTGACCACAAAGGCCGAGGTCAAGCCCGTTGTGCCCGGCCAGCGCGAACCACAGAACCAATCCGCCGACTCGTCGGAAGCACAGACGGAAAGTGATGCAGAGCGCCCGAAGCGCTACCAAGAACGCGAACGGCAGCGCCGCGAGGCCGCCGAGTGGCTCCAGGGCCTGCGTGCATCATTGCGTACCGCGCCGACCGTCCTGTTCGCCGAGGCCCACAACGCTCGCTCGCACTGGACCTGGCTCCAAGACGGCCGGGTCGAACGGGATCGCCTGCAAGACGGCCTCGCACCCGCTCGTCGCCTCGACCCCGACCTGAGGCTGGTCCGGGTCCGCGCAGGCTCCCGGAACGAGACACCGCAGTGGTGGGGGAGAGCCCCCGAGGGCAAGGCGAACGGCATCCAACAGGGCTTGTGGGCGCCGGAAAACACCGCTGAGAACGCCCGAGTCTTCTTCAGCACGACGGCCAAGCCCGTACAGTTCAAGCACGCGGCGGTAACCGCCGACAAGCTCGCGCCTCGGCCGATCGCCCAGGGCAAGCGCAAGGGCGAACCCACCATCGATACCGGCCAGGCCGCCTGGATGCCGGGACTGCTGGAGATCGCCGTCCTCGGTTGCCACCGGGACGACGGCGACGACCCGAAGTCCCTCGCGCTCCTCACCCACGTTCTGCGCCAGCCCTTGGACTACGACCAGGCTCTCGCCCTGCCCCTGCCGCTCCACTTGGCTGGCCTCGCGCAAGAGTACGTCCTGCCGACACCGAAGGACGATGAGGCGGAGGATGCGGAATCAGGAGAGGGGGCGGCGGGCCAACCGGGTGCTTCGGACGATCTCGACGACGCGCAGGACGCATCGCCGGTGGAACAGCCTGTGCCGGACCTGGAGTCGGAGGCTGCGGATGCCGACACTGAAGGGCAGTTGCAATTGTTCGCCATGTGATGTCGTGATGGGATCTTGATGCGGTGCGTAACGCAACGATGCGTGCCCAGAGCCTGGGGGATGGCGCACCGCCCACTTGAACCGGCGGAGCCTCCTCTACGCCGTCGGGAACGGGCTGAATGCTCAGCGCCGCTGTCGAGCCGCCCGCAAGCTAGCAGGTGCTGAGAGGTGGCTGTTATGCCCGTAGACATCGACGGTGGCTTTTGACCGACCGGTGGCCGAGCCGGCGGGAGACCTCGTGTAGCGGTTGTCGGCCGCGACAATTCCGTGACCAGGAAGGCGACTTGATGGCGATGGAGGGGCCCAAGGCGCGGCGCACGTACCACTCGACGTAACGTGCCTCGTATGGTGGCGATCCTGCGGTGCACTTCTGATGAAGAGACGTTTCTTGCCCATCTTCGGCGGCCGGGTCAATTCGAGGCCGGCTGGGAGTCGGTCGGGGAACGTGACGTATGGAAGAGCAGTCACGTCGTTCTCGTAGTGACCGGACAGGCGAGCGGTCGGCCCCTTGTCGAGTACGTCGGGCATGCCAAGAGTGGCCGCCGCGCGGGCACGTTCCGTAAGACGATCGAGGTGACGCAGCTTCATCGGATCAAGTTCCCCGTCCCGATGGAGCAGCTGTCTGATCTGATGCATCCGCGGCACCGGCGCGTGACCGGCTTGTCCGGCGCGCTGACGAGCGTGCCGGGGAGGAGTTGCTGGATGCGCTCACCACATCTCGTGCCGACCTCGCTGAGGTCGTTGCTCGCCTGCAAGAACGGGTGGGTGGATTTCGCATCCTCAGCCGAGTGCGGGAGCTTTTCGCGGAGGAACGAGACGCCACCGGGCTGGCGCTTCAGCTAGGAGGATTCGATCGGAGCATCATCGACGAAGCACGCTTTCCGGATGAGGACGGGGACCGAGTGCCGGTGCTCGCTACGCTGCCAGGTCATCCGGCACACGAGGATCATCTCGTCTTCCATGATGCGCAACGGTTTTCGGACTGGATCGGCAGCGATGCTGAGCATCTCGCGAAACGGGTGTTCCGTAAGGGCGATCAGAAGCTTTTCATAGCTAACGTCAACCGCCTACCAGCCGAGGACACGCTGGGGATCGATTTGATCTACCACCATGTGAACCGGGACAGCTTCGTCCTCGTCCAGTACAAGAAGATGCAGCAAATGGGGGCGGGCCGCAGTGAATGGGGGTATCGTCCGGACGCTGACCTGGATGATCAGCTGAAGCGTATGAGGGACGTCGAAGAAGCGTGTTCGAAACTCGATTCGACCCCACCTCTCGACTACCGACTGGATCCTCAGCCCTGCTGGATCAAGTTCTGCAAGGCCGAGCAGACGGCACCCAAGGGAGATGCGTTGATCGGCGGGATGTACTTGACGCGGGAGCACGTTGAGTGGCTGCGCCACCAGCCCGGTCTCGCGACCGGCCCGAAAGGGGGAGAAGTCTTCGGCTACCACACGGTGCCCCGCTACTTCGACAACACTACCTTCACTCAGCTCGTCCAGGACGGCTGGATAGGAACTCGCGGCAAGGCGAGTGGGATAATTCGTGAACAGATCGAGGCCAGTCTCAACGGTTCGCGTTCCTTGGTCTTCGCGGCCCTTATCGGCGACGAGATGACGCAGGCTGAGCGTACGAGAGAGCGGCGAGGAGGCTCGGCGGGCTGACCATCGAAGCGTCTGCTATATACACAAACGTGATCAGGTTGTGTTGCCGCGCCGGCGAGAGAGGGCGACAGCATGTCCTTGAGATGATGTTCTGGCGGCCAGTTGGCGTCTGTCACGCCCAGGGCGATCACGCGCAGGCAAGGAGAGGATGCAGGGGACATGGTGGGAGCGGATGACGACGACGTCGCTGGGAAGGTGGAGGCGGAGCTGCCGGCTGTAACGGCAGAGGCCGACGTGGAGGTCAAGGACTTCCACTTTCCGCCTGTGCTGAACGGTCTCGACTTCCTCCAAAGCGCGGTCAAGTCGCTGTCAGGCGAGGACGGCAGCCCGGCCCCGCGCGACCTGAAATACGCCGTGCTGCACCTCCAAGCCGCGGCCGAGACTTTGTTCAAGGCTCGGCTGGAGATGGAGGACCCCAGCCTCGTCTGGAGCAAGCCCGCGACTTTCGACCAGGCCAAGCATGAGGCCGGCATCTTCCACAGCTGCGGCATCAATGCGGCCCTGGAGCGGCTGCGCGACGACGTCGGCATCGAGACGGCCATCGAGCCGAAGAACGCCGACCTTGAGGCATTGGCCAACCTACGCAACCGACTCCAGCACTTCGGAGCCAAGGACACAACCATCGCCGTCCAGGCGAGGACCATCCCGGTGCTCGACCTGCTGCTCAATTTCATCGACGCCGACGTGTTGCCTCACGACTCCTCCCCCGAGGCGTGGGACGCGCAACTTCAGATGGACGACATCCGGGCCGGATTCAGGCACCTCAAGGACTTCGTCGCCCACCGACTTGAGGCGCTGGGTGAGGTCCTGGATACCTTCAAGGACTACACGGTTGCCTGCCTGTCCTGCGGCCAGTTCGCCGTCGTGCTGGACGGCAACGAGTCAGTCCAGTGCTCTCTGTGCGGACGTCCGTATGGCGGCGGCTCCGACGCCGCTTGGGAGTTCGCTGGCACCAGCTACTACTCGGTTGTGACGGATGGCGGTGACACCCCCGTGCACGACTGCTCTGAATGTGGCACCGCCGCTGTCTTTGCCGCTCCTCTCGCGAGCTCGGACGGGGCGGAAGTGTTGATCTGCTTCGCCGACGGCAACACGTTCGAGGGCATCTGCCAGTACTGCGCTCGGGCAGCCGACTTTGCTTTGGAGGAAGCAGAGATGTGTCAGGACTGCCTTGATACGCGATTCGCCAAGTTCTGAGAGCCTGCACGAGCACGGTGTGTTGCTGTGGTCGGCATCTTTTCAGCAGAGCATGGCGGATCAGCGGCATCGGAAAGTCGATCAATTCCACTGGCGCGATGGTTGATGTGAGATCGCGATGTGAGGTCAGTGGTGGATCAGGTGGCTCCAGGCGCTAGCGTGGTGGGTGTCAGCCCGGGGTTCCCGTGCTGACTTGTGCTGGTTTTTTGGGCGTTACCGAGAGAAACATGCAGGTCAGAGCCGTTTCATGAAATTGCTGCACACTTCCGACTGGCACCTCGGCCGGGCGTTCCACCGGGTGAACATGCTCGGCGCCCAGGCAGGGTTCGTCGGTCACCTCGTCGAGACCGTGCGCGAGCACTCCGTCGACGCCGTGGTCGTGTCGGGAGACGTGTACGACCGGGCGGTGCCGCCGCTCGCCGCCGTCGAGCTGTTCGACGACGCCCTGCACCGCCTCGCCGGGCTCGGCGTGCCGACCGTGATGATCTCCGGCAACCACGACTCGGCCCGACGCCTCGGGGTCGGCGCCGGGCTCATCGACCGCGCCGGCATCCACCTGCGCACCGACCCGGCGGGCTGCGGCACCCCGGTGGTGCTGGGCGACGCCCACGGGGACGTGGCCTTCTACGGGCTGCCGTATCTCGAACCGGCGCTGGTCAAGACCGAGTTCGGCGTCGAGAAGGCGGGACACGAGGCCGTGCTCGCCGCCGCCATGGACCGGGTGCGCGCCGACCTCGCCACGCGCGCGGCGGGCACCCGTTCCGTCGTTCTCGCGCACGCCTTCGTCACCGGCGGTGAGCAGAGCGACAGCGAGCGGGACATCACCGTCGGCGGGGTCGCCGCCGTGCCCTGCGGTGTCTTCGACGGCGTGGACTATGTCGCGCTGGGGCATCTGCACGGCTGCCAGACCCTCACCGAGCGCGTCCGCTACTCCGGCTCCCCGCTGCCGTACTCCTTCTCGGAGCACCGGCACCGCAAGAGCATGTGGCTCGTCGACCTGGGCGCCGACGGGTCGGTCACGGCCGAGCGGGTCGACTGCCCGGTGCCGCGCGCGCTGGCCCGGCTGCGCGGCACGCTCGCGGACCTGCTCGCCGACCCGGAGCTGACCCCGCACGAGGACGCGTGGGTCGAGGCGACCCTCACCGACCCGGTCCGGCCGGACGAGCCCATGGCCCGGCTCACCGAGCGCTTCCCGCACACGCTCAGCCTCGTCTTCGACCCCGAGCGCGCCCCCGACGAGCCCGGGGTGTCCTACGCCCGTCGCCTCGCCGACCGCAGCGACCAGCAGATCGCGGAGGACTTCGTGACCCACGTGCGCGGCGCCGGGCCCGACGACCACGAGCAGGCCGTGCTGCGGGACGCCTTCGACGCGGTGCGCGCGGACGAGACCGTGCGGGAGGTGGCCCGGTGAGGCTGCACCGGCTGGACATCACCGCCTTCGGGCCCTTCGGGGCCTCGCAGAGCGTCGACTTCGACGACCTCTCGGCCGCCGGGCTGTTCCTGCTGCACGGCCCCACCGGCGCCGGCAAGACCTCCGTCCTCGACGCCGTCTGCTACGCCCTGTACGGCTCGGTGCCCGGCGCCCGGCAGGGCGGCAGCGGCCAGGGCATGACGCTGCGCAGCGACCACGCGGCCGTGGGCACCCGCACCGAGGTGCAGCTGGAACTGACCGTCGCGGGACGGCGGTTGGAGATCACCCGGCAGCCGCCCTGGGAGCGCCCGAAGCTCCGCGGCAGTGGCACGACCGTCGACAAGGCGCAGACCTGGCTGCGCGAGTACGACGCCACGACCCGCGCCTGGAAGGACCTCAGCCGCTCCCACCAGGAGATCGGCGAGGAGATCACGCAGCTGCTCGGGATGAGCCGAGAGCAGTTCTGCCAGGTCGTGCTGCTCCCGCAGGGCGACTTCGCCCGCTTCCTGCGCGCCGACGCCGAAGCGCGCGGCAAGCTGCTCGGCCGGCTCTTCGACACCCGCCGGTTCGCCGAGGTCGAAAAGCGCCTCGCCGAACGACGCCGCACCACCGAGGCCCGGGTGCGCGAGGGGGACGCCACGCTGCTGGCCGACGCGCACCGGATGCAGCAGGCCGCCGGTGACGCCATGGCGCTGCCGGAACTGGCGCCGGGCGAGCCGGGGCTGGCCGAGGCGGTGCTCGAAGCCGCCGCCGTCGCCCGCGGCACCGCCCGCGAGCTGCTGACGGTCGCCGACTGCCGGCTCACCGCCACCGAGTCCGCCCAGGCCGCCGCCGAACGCCACCTGGCCGACGCCCGCGAACTCGACCGGCTGCAACGCCGGTTCGCCGAGGCGCGGGAGCGGGCCGCACGGCTGGCGGAGGGGGCGGATGCCCACCGTGCCGCCGAGGAGCGCATGGAGCGGGCCCGCAAGGCCGAGGCGGTGGCTCCCGCCCTGGAGCTGCGGGACGCCGCCGACAGCGAGCACCGAGGGGCGGCGGCCGCGGAGGCAGGCGCGCGTGCCCTGCTGCCGCAGGCCCTCGCCGACGCGGGTGCCGCCGGGCTCGCCGCCGCCGCCCGCCGGGCCACCGAGGAACTGGGCGGCCTCGAGTCGGCCCGTCGCGCCGAACGGCGCCTCGCCGAACTGGTCGAGGAACGGGCCGGCCTCGACCGCCAGGAACGCGCCGACGACGAGGTCCGGCAGGAGGCGGACACCTGGCTCGCCGACTGGGAGACCACCCGCACCGCACTTCAGAGCCGCGTCGACTCCGCACAGGAAGCCGCCGCCCGCGCCGAACAGCTCGCCCTGCAGCGCGATCCGGCACGGCACAGGCTCGACGCCGCCCGGCGGCGCGACCGGCTCACCGACGACACCGAAGAGGCGCGGCGGCGGGCGCTCGCCGCGGCGGAGGACGCCGTCGAGGCCCGCGACCACTGGCTCGACCTCAAGGAACAGCGGCTGCACGGCATCGCCGCCGAACTCGCCGCGAACCTCACCGACGGCACACCCTGCGCGGTGTGCGGCGCCACCGAACACCCCGCCCCCGCGCGCAGGACCGCCGGGCACGTCGACCGCGACGCGGAGGAGCGCGCCCTGGCCGCCCACCAGGCCGCCGACGAACGGCGCGCGAAGGCAGAACGGCACCTGGGCACCGTACGGGAGGCGCTCGCCGCCGCCACGGCGGAAGCCGGTGACACGGCCACCGACCGGCTGGCCGAAGAGGCCGAGGAACTGGAGGGGACGTACGGGCGGGCGCGGGCGACCGCGTCCACACTGCACGCGGCGCAGGAGGAGCTGCGGCGGGCCGAGGGCGAACGCGAACAGCGTGTCGCCGCCCAGCAGCAGGCCGTCGTACGGTCCGCCTCCCGGGTCGCGGGCCGGGACCGGCTGGAGCGGGAACAGGCCGTACTGGAGGAGGAGTTGGCGCGGGCGCGGGACGGCGCCGAGAGCGTGACGGCGCGGGCGGCGCAACTGGAGCGACGGGCGGCGCTGCTCACCCGGGCCGCCGAGACCGCCCGCGTCGCCGAGGACACCGCCCAGCGGCTCAAGGACGCCGACGCCCGGCTCGCCGACGCCTCCTTCCGGGCCCGTTTCGACACCCCCGCCGACGCGGCCGCCGCCCTGCTCGACGACACCGCCCACCGCGAGCTGCAACGACGGCTCGACGCCTGGCAGTCGCAGGACGCCGCCGTCCGTGCGGTCCTCGGCGAGACCGACACCGCCGACGCGGCCCGGCGACCGCCCGCCGACCTCGCCGCGGCGGAGCGTGCCGCCGCCGACGCGGGCCGCCGGCTGCGCGAGGCCGCCTCGGCCCGCGACGCCGCCGCCCGGTGCTGCGCCGAGCTGGACCGGCTGTCCGCGCACGCCACCACCTCCGTGCGCCGGCTCGCCCCGCTGCGCGAGGAACACACCCGGGTCGCCCGCCTCGCCTCGCTCGCCGCGGGCACCTCGGCGGACAACGAACGCCGGATGCGCCTGGAGTCGTACGTACTGGCCGCCCGCCTGGAACAGGTCGCCGCCGCGGCCACCGCCCGCCTGCTGCGCATGTCCTCCGGCCGCTACACTCTCGTCCACTCCGACGGCCGCAGCGGCCGCGGCCGCAGCGGCCTCGGCCTGCACGTCGTCGACGCCTGGACCGGCCGCGAGCGCGACACGGCCACGCTGTCCGGCGGCGAGACGTTCTTCGCCTCGCTGGCCCTCGCCCTCGGCCTCGCCGACGTCGTCACCGACGAAGCGGGCGGCGTCCGCCTGGACACCCTCTTCATCGACGAGGGCTTCGGCAGCCTCGACGACCAGACCCTCGACGAGGTCCTCGACGTCCTGGACGCCCTGCGCGAGCGGGACCGCAGCGTCGGCATCGTCAGCCACGTCGCCGACCTGCGCCGCCGCGTCCACGCCCAACTCGAGGTCGTGAAGGGGCGGTCGGGATCGGCACTGCGGCAGCGGGGCGCCGGCTGAGCACGCCGTCCCGGTGGTGTCCCCGGCGGCCCTCAGCGGCCCAGCGGGCGGCGGGGGAGCGGTGAGGAGTAGACGACGCTCGTGGTGACCGACCCGAGGGCGCTGATCCGGCCGGACACCTCCTCCAGGTGCCGCATCGAACGGGCCGCGACCTTGATGACGAAGCAGTCGTCGCCCGTGACGTGGTGCGCCTCCAGGATCTCCGGCGTGACGGCGACCAGGTCGTGGAACGGCTTGTAGTTGGCGACCGGGTAGCGCAGCCGCACGAACGCCAGGATCGGCAGGCCCAGCCGCTCGGGATCGACGACCGCCGCGTACCCCTGGATGATCCCCGCCTCCTCCAGCCGCCGCACGCGCTCCGTCACCGCGCTCGCGGACATCGAGACGGCACGGGCCAGTTCGGCGAAGCTGGCCCGCCCGTCCCGTTGGAGCGCTTCGAGGATGCGCCAGTCGGTGCCGTCCGGGGAATGCTCGGTCATCCGGCAGAAGTAGCACGGATTCCCTGGCGGAACAAGGAGTAGGCCGGGGAAACACCCTTCATGCGGCACGGCGTGGTGCATAGATTTCTGGCTGGAGGATCCACCGAGGAGAGGCCCCACCATGAGCGTCACCGCCACCGCCACCGCCGCCGGGCACGTCAACGCCGTCCTGCGCGTGGCCCCCGCACCGCCCGCCGAGGCCGCCGCGTACTTCCGGGCCAGCCTCGCCTTCCACACCGACGTCTCCGACGTCGCCGACGCCCTCGCGCCCGACGGTGACCCCGGGTTCGTGCTCGTCGACTGCCGTTCCACCGAGTCCTGGGACCAGGGCCACGTGCCGGGCGCCGTCCACCTCCCCACCGCGCTCGTCCCCGAGCGGGCCGCGGAACTCCTCGACCCCGCGGTGCCGGTGGTGACGTACTGCTGGGGCCCCGCCTGCAACGGTGCGACGCGCGCCGCCCTCGCCCTCGCCGAACTCGGCTACGCCGTCAAGGAGATGCTCGGCGGGTTCGAGTACTGGGTGCGCGAGGGCCTCGGGTTCGAGACGTGGCAGGGCGCCGAGCGGCGCGCCGCCGACCCCCTGACCGTTCCGGTGGACGCGGCCGACTGCGGTTGCTGACCGGCGTGTAGGTTCTGCCGCATGGTGCGATACGCGGAGCCGGGCGCGGTGGAGTGGGTCGAGTCGGGCGGAGGGCCGCTGATCGCGGTACCCGAGACGGTCCTGCCGTTCTGGACCGGCGCCGACGGCGAGGAGACCGACTCCGACTACGACCGGGCCTGCGAGGTCGACGGCCACGTCGGACTGCTCCCGGTCGGCGACTCCACCGCCCTCGTGCTCGGCGACGAACCCGCCTCCACCGCCTACCTCCCCGATCACGGCGCCTTCGTCCGCTGGTGCGCCGCGGACTCCGAGGACGAGGTGCTGGCGAGGGTTCCCGCCGCCCTGGACGCCGCCGAATGGCAGCCCGAGGTGACTTGGCACGTATCCGGCCCCGTGTTCCTGTTCGACGCCGCCTGGCCCGGCAGCGCATCCGACCGCGCCCCCGACCGGGTGCGGGTCGCCCTGGAACCCGGCCGGTACGCGGTGCGCGCGGCCGAGGTGCGCCCGGGGCCCGAGACCTGGCTGAGCCTCGTACACCTGCGGCGGCTCACCGACCGGTAGCCGCGGCGACAGCGGCGTGCCGTGCGGTGACCCCGGCGATATTGGCGTGCCATACGGTGACCGCGGCGATATTGGCGTGCGGGGCGGCCGCGGCCCGCCCATCATGGGTGCCCATGCCACGACTTCCCCAGCCCGCCCCCGAAGACCTGCGCCGCGACCCGCTGCCCCTGCGCGGCCGCACCGCCCTCGTCACCGGAGCCAGCCGGCGCGGCGGCATCGGTCACGCCGTGGCCCGGCGGCTCGCCGCGTACGGGGCGAGCGTCTACCTGCACCACCACGTTCCGCACGACGCCGCCATGCCCTGGGGTGCCGACCGGGTGGACGACGTGGTCGACTCCGTCCGTGCGGCGCTCGGCGACCCGGACGCCGCCGTGTGCGCGGGCCCCGGCGACCTCACCTGCCCCGGCGCCCCCGGCGCACTCGTCGCCACCGCCGCCGAAGCGCTCGGCGGCCGGCTGGACATCCTCGTCGCCAACCACGCGCTCAGCGGGTCCGACGGCACCCTCGACACCATCGACGCCGCCATGCTCGACGCGCACTGGCAGGTCGACACCCGATCGGTGCTGCTGCTGATCCAGGCCCACGCCCGCCGCCGCGCCGCGCTGCCGCCGCGCACCCCCGGCGGACGCGTCGTGATGATGACCTCCGGCCAGGACATCGCGGGCGGCATGCCCGGCGAGATCGCCTACGCGCTCCAGAAGGGCGCACTCGCCTCCGTCACGCGCTCCCTGGCGACGACCCTCGCCGAGCACGCCGTCACCGTGAACGCGGTCAACCCCGGCCCGGTGGACACCGATTACCTGACCGGCGAAGACTACGACGCCGTCGCCGCGCGGTTCCCCGGCGGACGCTGGGGCATGCCCGACGACCCGGCCCGCCTCGTCGCGTGGCTCGCCACGGACGAGGCCGAGTGGGTCACCGGTCAGGTCGTCGGCTCGGAGGGCGGCTTCAGACGGTGAGGTGACCGGGCCGGTCTGGGCGTCACAGCCGCGACAGTTCGTCCACCAGGTCGTCCAGGCCCAGCGAGCCCTGGGAGAGGGCCGCCATGTGCCACGCCTTGAGGTCGAAGGAGTCGCCGTGCCGCTCACCGGCCTTCTCCCGGCCCAGCAGCCACGCCCGCTCACCGAGCTTGTAGCCGATCGCCTGGCCCGGGATCGTCAGGTACCGGGTCAGCTCGCTCTCCACGAAGTCCGCCGGGCGGCTGCTGTGCGCGCCGAAGAACTCCTGGGCCAGCTTCGGCGTCCAGCGCTCACCCGGGTGGAACGGCGAGTCCGCCGGGATCTCCAGCTCCAGGTGCATGCCGATGTCCACGATGACCCGGGCGGCCCGCATCATCTGGGCGTCCAGGTAGCCGAGGCGCTGCTCCGCGTCCGTGAGGTAGCCCAGCTCGTCCATCAGCCGCTCCGCGTACAGCGCCCAGCCCTCGGCGTTGGCGCTGACCATGCCGACCGAGGCCTGGTAGCGGGAGAGGTCCTCCGCCACGTGCGTCCACTGCGCCAGCTGGAGGTGGTGGCCCGGCACGCCCTCGTGGTACCAGGTCGACACCAGGTCGTACACGGGGAAGCGGGTCTGGCCCATCGTCGGCAGCCAGGTGCGGCCGGGGCGGGAGAAGTCCTCCGAGGGGGACGTGTAGTAGGGCGCGGCCGCGCTACCGGGCGGCGCGATGTGCGACTCCACCCTCCGGACCCGCTCGGCGAGTTCGAAGTGCGTGCCGTCCAACTGCTCGATCGCCTGGTCCATCAGGCCCTGCAGCCAGTCGCGGACCTCGTCGACGCCCTCGATGTGCTTGCCGTGCTCGTCCAGGTGCGCGAGGGCCACCCACGGCGTCTCGGCGCCCGGCAGGATCTTCTCGGCCTCCGCCTTCATCTCGGCCAGCAGGCGGTGGTACTCGGCCCAGCCGTACGCGTACGCCTCGTCCAGGTCCAGGTCGGTGCCGTTGTAGTAGCGCGACCAGCGGGCGTAGCGCTCCCGGCCCACCGTGTTCGGGGCGCCCTCGACGGCCGGGGCGTACACGTCGCGCATCCAGTCCCGCAGCTCGACCACGGCCGCGGTCGCGCCCCGGGCGGCCTCGTCCAGCTCCGCGCGCAGCGCCTCGGGGCCGTCGGCGGCGAAGTCCTCGAACCAGCCGCGGCCTTCGCCCGTGTCCGCCCACTCACCGAGCTGCTCCACGAAGGTGGCGGTCGGCCGCGGCGCCGCGTACAGCTCGCGCTCCAGGCCCAGTGCCAAGGACGCGCGGTAGCCCGCGAACGCCGCCGGGACCGCCCGCAGGCGCTCCGCGATCCGGGCCCAGTCCTCGTCGGTGCCGGTCGGGGTGAGGGTGAAGACCTCGCGCACCGAGTGGGCGGCGGTGCCCATGTTGCCGACCGAACGCAGGCCCTCGTCGGCCTCGTGCACCGCGATCTCGGCGGTGAGGCGCTCACGCAGCAGCCGGGCGCAGCGCCGCTCCACGTCGCTGTCACCGCCCGGCTGGCGCTCCGCCTCGTCCAGCCGGGCGAGGGTGGTGCGGGCCAGCTCCGCGAGGGCCTGCTGCCCGGCGGGTGAGAAGTCGGGCAGACGGCTGGAACTCTCCGCGACACCGAGATACGTACCGGTGACCGGGTCGAGGGCGATGAGCTCGTCGACGTACGCGTCGGCGACCTCGCGGGGCAGCGGGCTCTTGGTCTCTGACATGCGGACATCCTCATACGGATACCGGTGCCGCGTCAGCCCGGTGGACCGGGCCCGACCGTGCGGGCGGCCGGATTTCGCTCAGGGCGTGGCCGGGGGAGGAGCGCCTTCCGGCATCGTCGCGGGTGCGGCCGGGGACGCGGCCGGCGGCAGCAGGGGGCCGCACTCCCACTGCTGGAAGATCAGCCGGGTCTCGACCCGGGCCACCTCCCGCCGGGACGTGAACCCGTCCAGGACCAGCCGCTGCAGGTCCGCCATGTCCGCCACCGCGACATGCACGAGGTAGTCGTCCGGGCCGGTGAGGTGGAAGACGGTGCGCGACTCGGGCAGCGCCCGGATCCGCTCCACGAACGGTCCCACCAGCTCCCGCCGGTGCGGGCGCACCTGCACCAGCAGCAGCGCCTGGAGACCACGCCCCAGCCTCGCCGGGTCCAGCTCGAGCCGGTGGCCGAGGATCACCCCGGCCCGCCGCAGCCGGGTCACGCGGTCCAGACACGTCGACGGGGCGACTCCCACCTGGGCGGCGAGATCGCGGTAGGTGGTCCGGGCGTCGTTCTGCAGCAGCCGCAGCAGATGCAGATCCACCGGATCCAGTACGACGGAATCGGCCATGATCCGAACGTAGCACGGGGCACGGCCCCGCCGTCCCGGTCTGTGTTCACCCTTCGACCATGGACTCAGCGCGCACGCACACGTCACCACCCGACGACGTACGCTCCACCGCACCCACGGGCAGGGCACTGGCCACCGAAGCCGTGCACGCCGGCCGCGACGACCTCGCCGCCCAGGGACTGCACGCCCCGCCCATCGACCTGTCCACGACCTACCCGTCGTACGACAGCCGTGGCGAGGCCGCCCGCATCGACGCGTTCGCCGCGACCGGTGCCGAGCCGGACGGACCGCCGGTCTACGGCCGCCTCGGCAACCCGACCGTCGCCCGCTTCGAGACGGCACTGGCCCGGCTGGAGGGGACCGAGGCCGCCGTCGCCTTCGCCAGCGGCATGGCCGCGCTGAGCGCGGTCCTGCTGGTCCGCGGCTCGATGGGGCTGCGCCACGTCGTCGCCGTACGGCCCCTGTACGGCTGCAGCGACCACCTGCTGACCGCCGGACTGCTCGGGTCCGAGGTCACCTGGACCGACCCGGCGGGCGTCGCGGACGCGCTGCGCCCGGACACCGGCCTGGTCCTCGTGGAGTCACCCGCCAACCCGACGCTGGCCGAGGTCGACCTGCGGGCCGTCGCCCACGCCTGCGGGTCGGTGCCGCTGCTCGTGGACAACACCTTCGCCACGCCCGTGCTCCAGCGCCCCGCCGAACACGGCGCCCGGCTGGTGCTGCACAGCGCCACCAAGTACCTCGGCGGCCACGGGGACGTACTGGCGGGCGTGGTCGCCTGCGACGAGGAGTTCGCCGGGCGGCTGCGGCAGGTCCGCTTCGCCACGGGCGGAGTGCTGCACCCGCTGGCCGGCTACCTGCTGCTGCGGGGGCTGGCCACCCTGCCCGTCCGGGTACGGGCCGCCTCCGCGGGCGCCGCCGAACTGGCCGGGCGGCTGGCCGCCGACTCGCGCGTGGCCCGCGTCCACTACCCGCGCATCGGTGGTGCGATGGTCTCCTTCGAGGTCCACGGCGATCCGCACGCGGTCATCGGCGGCGTCCGGCTGATCACCCCGGCGGTGAGCCTCGGCAGCGTCGACACGCTCATCCAGCATCCGGCGTCGATCAGCCACCGCATCGTGGACGCGGACGACCGGCGGGGGGCCGGGGTCGGTGACCGGCTGCTGCGGCTGTCGGTCGGCCTGGAGGACGTCGACGACCTGTGGGCCGACCTGGACCGGGCCCTGGGGGAGCGGGCGGTCGGGGCCGTCCCGCTGCGGGAGGCGTTGGCGCGGACCGAGTGACCGCGCCACCGCGCCCGCCGGCCGTCACTCCCGGCCGATCCGCTTCGCCTGCGGCAGCCGTGCCGCGGAGCGGGTGGACGGGTCCAGGCGGGCCGTGACGACCAGGGTCCCCTCCTCGATCTGGTAGTCGAGGGGGAGGCCCAGGCCGCGCATCGCGGCCACCATGCCGGTGTTGGACGCCTGCGTGATCGCGTACACGCTCTCGCAGCCCGCGTCGGCTGCCATCGCCACCAACCGGACCAGGAGTTCGCCGCCGATGCCGCGGCGCTGCCACCCGTCCTCGACCAGCAGCGCGACCTCCGTCTCGTCCCCGTCCCACAACAGGTGGCCGAGTCCCACGATCCGCCCCGAGGCGGTCTGCACGGCGAGGGTGCGGCCGAAGCGGGGGCTGAGCAGGTGGTTGAGGTACCGGTCGGCGTCCCCGACCGGACCGTGGTACCGCATCCCCAGCGTCCGCGCCGAGCAGCGCTCGTGCATCGCCTTCGCGGCCGGAACGTCACGCGTGTCGGCCCGGCGGACCGTGATGTCGCTGCCCTCGGGGAGCGTCAGCACGTCCCGCCCGCGCGGGACCCGCGGACCGAGCCGGGCGTCCAGCTCGACCAGCGCCCGCGCCCGCGCGAACTCGGCCGGCGTGAACGGCAGATGGGGCCGCTCGACGCTGATCACCCCGCCCTCGGGGGCGCGCAGCCGCAGCACGGTGTCCTCCAGCGCGCCCTCCGGCGGCACCGCGTCCGCCGCTCCGTCGCCTGCGGGCGCCGGGAGGGACCTGATAGTGCAGCGGCCCAGCAACTGACGCAGCGCCAACGGGAGTTCCGCCGCGTCCAGGGCGGTGCGGGCGGCCAGGCCCAGCACCCGGGTGGGCGCGTCGACCAGGTCGTGGGCGTCCGCCCGCTCGGTCCAGGTCCGGGCACCGCCCGCCGCCGTCACCAGGTCGGCCAGCTCGGTCCCGCTCAGCTCACCCGGGGCGCGGAGCAGGAACTCGTCCACCGTGCCCTCGGCCAACGGGTGCGTCTGCAGGCTCAGGATGTCGATCCGCCGGTCGGCGAGGGCCGCGCAGAGCACGGCCAGCGACCCCGGCGCGTCCCGCACCGTCGTCCGCATCCGCCACAGCGCGCTCTCACCGCCGGGCCCGGAACCGCCAGGCTCGCTCCCGGCCGGTCCGGTCCCGGCCGGCCGCTCGGCGGTCGGCGGCCGGGCGCCGGTATCGTCGGCCGGCGGTGCCTGCCCGTGGCGTCGTGACCACCGGGTGTGGAAACCCGCCGTGGCGATCAGTGCCGCCAGCGAGGCCAGCACCAGGGCGGGGACCGTGGGCCCGTGGTCGACGAGGCGCGCCACGGCATCCGTCACATCAGACATGTCTCGACTCATGCACCCACTGTGAAGGAACGGTGTTGCGTGATCACGAACGCTCTGTGACCGATGGGTAAAGAAGGCTTCTGGGGGTGTTCTTGCCTTTCGGTCCGATATGGGTGTCAGGCGGCCGCCACGGCCAGCAGTTCACCGAGCGCCGGGTATCGCATTCCCGCCCGGCCCGAAGGCCGGGATTCCCTGCGAAGAACAAGGGATGGAAAGGCCGTGGAGGGGAAGTTGAGACACCCGCCGCACGACGGCGCACCACGGCGCAGGGCCGCGCACCGGGGGATGACGCCGGTGCGCGGCACAGCCGACAGGCTACCGGGGCTACTGGCCCACCTGGCCCGGCCGCAGCACCTTCGTGAACAGCACCGTGCCGTCCTGCTCGCGCAGCCGCACCGTCATCTCGGCGCTGTGGCCGTCGATGTCGACCTCGCCGAAGAACTGGTAGCCGCCCGCGGGCGAGACGTTCGAGGCGGTCGGCGCCTTCACGAAGACCCGTTCGGGACCGAAGGTGCCGTCCAGCGTGCTGGCCGGGAACGCGCCCGCGTTGAGCGGCCCGGACACGAACTCCCAGAACGGCTCGAAGTCACCGAACGCGGCCCGCGAGGGCTGGTAGTGCTGGGCCGAGGTGTGGTGCACGTCGGCCGTCAGCCACACCGTGCCGGTGATCCGGCGGTGCTTGACGAAGCGCAGCAGCTCGGCGATCTGCAGCTCGCGCCCCAGGGGTGCGCCGGGGTCGCCCTGCGCGATCGCCTCGATGTTGGGCGCGCCCTCGGTGGCGTCCGGCACGACGAGTCCGATCGGCATGTCCGCCGCGATGACCTTCCACACCGCACGCGACCGCGTCAGCTCCCGCTTGAGCCACTCCAACTGCTCGCGGCCCAGGATGCCCTGTGGGTCCACGGTCTGTTCGCCCGGGGAGTTGGCGTTGCGGTACGTCCGCATGTCCAGCACGAACACGTCGAGCAGCGGGCCCTGGCGCAGCACCCGGTGCACCCGCCCCTCGCGCGCGCCGGGGCGCAGCGTGGAGATCGGGAAGTACTCGCCGAACGCGCGCCGGGCGCGGGCGGCCAGGACGTCGACGCTCTTCTCCGTGTACCGGTCGTCCGTGTCGGCGACCACCTGGCCCGGATACCAGTTGTTGCGGACCTCGTGGTCGTCCCACTGGATGATCGACGGAACCCGCGCGTTGAAGCGCCGCAGGTTCTCGTCGAGCAGGTTGTAGCGGAAGTTGCCGCGGTACTCGGCGAGGGTCTCGGCGACCTTGGACTTCTCCTCGGTCGTGATGTTCCGCCAGGTGCCGCCGTCCGGCAGGGCGGCCGTCCCGGCGATGGGGCCGTCGGCGTAGATGTTGTCGCCGCTGCACAGGAAGAAGTCCGGGTCCAGGGCACCCATGGCGTCGTAGATGCGGTAGCCGCCGAGGTCCGGGTTGATGCCCCAGCCCTGCCCCGCGAGGTCGCCGGACCACACGAAACGCACGCCCTCGCGGCGGCGGACCGGCACGGTGCGGAAGGTGCCGGTGACCGGCTCGCCCGTGCGGCGCGGGTCGTCCGGGTCGGCGAGGAGCACGCGGTAGTGGATCTGCTCGCCCGGCGGCAGGCCGCGCAGCCGGGTGGTGCCGGTGAAGTCGGTGTCGCGCCCGAGCAGCGGACCGTGCCACCGGTGCGGGTGGCGGAACGACTCGGTCGCCGACGTCTCGACGATCATCCGGGCCGGCCGGTCGGACCGCACCCATACCAGGCCGGAGTGGGAGGTCACGTCTCCCGTCTGCACGCCCCAGCCCGCCCCCGGCCGCCCCGATCGGGCGAACGCCGGCGCCGCCCCGAGGGCGGTGGGCAGGGTCAGGGCGGCCGACGCGGCGAGCGAACCGCGCAGCACGCTGCGGCGGCCGGGCAACGGACGGTGTGACATGGATGCGCCTCCAGGGACGGGATCCGGCCGGTGTACGGGCCAGAGTTCGAGCCAGTGTGCAGAGCCAGACCTACTGGCACCGCGCGGCGCCCACGGAAATTGCGGGTGAACAACCCGGACGCCCCGGACGCCCCGGACGCCCCAGGGGTTCCGGGCAATCCGTCGCGCGCCCGTGGCGGGTGGCGCGCCACACGGCCGTGCCGCGTCACACGGCCCGTGCCATCCTCGCCACCCCCGCCCGGATCCGCGCAGGTGTCAGATGCGCGTAGCCCAGCACCAGCCGCACCTCCTGCCCCGCCACCGGACCGTCGCCCACCGGTTCACCGCCGGCACCGTCGGCACCGCCGTGCGCGTATGCCGTGAGCGGGCGCACCGCGACGCCCGCCTTCGTCACGCGTGCGAGGAACCCCTCCTCGGGCCCGTACCGCTTGGGAAGCGTGGCGATGGCGTGCAGGCCGGCGGCGATGCCGGTGACCCGTGAGCCGGGGAAGTGCTCGGCCAGCGACGCCACCAGGGCGTCGCGCCGCTCACGGTAGGCGCGCTGGCAGACGCGCAGTTGGCGGTCGTAGTCGCCGCGCTCCACGAAGCGGGCGAAGAGTGCCTGGTCGAGGGTCGGGTGGCCCAGGTCGGTGGTGCGCTTGCGCTCGACGACGGCGTCCGCAAGCCAGTCGGGCACCAGCAGCCAGCCCAGCCGCAGCCCCGGGGCGAGGGACTTGCTGACCGAGCCCGTATAGGCGACGCGTTCCGGATCGAGCCCCTGGAGCGCGCCCACGGGGGCACGGTCGTAGCGGAAGTCGCCGTCGTAGTCGTCCTCCAGGACGAGGCCGTCCACGGACCGTGCCCAGTCGAGCAGTTCGGCGCGCCGCCGCGCCGAGTAGGCGATCCCGGTGGGGAACTGGTGGGCCGGTGTCGTCACCACGAGCCGGACGCCCGTCCCGTACAGCGGGCCCGTGGCGAGACCCTCGTCGTCCAGGGGGAGGGGCACCGTGCCGAGGCCCGCCGCGGCGTACAGGGCGTGGTGCTGAGGGCTGCCGGGGTCCTCGACACCGGCGGTGCGCGTCCCGCGCGCGTGGAGCACGCTCGCCAGCAGCGAGGTGGCCTGTGCCACGCCGGAGACCACCATGATCCGTTCCGGGTCGGCCACCACGCCCCGGCGCCGCGCGAGCAGCTCGGCCAGCGCGGTCCGCAGCCCGGGAAGCCCGCGCGGGTCGGGATAGCCGAGGCTCTCGTGGGGCAGGCCCGCCAGCACGCTCCGCTGCGCCGCCGCCCACGCCGAACGGGGGAAGAGCGACAGGTCGGGTGTCCCCGGCACGAAGTCCGCCAGGTCACCGGAGGAGCGCGGGGCGAGGTCACGCGCGCGTGGCCGGGCGGCCCGTACGGCATCGCCCACCCAGGTGCCCGCCCCCTGTCCGCTGCGCAGGTAGCCCTCGGCGGTCAACTGCTCGTAGGCCTCGGTGACCAGCCCCCGCGACACGCCGAGGTCGGCCGCGAGGTTCCGGCTCGACGGCAGCCGGGTGCCGACCGCGAGCCGGCCCGAACGGACCGCGTCCCGCAGCGCCCCCTGCAACGCCCGGCCACGCGCGCGTGCCGGTGCCGAGGCGGCGGGCAGCAGCAACTCCCAGGCCGCGCTGCCGGCGGCGGAGCCCGGAGGGCCGCCAGGAGGGCCGCCAGGAGGGCGGCCAGGAGGGCGGCCCGGACCGGTCGACGGTGTCATGAAAGAAGCCCCCCGAACATCACGTCTGCACCACGTCTTCTCAATCGCCTCCACTTTACGAGGGGTTGGACCCGCTGGTGCGTAAACCGAAGTGAAAGACCACAGCGAGGGGGCAGGCCGAGACCGCGCCCCGGAATCGTACGCGCAATCCAGGAGCGCCCGTGGACGCCAAGAACCGTTTCGAGACGAAGACCACCTTCGCTCTCTCCCGACTCGAATGGCTGGGCTTTCTCACCGTATCGCTCGTGCTCGCATTCCAGCACCTCACGGAAATCCGCTGGGCCGTCTTCGTGCTGCTGTTCGCGGTGATCGACGTCGTCGGATACCTGCCCGGCGCGATCGCCTTCCGGCGCAGCCCGGACGGACACGTTCCGCGCGGCTTCTACGTGGCCTACAACACCATGCACAGCCTGGTCACAGCGGGAGTCCTGGCCGGGGCGTGGGCGCTGTTCGTCCGGCCGGAATGGGCACTGCTGGCCCTCCCGATCCACCTCATGGGCGACCGGGCCCTCTTCGGGAACTCCCTCAAACCCTTCGGTGTCGCCTTCGAACCGGAGACCACCCCGGAGTTCCGCAGGTTCGAGCAGCGGTACCACTCGGCGGCGGATTCCGGTGAAAGCGCCGCCGTGCGGACTTCCGTGGAGGACGCCGATGCCCTCCGTGCTTGACACACTCGCCGCGCACAGCGACAACCCCAGTTCCTTTCTCGCCCTCAACAGCGGGAACGCGTACTTCCACGACGGCGGGTTCGACGGCACCTGCGCCTATCGCACCTCGGGACGCTACGTACTGCAATTCGGCGGCCCGTTCACCGCGCCGGAACACCGTGCACGCCTGCTGGCCGCGTTCGCCGCCCACGCCGGCCGCCGTCTGGTCGCCGTGCAACTGCAGCGGGCGGACGCCGAGCTGTACGCGGCGCACGGCTTCACGGTCAACCAGCTCGGGGCGTCGTACGCGGTCGACCTGAGCCGTTTCACCCTGCGCGGCTCACGGTTCGTCCGGCTGCGGAACAAGATCTCGCGCGCCTGGCGGGCGGGCCTGGAGGTCGCCGAGGTCATGGCCGGCGACGACTGCGCCGAACTGGACCGGATCGACCAGTGCTGGCTGCGGGACAAGGGCAGGCACGTCAAGGAGCTGCGCTTCCTCGTCGGCCAGCGCGACGGGAGCCTGCAGCGGCACCGCCGTCTGTTCGTCGGCCGGATCGACGGCGAGACGGCCGGCTACATCAACTACTCGCCGGTCTACGGCAGCCGCTCCGGCTGGCTGCACGACCTCAGCCGCCGCCGCCCCGACGCTCCGCCCGGCGTGATGGAGGCGCTCAACGCCACCGTCATGGAACGGCTGACCGCCGAAGGAGCGGGCTGGCTGCACTTCGGCTTCACCCCGTTCACCGGGCTCGACCCGGAGCACGAACTACCCGGTGCCAGCCGTGTGTTCACCCGGTTCGCCCGTCTTCTGGCCGAGCGCGGCGACATGATCTACCCGGCGGCCTCCCAGCTCGAGTACAAGCAGAAGTGGGCCCCGCACGTGGTCCTGCCGGAGTACATCGCCTTCCGCGGCAGGCCCCGCCCCGGCGCGGTCTGGCAGTTGCTGCGCGCCACCAACGCCCTCTGAGCCACCTCGTCCACGGCCGCGCGAGTGCCGCGCCGATTCGTATTTGTATTCGTATTCGTATTCGTCCCACCCTGGAGGACCGCACGCCCATGAGATTCCTAGAGCGTGAACGCGCCACCCTCGCGAAGCTGCTGCCCGAACTGGACCCCGCCCTGCGCGAGACCCCGCTGATGGAACTGGAGCGGCCGGGCAGCCCGGGCATCCGGCACTTCCGGGACAGCGGCGGTCCGGGACTGCTCGTCCCCGAGGCCCACCAGGGCCGGGGAGCCACCGCGCTCGACGCCCTGCGTGTGCAGCGGGCCATCGGCAGCCGCTCGCCGTCCCTGGCCGTGGCCACCACCATGCACCACTTCTCCATGGCCACCCTGGTCGGGATCGGCGGCCTCGGCGACGGCCTGGAGTGGATGCTGATCGAGGGCGTGGCCTCGTCCAACCGCGTGATCGCCTCCGGCTTCGCCGAGGGCCGCAGCGGCGCGGGCATCCTCGACCCGTCGATGACCGCCACGGTGACCGCGGACGGCGTCCGGATCAACGGCGTCAAACGGCCGTGCAGCCTGGCCCACTCCATGGACGTGCTCACCGCCAGCGTGCTGATCCCGCGCGAGGACGGGCAGGGCGACGAACTCGCCGTAGCCCTCGTGCCCGCGGAGAGCGAGGGGATGAGCGTCAGCGGCTTCTGGTCCAGCGCCTTCCTCGCCGGGGCCGAGAGCGAACAGGTCACGCTCACCGACGTCCTCGTACCGCCGGAACTCCTGCTGCGCACCGCGACGACCTCCGGTCAACAGCTCGACGAGCTTCAGACGGCCGGTCTGATCTGGTTCCAGACGCTGATGACGGGCAGCTATCTCGGCGCCGCGAGCGCGCTGGTGGAGCGGGTGCTGCTGAACGACCGCATCCCCGAGCACGAGCGCGTACGCCTCTTCGTCGAGACCGAGGCCGCCATGGCCACCGCCGAGGGCGTCGCCCGGCGCATCGACGCCGGTGACCTCGACGAGTCGGCGCTCGCACAGGCGTTGTACGTGCGCTACGGCGTCCAGGACGCCATCGCCCGAGTCGTCCCGCGCGCGGTCGAACTCCTCGGCGGCCTCAACTTCATGACGTCCGACGAGGTGGGCCACCTGGCCGCCTGCGCCAACGGACTCTCCCTGCACCCGCCGTCGCGCTCCCGGATGACCGGCCAGTTCTCCGCGTACCTGGCGGACCGGCCACTCGCCATCGCCTGACCGCGCGCGCCCCCACCGTCCATCGGTGGGCCGAGACCCGTTGGGAGCACACACTGCCCATGCCGTCAGACAACCAGCGTCTCGCCCTCCTGCCCGTCGGCCGTACGGGACGGCGCGACCGCCCCTCCCTGCTGCTCACCGGCGGTTCCGGAGTGCTCGGACGTGCCCTGATCGACGAGCTGTCACCCGACTTCGACCTGCTGTGCCTGCGCCGCAACACACCGTTGCGCGATCCGCGGGTGCGCGAACTCCAGGGCGACCTGGTCGCTCCCCGGCTCGGCCTGAGCCCACTGGCCTGGCACGAACTGGCCCTCGAGGTGGACGTGGTGCTGCACTGCGCCGCCGAGACCAACTGGCGGACCCCGCCACCGGACATCACGCGCACCAATCTGCGCGGTGCCGACACCATGCTCGACCTGGCGGCCCGGGCCGACGCCCCGCTGTACCTGGTGAGTACCGCGTTCGTGGCCCACACCCCCACCGAGGAGGACCGCCGGCGCTTCCCGGGTGCGGCCGCCTACCTCGACTCCAAGGCCGGGGCCGAACAGCTGACACGCGAGGCGGGCGTGCCCGGCGCCATCGTCCGGCCCTCGGTCGTCATGGGTGACTCCGTCAGCGGGCGGATCGCCGGTCAGCAGGGGCTGACCAGGACGATCGGCTCGATGGTCCTGGGGCAGGCCCCGGTGCTGCCCGGAGCCCCCGAGACCCGGATCGACATGGTGCCCCAGGACTACGTCTCGCGGGCCATCGGCGACCTGGTCCGGGGCGGTGTGGCCGACGGAGAGTACTGGCTGACGGCCGGCAAGGAGGCCATCGACCTGCGGGAGTTCGCCGACGTCTGCGCGGACGTCGCCGTACGCCACGGCCTGCCCCGGCCCCAGCGGCCCCGGCTCATCCCCGTCGATGCCGTGCACCGGCTGCTCCTGCCCATGCTGGAGGGCACCTCGCTGCCCGCGTCCCTGAGGCGGCGGCTGGAGTACTACGCGGAACTGCTGCTGGTGTTCCAGCGGGAGCTGCCGTTCGACACCTCCCTCGGCGAACCCGACTGCGGCACCCGCCTGACCCGGACCGACATCCGGGCCGCGCTCACACGCAACGCCGAGAGCTGGGCCGGGGACAGGGCCGGCCTGCTCGGCCGGAACCGATCCGCCGCGACCGCCCCCATGGAGGTGGCGTCATGACCGTGTCACCCCCGTCCACCGAGACCACCGGGCCGTCCGCCGAGCCCTCCACCCAGGACTCCGCCCCGTCCCCCGAGCCCTCCACCCCGCGCGCCGGAACCGCCGCGCCGGGCGACCGGCCCGACATCGTGGACCTCTACCTCAAGCACATCGGCTCCGGCCGGGCCGTGATGGGCCGTGTCATGGGCGGCATGGCCGAGGTCCGCTCCGAGGGGGTCTGGATCCACACCGACGACGGCCGCCGCTTCCTGGACTTCGGCGGCTACGGCGTCTTCATCATGGGCCACCGCCACCCGGCCGTCGTCGAAGCGGTGCACCGGCAGATCGACACCCACCCGCTGGCCAGCCGCGTCCTCCTGGAACCCGTCGCCGCCCGGGCCGCCGAGGCCCTGGCCGCCCACACCCCGCCCGGCCTCGACTACGTCCACTTCGTCAACTCCGGCGCCGAGGCCACCGAGGCGGCCCTGAAACTGGCCCGCGCCCACGGACTCACCTCGGTGATCACCACCCGCAGCGGCTTCCACGGCAAGACCCTCGGCGCGCTGAGCGTCACCGCCAACGCCACCTACCAGACGCCCTTCCAGCCACTGCTCCCCGATGTCACCCAGGTCGCCTACGACGACCCGGCCGACCTCGAACAGGCGCTGGCCGCCCGCCGCGACCGGGCCTGCGTCATCGTCGAACCCGTCCAGGGCGAGGGCGGCGTACGCATCCCCCGCCCCGGCTACCTGAGCCAGGTGCGGGCGCTGTGCCAGGCGTACGGCGCCATGTTGGTCGTCGACGAGATCCAGACCGGCATGGGACGCCTCGGCACCTGGTGGGGCGTCGACGCCGAGGACGTGCGTCCGGACGTGCTGCTCGTCGGCAAGGGACTCAGCGGCGGTGTCGTACCGGTCGCCGCGATGGTCGCCACCGCGGAGGCCTACGCCCCCTTCAGTCGCGACCCCTACCTGCACACCTCCACCTTCGGCGCCTCGCCGCTCGCCTGCGCCGCCGCCCTCGCCACCGTACGGGCCATGGAGGAGGAGGACACCGTGGCCCGGGCCGCCGCGCTCGGCCCGCGCATCCTCACCGCCGTACGGGACGTGTGCGCGCCGTACCAGGGCGGACTGGTCCGTGAAGTGCGCGGCCGGGGTCTGCTGATCGGTATCGAGTTCGCCGAAGAACAGGCGGTCGGCGAACTCCTGCTGGAACTGATCTCCCGCGGTGTGCTCGTCAACAACTCCCTCAACTCCACCAGGGTGCTGCGGCTGACCCCGCCGGCGGTGGTCGAGGACTGTGCGCTCGACCTGTTCCTCACCACCCTCGGCGCGGCCCTGCGCGGCACGGCCGACCGTATGACCGGCTGACACCGGCGCCTGGCGCAGGCCGCGCCGGCCACCAGCTCCGGACACCAGCGTCCGAAACCCTCCGGGAAGGAACCGAACGAACCATGCGCCACGTGGTCCTGCACGCCCTCGCCGACGGACTGGCACCCGCCGACGTCTTCGCCCGCATCAGCGACTTCCGCCGCTATCCCGAGCACAGCGACACCTTCCGCGAGGTGCACGTCGAGCCGCCGCTGCCCGACGGCTCCACGGTCTCGGAGTGGACCGTCGAGTTCCGGGGCGGCCTGATGCGGTGGCGGGAACGCGACACCTACTCGCCCGAGACGTACTCCGTCGCCTTCGAACAGGTCAGCGGCGACTTCCAGGCCTTCGAGGGGAGCTGGCGCTGCGAAGCGAGGGACGGCGGCACGCTCGTCGTCTACACCGCGGCCTTCGACCTCGGCATCCCGTCCATGGCCGAGATCCTCGACCCGGTGGCCGAGTCGACCCTGCGGACCAACATCGCCCGCGTGCTGCGGGGTCTTGCGGGCGCGGAGGTGATCGATGAGCGCGCGGCTGCGGATCGTGACTGACCGGGCGGCCGTCGCGGGCGCCCCGCCGCCGGCCGCCGATCCGCCGCACGAGGAACCGCTGCACGAGGAACCGGGGCCGGGCGCCGCGCGCTGCCTCGGCCTCTACGCCAAGCTGGCCGCCGGGGTGGCCGTCGTGACCGCCCGCGGCGCGGACGGCCCTCTCGGTATGACGGTGTCCGCCGTCACCTCGCTCTCCGCCCGCCCGCCGCTGCTCCTTGCCTGTCTGCGCGACGGCTCCCGCACCCTCGCCGCCGTCCGCGGCCGCCGGGCCTTCGCCGTGCACCTGCTGCGCGAGGAACAGCAGGAGCTGGCGGGCCGGTTCGCGTCCCCCACCACGACCGCGGCGGAGCGGTTCGCCGGGACCGACACCCGGCAGGTGCTGGGCGTCCCCGTGCTGGCCGGCGCGCTCGCCTGGTCGGTGTGCCTGACCGAGGACGTGCGCCGCTACGGCGACCACCACCTCGTCGTCGGCCGGGTCGCCGCCGTGCACGTGGGCGGCGGACGCCCGCTGCTGTGGCACGACCGCCGGTTCGGTGTGCTGACCGAGCCGGTGCCGGACGCCGCCGGATGACCAGGCCGCCGGCCGGAACGCCGTACTGGGACCCGGCGGAACTGCCGACGCAGCCCCAGTTGCACGGCGTGGTCACCGCGGACGTGGCCGTCGTCGGGGCCGGGCTGGCCGGGCTGTCCTGCGCCTACCACCTGGCGGAGCGTGCCCCCGGGCTCGACATCGCGGTGGTGGACGCCGAGCACCCGGCCGCCGGTGCCAGCGGCCGGGGCACCGGTCTGCTGGGCCCCCGGGCCGGCCCCGCGGTCGACCGCGCGGTGCGCCGCTTCGGCCCGCAGACGGCGCGCAGGATGCACCGGGCCAGTGAGCGGGCGGTGCGGGACGTCCTCGCCCTGTGCGCCCGGCTCGACGTGCCCTGCGGGCTGCGGCCCGGCGAGCAGTTGGTGGCCACGCGGTCGTCCGCGGGCCTGGTGGCACTCGCCCGCCAGGCCCGCGCCTGCCGCGAACTCGGTCTGGACGTGCCCGTCCTCACCCCGGCCGGCATCCGCGACCGGGTCGGCGTGCCCTACCGGGCGGCACTCCTGCACCGCCCCGCCGCGACCCTCGACCCGGCCGCCCTGACCTGCGCCCTCGCCCGGGCCTGCGCCGACAAAGGCGTGCGCTTCTACGGCCGCAGCCCGCTGCTGGCCCTGCGCCCCGGCGACCTGGTCGGCCCCGAGCTGGTCCTCCCGCACGGCAGGCTCTACGCCGGTCAGGCGGTGCTGGCCGTCAACTCGGCCGCGCAGGCACTGGACCTGCCGGTCGGCACCGTCCTGCCGCTCGAGGTGTACGCCGTCGCCACCGAACCGCTGAGCGCCCCGGCCTACGAGGCCCTGGGCGGGCGCGCCGGACAGTCCGTCGTCGACGCCGTCCCGATGGCGCCGTACTTCCGGCTGCTCCCGGACCGGGGCCTGGTGGCGGGCGGCGGTACCGCCACGGTCCCCGGGGGTATGGGCGCTCCCCGGCTCCAGGCCGCCAGGGAGCGTGCCTGGGCCTGGCTGGAGAGGTGGGTGCGGTCCCTGCATCCGGACCTCGCCCGGGTGCGGGTCACCCACCGCTGGTCCGGCCGCATCGGCATGACGGGCGACGACCTGCCGGTGGTGGGGCCGGTGCCGGGCTTCGACGACGTCTGGTACATCGGCGGCTGCTGCGGGCACGGACTCGCCCTGTCCGTGGCGCACGGCGCGCACGTGGCCGCGGCCCTGCTGGGGGAGCCGGAACCCGGCGAACCGCTCCCGTGGCACCGTTCCCGGGCCCCGCACCTGCCCGCACGCGGACCCGCAAGGCCCCTGCTGCGGGCGTACGTGGACGCAATGGGGCGCATCGCTCGGCATACCTGCTGACGGCGGGCGCGGCCAGCATCCGTACCCCAGCTCCGCAGACCCCGGCCTCGCAACCTCACAGACCACCCTCAGAACCCGACCAGGAGGTTCCACCATGCGACCCGACTTCGGTACGGACGGCCGCCTGCCGTCGGCCCTGTCCATGGGAACCGTAGATGTCGCCTTCCACCTGGCGACGGGCGGCAACCCGGTGCCCCTCGCGTTCACGTTCGGGTTCGAAGGCCGTGCCCCCACCCTGGACTCCGTACGCGCGCGGGTCGCCGAACGCGTCCACCACGTCCCGACGTTGCGCTACCGCATCGCACGGGACCGCCGGAAATTCCGGCGAGTGGACCGGATCGCGGTGGACCGGCATGTGCACGAGGCGTGGCTGCCCGAGGACACCGACGGGTCGGCGACCAGCCGCCTGATGCTGTCCCGGCCGATGAGCACGGACGACCGGCCGCCCTGGGACGTGTGGCTGGTCCACGGCCCGGCGGGCCGCCACACCCTGGTCTACCGGACCGACCACACCTTCCAGGACGGCATGGGCGCCGCCTACACCGCCCGCGCTCTCCTCGGAGACCACCCCGAGGGCGGACCGGCCCCGCAGCGTCCCGCCCGGCCCACCGCACCCGGCCTCGCGGACGCCCTGCGTGAGGCGGTGTCCGCCTTCCGCGCGCCCACCCCGAAACCCGCGTTCGACGGAGAGTCCACGGGCCGCGTCGACGTCTGCCACGCCGACACCCCGCTGGCCCGGCTGCGCGCCATCGCCCGCGCCCGCGGCGGCACTGTCACGGACGTCTACCTAGCCGCCCTGTCCCACGCCGTCCGCACCTGGTACCTGAAGGACACCGGCTCGGCCCATCCGCCGCTGCCCGTGTCGATCCCGATGTCGGTCCGGGCCCCGGGAGAGGAGTACGCCCCGGGCAACCGCATGGTCACCGCCCGGCTCCTGCTGCCCTGCGACGAGGAGTCACCCCAGCGGGCCCTGGCCCGGGTCGTCGCGAGCACGGGCCGACTGCGGGAGAGCCGGCGGCGCGACGCGACGCGCCTGCTGCTGTCCGCCGCCCCGCGGCCGCTCGGCGCCACCGTCGGCACCCGCCTGGTCCGCGGGGCGTTCGTGGCCGGCCCGGTGAGCAGCGTGAACTTCGGCACGGCCCTGGTCCACCAGGGGGTCGCGGCCCGTCGCGCGGCCGTCTTCGCCGGCGTCGCCTCAGGCATCCGGTGTGTGACGACGCTGACGAGCCAGCACGACACCGCGTGCCTGACCGTCGTGCACGACGAGGCCCTGGCGACCGCGGACGAACTCCCCGACCTGTGGCTCGCGGCGCTGCTGGAGCTGGAGCGGCCGTAGCCACGGCACCACGCGCGGGCCCCGGACGCTGTAGGGAGTACGGGCCGCCGCGCGGCCCGTACCGCGCGACGGCCGGGGC
>NZ_JBHWKU010000051.1:0-41797 GCF_042730645.1 Streptomyces sp. NPDC059906
GCCCCCGCGTCAGCCGGTCCCGGCCCTGCCGGTCGCGCTCAGCCGGTCGCGCTCAGCCGGTCCCGGCCCTGCCCGTCGCGCACCGCCCCCGCGTCAGCCGGTCCCGGCCCTGCCCGGACGTGCGCGACCCACCCCCTGTGAGAAAGCTGTCGGAAGGCTGTCGGTACGGCGTCAGAAACGCGTCACGCGACCGGCGGAGTGCCGTGGGTGTGGAACGACTCGATCGTCTTCAGACCCCAGGCCTGGCCCTTCTTCCGCTCCTCCTCGGTCCAGGTGATCAGCGGCCAGTCCGGCGCAAGCACCAGGCGGGTGAGCGGGTTGCACAGCTCGATGCGGTTGCCGCCGGGCTCGTAGACGTACAGGAAGAACGTCTGCTGGATGGCGTGCTTGTGCGGGCCGGTCTCGATGAACACGCCGGTGTCGATGGCGAGGTCGGCGGCGCGCAGGATGTCCTCGCGGGTGTCGGCGGCGAAGGCGATGTGGTGCAGCCGCCCGGAGGAACCGGTCCAGTCCTCGGTGTAGACGACGTCGTACGACTTGTTCGTGAAGGTCAGCCAACGGGCCGCGATCTTCCCGGAGTCGAGCCGGATCTGCTCGGTGGGCCGGGCGCCGAGGAGCCCTTCCTGGAACTCGGCGCTGGCGAGTACGTCGGCGGCGAGGAAGTTGACGTGGTCCAGGCGGCGTACGCCGACGCCCCGGTTGGGTTTGGCCTGCGGCTGGTTCTTGAGGGCGGGCCGGAGCTCCTCGGGTGCCCGGTAGTGCTCGCTCTCCCAGTACAGGGCGTGTTCGTGCCCGTCGGGGTCGGTGGTGACGTACAGCTTGCCGAGGCCGGGCTCGTCCTCGACCCAGGCGCCGGGCCGCCCCGCCGCCTCCAGGGCCGCCACCCTGCGCCGGAGCGCGTCCTCGCCGGAGGTGCGCAGGGCGAGGCGGCCGAGGCCGGGCTGCTCACGGGCGGTGAGGACGAGGCTGTGGTGTTCGTAGTCGTCGTAGGTGCGCAGGTAGACGGTGTCGCCGTGCTGCCCGTTGACCGTCAGGCCCAGGAAGTCCGTGAAGAAGGCGACGCTCGCGTCGAGGTCGGGCGTGAAGAGCTGGGCGTGGCCGACGTGCGCGATGTCACCGAGCGGCGGAGTCATGGTGGCCTCCAGGGCGTTGTGCGGGGATCGGTGCCGTCGTGGCGGACCGGGGGAAGACGGTGCCGTCGAAGATCTTGCGCGCGGTGCGTAGGACGGCAGTACGCCGGACCACGAGCGGGCCGGCGTCGAGCCGGACGTCCACCTCCAGGAACCCGGTGGGGTGTTCCACCCGGACCCGGTCGCCGGACGGGGCGAGGCGGGCGACGCCCTCCCCCACGCCGCCGGGGACGCGCAGCCCGGCCGCGACGCTCGCGGCGCCCAGGACACCGATGGAGGTGTGGCAGCGCACCGGGATGAAGGTGCGGGTGGTGACCGCGCCGCCGTCCCGGGGCGGGGCGAGGAGGGTCAGCTTGGGTACGGTGGCGCCCTCGACGTCACCGAGGCCCATCAGGTGCCCGGCGGCCAGCCGGATCTCGCGCAGGCGTCCGGCGAGTGCCGCGTCCGCCTCCAGCTCCGCCGGTGTCTCCTGCCCGGTGACTCCGAGCGATGCGGCCGGGATCAGGACGACCGGCATGCCGTTGTCGACGCAGGTCACCTCGGTGCCGGCGACGGTGTCGCGGACGTTGCCGGTGGGCAGCAGCGGCCCGGCGCCCTGCGGGAACTCGATGACGACCGCCGCGGCGGTGCCGGGCACGCCGGATATCGCCGTGTCCCCGTCGTACGCGACGCGCCCGCCCGGGGTCGGGAAGGTCGCGACGGCCAGCTCGCCGGTGTTGAGCATGCGGATGCGTACGGACGTCTCGGCCTCCCCGGCCGGCACGAGCCCGCGCTCGACGGCGAACGGGCCCACCCCGGCGAGGATGTTGCCGCAGTTCTGCCGGTCGGTGACCTCGGGGGCGTCCACGGCGACCTGGAGGAACAGGTAGTCGACGTCGGCGTCCGGGTCGGCCGAGCCGGAGATCACGGCGACCTTGCTGGTCAGCGGGTGCCCGCCGCCCAGGCCGTCGATCTGCCCCGGGTCGGGGCTGCCCATGGTCCGCAGCAGCAGGCCGTCGCGGGCGGCGGGGTCGGCGGGCAGGTCGGCGGCGAGGAAGTAGGCGCCCTTGGAGGTGCCGCCGCGCATCAGCGTGCAGCGCACCGCCTCGGGCCCGATGCCGATACCGGTGCCGGTCACGGCCGCTCTCCCGCGGTGTACACGTCGTACGACTGGTAGGTGACCCCGAGTTCCTTCAGCTTCTCGCGCAACCCGTAGCGGTCCAGGCCGAGTTGGCCCTCCAGGAAGGCGGCGCGGGTGGCCGCCTCCTTCTGCTCGCGGGCCTCGGATGCCTCGGCGACCTGCCGGGCGCGCTCGCGCGGGACGACCACCACGCCGTCGTCGTCGGCGACGATCACGTCGCCGGGGCGGATCACCTGGCCGTCGACGGCGATCGGGACGTTGACCGAGCCCCCGGTGGCCTTGACCGTGCCCTGGGCGGACACGGCGCGGGACCAGGCGGCGAAGCCCATCTCGCGCAGTTCCTGGGTGTCGCGGATGCCGGTGTTGATGACGATGCCGCGCACCCCGCGCCGCTGGAGGGCGGTGGCGAAGAGTTCGCCGAACAGGCCGTCGGTGGACGGGGAGGTGGTGGTGACGACGAGGACGTCGCCCTCGCCGCACTGCTCGACGGCGGCGTGGATCATCAGGTTGTCGCCGGGCCAGCTGAGCACGGTGACCGCGGTGCCGGCGAGCCGTACGCCCTGCTGGACGGGGCGGATGCCGGGCCCGAGCAGTCCGGTGCGGCCCATGGCCTCGCTGACGGTGGCCACGCCGTAGGCGGCGAGCGCCTCGACGTCCTCGGCGTCGGCCTTGGGCGGGTTGGTGACGACGACGCCGCTCATGCCAGCTCCTTCGCGATCTGGGGGTAGGGGCGCATGAAGGCCTCTGCCATGGTCCGGTGCGCCAGGCCCAGGTTGGGACCGGCGTTGCGCTTGAGCTGGACGCCCCGGCGGACGGCCAGGTCGGTGTAGTAGTCCCACAGGTGCCGCTGGGCGGCGAGGCACTCCATCGCCTTGCGCTTGGTCTCCCACACCTCGGTGATGTCGAGCAGCACCTCGGGCCGGAAGCCGCTCATCTCGGGCTGGTGCGGCTCGAAGTAGAAGACCGGCGGGGCGCCGATGATCTCGCCCTGGCCCGGGTAGCCGATGGCCTGTGCGAGGACGCGCGCCTGAAGGGCCATGCGGTTGGCGGCCGGGTGGTCGCCGTTGTACGGGTCCTCGACCGGGTGGGTGAGTACGACGTCGGGCTGGGTGGCCCGGTAGACCTCGACGAGCCGGTCGGTCAGCTCCGGGGTGACGGTCAGCGGGTAGTCGCCGGCGTCGAAGAAGCGGACCTCGGCGCCCAGGGTCGCGGCGGCCTTCTCGGCCTCCTCCCGGCGCAGCGCCTTGATCTCCGCCAGCTTCTTCCCCTCCCGCCAGGCCTTGGCGGACTCGCCGCGCTCGCCGAAGGTCAGGCACGCGATGGTGACCTGCTCCCCGCGCGAGGCGGCCAGGGCGATGGCGCCGCCCGCCCGCCACACGAAGTCCCCCGCGTGCGCGGTGACGACGAGGGTCGAACGGGGGACGGCGGCGGGCGCGTTGCCGTACGTCATGGGTGACTTCTCCTTGGTGGACAGGTGACGCCCACCTCAGTGCCGTGTCTCAGGCGCGTGTCCCAGGCGGGTGCGTCAGTCGCGCAGCGCCTCGATCACACTGACGAGGTGGGCCCGGACGGCCGCCTCGGCGGCCTGCGGGTCCCTGGCCTCGATCGCCTCGATCATGGCCAGGTGCTCGTTCAGGGATTGCTGCGGGCGCCCCGGGCGCAGCGCCAACTGGAAGCGGTGCCTGACCAGTTGCGCGTTGAGCCGTTCCAGCAGTTCCACGGCCGTCAGCTGGCCGGAGAACTCCCGGATCCGGGCGTGGAGTTCGTGGTTGAGGTCCGAGTAGGTCAGCGGTTCGCCGCCGGCCACGGCCTTGCGCATCGCCGAGCCCAGCTCCTTCAACCGGGCGACCTGCCCGTCGTCGACGGCGGCGGCGGCCTTGGCCGCGCACAGCCCTTCGAGCACCAGGCGGCACTCGGTGATGGCCACGGCCTCCTCCACGGTCACCACCCGCACCCGTGAACCGCGATTGCGGATGCGCTCGACGAGCCCCTGGGACTCCAGGTCGATCAGCGCGGCCCGGATACTCGCCCGGGTCACACCGAACTGCTCGGCGAGTTCGTTCTCCACCAGCCGCTGCGCGGGTGCCATGTCGCCGCGCAGGATCGCCTGCCGCAGCTGACCGAGCGCAAGCTGTTTGGCCTGCTCCCCGGTGCCCGGACGGGCTTGGTTCGGCATGGTTGCCCTCCCTGAGTGAGTGCCTGTCGAACGTAAATCTAGCCAAACAAGATTGTCAACAATTTTGTTCGCGCTTTTCGCCCCCGCCCCGGCCGCGACGAAGTGTCCGCCGATCGGGCCGGATGCCCCACACCCTGTCTCCCCCGGAGCCCCGCGGGGCCCGGCTAACGTCGCGCCATGACCCACAGCTTCGTTGTGCACGTCCCCGACGCCGAGCTCGAACCCGAGCCGCTCGACCCCGGCCAGATCGTGTCCGGCACGCCCGAGGTGACCGGCAGGCTGGTCTGGGAGTCGCCGGACGGCCGCCGGGTGCGCGGCGTCTGGCAGATCACCCCCGGCGTGGTCACCGACACGGAGGCGGACGAGATGTTCGTCGTGCTCAGCGGCTCGGCCACCATCGAGGTGGCGGGCGGGCCGACCCTCACGGTCGGGCCGGGCGACCTGGCCGTACTGCGCGAGGGCGACCGTACGACGTGGACGGTGCACGAGACGCTGCGCAAGGCGTACGCGATCGACCTCGGTCGTCCGTGATCCGGGCCCCCGGTCTTTGTCCTGTCAAAAGGTTGACATGATGCCGGCGCCCGCCCAGGGTGGCCTCGGACAGATCACGGACAGATCCGAAGAGGGGCGCTCATGGTCGAGGCACTCGGTGTCGCCGTCGTAGGTTTCGGCTGGATGGGCCGGGTGCACACCCAGGCGTACGCCCGGGTCCGCCACCACTATCCGCACCTGGCGCTGCGCCCGGAGCTGGTGACGGTCGCCGAGGAGGTGCCGGGGCGGGCCGAGGAGGCCGCCGCGCAGTTCGGGTTCGCCTCGACGACCCGCGACTGGCGCGAGGTGGCGGCGGACCCGCGAGTGCGCGCGGTCAGCATCACGGCCCCCAACTTCCTGCACCGCGAGATCGCCGTCGCGATGGCCGGGGCGGGCAAGCACATCTGGGTGGAGAAGCCGGTCGGCCTGTCGTCCGACGATGCGCGGGCGGTGGCGGACGCCGTGTCCGGGGCCGGTGTGCAGGGCGCGGTCGGCTTCAACTACCGCAACGCCCCGGCCGTGGAGACCGCCCGCGACCTGATCGCCGCCGGGGAGATCGGCACCGTCACCCATGCCCGCCTCCGCTTCTTCAGCGACTACGCGGCCCATCCGGAGGGTGCGCTGACCTGGCGCTACGAGCGGCAGCGCGGCGGCAGCGGGGTACTCGGCGACCTGGCCTCGCACGGCGCGGACCTGGCCCGGTTCCTGCTCGGCGACATCGCCTCGCTGACCGCCGACACGGCGGTCTTCCTGCCGCGGCGGGCCCGTCCCGCCGCCGCCACCGCCGGTCATGCCCGGGCCACGGGCGGCGAGCTGGGCCCGGTCGAGAACGAGGACTACGTCAGCTGCCTGCTGCGCTTCGCCTCCGGCGCCCGCGGAGTCCTGGAGGCCTGCCGGGTCTCCGTCGGCGAGCAGAACAACTACGGCTTCGAGGTGCACGGCACCAGGGGCGCGGTGTTCTGGGACTTCCGCCGCATGAACGAACTGCGCGTCAGCCGCGGCACGGAGTACCAGGACCAGCCGGTGAGCACCGTGTACGTCGGCCCCGGGCACGGCGAGTTCGCCGCGTTCCAGCCGGGGGCCGCGAACGCCATGGGGTACGACGACCTGAAGGTGGTGGAGGCCCACCGCTTCCTGCGCTCGATCGCCGAGGGCACCCCGTACGGTGCCACCCTGTCGGACGCCGTGCACAGTGCGGACGTACTGGAGGCCATGTCGCGGTCGGCGGAGCGCGGCACCTGGGTCAGTCCCGGGCTGCCCGGTTGACGGCGCCGCGGCGGGCCCGCATCGCCCACCGGCCCAGCAGGCCCTGGACCGGGACCAGTACGAGCCAGCTCCACATCGCCGCGGGACCGACGGCCAGGGCGAGCGGGACGCTCAGTGCGAAGACCACCGTCGTCGCCGCCATGTCCAGACCGAAGAGCAGGAAGCCTTCCTCGGGGGCCGTGCCGCCGCACAGCCAGGGCCGGGTGGCCAGCACGGCCAGCAGGGCCACGTGGGAGGCGCCCAGGGCGGCGATCGCCGCCGCGTAGACGGCGACGGAGACCGGCTCGTCCCCGTACTCGGAGATGAGCTTGGTCGGGAAGGGAACGAGTGCCGCGACGCCCAGGCCGGCCAGGGACAGCGTGATCACCTGGCCGTCGACCCGCTCGACGAGGCCGAAGATGCGGCGGTGGTCGCGCCAGAAGAGCCCGAGCACCAGCAGACTGAGCACGTACGCACCCAGGTTGGGCGCGAGGTCCCGCAGAGCCGCGCGGTAGGCCGAGGAGTCCAGACCGCTGGGCACGGAGAAGTCCAGGACGAGCAGGGTGATGGCGATCGCGAAGACGCCGTCGGCCAGCGCCACCACCCGCTCGGGGCCGCCGGCCGGAGTCGATTTCCACATGCGCCCGACGGTACGAGCGGCGGCGTGGACGGCCGCGTCACACGCCCGGGGCGGCGGCGCACGTCACACGGTCGCGGTGCCGAAGGGCACGTCGGGCGGCATGTTGTGCGGGGTGACGACCTGGATCGGCGAGGGTCGCGCCGGACCGGCGGGCGGCAGTGCGCCGTGGGCGCGCATCACGTGGCGGCAGGCCTCGCGCAGGTCCTGGCGCAGGTCGTGGTGGAGGACGACGGACAGGCGCCGCTCGCGCAGCAGCCGGGTGTTGTCCTGGTCGAGGTCGTGGGCGACGAACACGTCGCAGGGGCGGCCGAGGTCCGCGAAGGCGCGCAGGGTGGCGATGTTGCCGCCGCCCATCGAGTAGACCGCCCGGATGTCCGGGTCGCGTTCGAGCGCGGCCCGCACCAGGTCGTACTGGGTGGCGTCCAGGCCCTGCCCCTCGGCGATCTCGACGAGTGCCCGGCCGGGGTGCCGGGCCCGCACGACGCCGCGGAAGCCCATCTCGCGTTCCTCCTCGTTGCGGAAGAAGCCGCTGCTGAGACTGGTGAGGACGTTGCCGGGGCGGTCGCCGAGCCACTCGCCCATGAGGTAGGCGGCGGTCGCGCCCGCGGCCCGGTCGTCGATGCCGACGTAGGCCGCCCGGGGGCTCGCGGGCAGGTCCGTCGCCAGGGTGACGACGGGGATGCCCGCGGCGGTCAGCCGGCCGACGGCGGCGCTCACCTCGGGGACGTCCGGGGCCTTGAGGATCACCCCCTGGGAGCCGCGCCGGGCGATCCGGTCCAGGGTCTCGGTCAGCTCCCCGGCCGGGCCCGTCTCGCGGAAGTGGAACCGGCAGCGCACCACGGCCGGGTGCAGCGCGGGCAGTTCGGCCTCCAAAGCCGCCCGCACGGCGGTGGTGAAGCGCTCCGGCGCCTGCATCACGATGTCGCACATGAACGTGCGGCCGACCAGCCGGACCTGGGTGCGCTGGCGGTCCAGGTCGGCGATGGCCCGTCGGACCTCGTAGGCGGTGCTCTCGCGCACGCCGCCGCGGCCGTTGAGCACCCGGTCGACGGTGGCCTCGCTCAGGCCCGCCTGCCGGGCGATCTCCCGGATCGGGAAGGGGTGCCCCATGACCGGCTCCTCGGCTTCGTCCGCGCGGCGCGCTCTGACGGGTTTTTGATGGCCTGCTGATGGTTGTTCGACGCGTTTGTCAGGACAAGAATGGCAGCACCGCGTCGCCCCTGTCAGCGAAAGGACGACGATGCCCGCAGCGCCCGTCCCCGCCCACCGCTCCCGGCTGTCCGCAGGCGACTGCGACCTCGACGCCTTCCGCGAGCTGGTCGAGCAGCCGACCGACCCGGCCGCCTACCCGCGGGCCGCCGCCGTGGAGCGGAACGTCCCCGTGTACGAGGCCGGGGGGCTGCGCGACGACGCGGGGACGGCGGCCGAACTCGTCCACGCCCTCGCCGACGGCCCCGGCCTCGTCGTCCTCAAGGGCGCCTTCGCGGACCCGGCGGTGGTCGACCGGGCCACCGCGGTGTTCGACGCGCTGATCGCCGAGCAGCGCGCCTCGGGGGCCGCCGCCGGTGATCACTTCGCCGCGCCGGGGGCCAACGACCGGGTGTGGAACGCCCTGGAGAAGGCGGCCCTGCGTGATGCGGAGGCGTTCGCCGACTACTACGCCAACGACGCCCTGGCCCTGGTCGCCCGCGCCTGGCTCGGCCCCGGCTACCAGGTCACCTCCCAGATCAACGTGGTCAACCCGGGCGGCGCCGCCCAGACCGTGCACCGCGACTACCATCTGGGCTTCCTCTCGGACCGGGCCGCCGCCGCGTACCCGGCGCACGTGCACCGCCTGTCCCCGGTGCTCACCCTCCAGGGCGCCGTCGCGCACTGCGACATGCCCGTGGAGTCGGGGCCCACGATGTACCTGCCGCACTCCCAGAAGTACGAGCCCGGCTACCTGGCCTGGCGGCTGCCGGAGTTCCGGGCGTACTTCGAGGCGCGTCAGGTGCAGGTGCCGCTGGCCAAGGGCGACGCGGTCTTCTTCAGCCCCGCGTTGTTCCACGCGGCGGGCGCCAACCGCTCCGCGGGCATCCGCCGCATGGCCAACCTGCTGCAGATCTCCTCCGCGTTCGGCCGGGCCATGGAGACCGTGGACCGGGAGGCGGTGGTGGACGCCGTCTACCCGGTGCTGCTGAGGCGGAAGGCCGCGGGCGCGGGCGAGCGGTGGCTGGAGCAGGTGGTCGCCGCGAGCGCGGAGGGGTACCCCTTCCCGACCAACCTCGACCGCGACCCGCCGGTCGACGGCCTGGCCCCGCCCTCCCAGGCGGACGTCGTACGGCGGGCGCTGCGCGAGGAGTGGACACCTGAGGCGCTGCGCGCACAGCTGCGGGCGGGCCGGGCACGACGAGAGGGCCGGTGAACGGGGGCGGGCGGGGCGCGGGCCCCGGCACGGACACCCCACACCACGAGCAAGGAGCAGCGAACCACATGCGTATCGGAATCCTCGGCCTCGGCCGCATCGGCGCCTTCCACGCCGAGACCCTCGCCGGACTCGACTCCGTCGGCTCGCTCGTCGTCGCCGACCCGTTCGCGGACGCCGCGAAGGCAGCCGCCGAGCGGTTCGGTGCCGAGGTGGCGGACTCGCCGGAGGCCGTGCTGGCCGCCGGTGTGGACGGTGTGGTGATCGCGGCGGCGACCGACGCCCACCCGGACCTGATCCTGGCCGCCGTCGAGGCCGGCGTGCCCGTCTTCTGCGAGAAGCCCGTCGCCCGCACCATGCCGGAGGGCGTCGAGGTGCTCAAGGCGCTCGCGGGCCACGACGTGCCGGTCCAGATCGGTTACCAGCGCCGCTTCGACGCCGGGTTCGCCGCGGCGCGGGCCGCCGTGCGGAGCGGTGAGCTGGGGCCGCTGCACACCGTACGGTCGACCACGCTGGACCCGGCGCCGCCGCCCGCCGCGTACGTCGCCGCCTCCGGGGGCATCTTCCGGGACTGCTCGGTGCACGACTTCGACTCGATCCGCTGGGTGACGGGCCGGGAGGTGAGCGAGGTCTACGCCGTCGGCGGCAACCGCGGTGCCGACTACATCAGGGAGGCAGGCGACGCGGACACCACCGGCGCGGTGCTCACCCTGGACGACGGCACCATCGCCGTGGTCTCCAACAGCCGCCACAACGCCCGTGGTTACGACGTCCGGATGGAGATCCACGGCTTCGACGACTCGATCGCCGTCGGACTGGAGGACAAGCTGCCGCTGCGCTCGGTCGAGCCGGGCGTGACGTTCCCGGCCGGTACTCCGCACGACTTCTTCATGGACCGCTTCACGGCCGCCTACCGCGCGGAGCTGACCGCGTTCACCGAAGTCGTCGCCGGTGCCCGCACCTCGCCCTGCACGGTCGAGGACGCGCTGGAGGCGGGCTGGATCGCCGAGGCGTGCACGCTGTCGCTGCACGAGCACCGGCCGGTGACGATCGCCGAGGTGCGGCGCGGCTGAGGGGGTGCGGCGGGTCCACGGTCCGGCGGGCTGCCCGGTCAGCCCGCCGGCTCGCTGATGTTCACCAGCCAGGAGATGCCGAACCGGTCCCTGCACATGCCGAAGACGTCACCCCACATCTGCTTCTCCAGCGGCACGTCGACCGATCCGTCGGCGGACAGCTTGTCCCAGTAGCCGCGCAGCTCGGCCTCGTCGTCGCCGCTGAGGCTGACCGAGAAGTTGTTCCCCGGACGGTGCTCCTGCCCGGGCGCCATGTCGGCACCCATCAGGGTGAAGCCGCTGGAGGTCTCCAGCATGCCGTGCATGATCTGCTCGGCCTTCGGGCTGTCGGACATGCCGAACGAGCCGAAGGTGTTCAGCGACAGCGTGCCGCCGAACACCTGCTCGTAGAACTCCATCGCCTGACGGGCGTCGCCGTCGAAGCTGAGGTACGGGTTGAGACGCGAGGACATGGGTGCCTCCCGGAACGGGACGAGGTGTCAGTGCTCGCACGCTAACGCGCGCCGCTGACAACGGCCCGCCGAGCGGGGCACCGGCGGGACGCTCCCGCCGGTGCGGCCGGACTCAGGCTCCGCAGGAACGCAGGAACTTCCGGGTGCGTACCGCGATGGGCAGCGGCTTGTCCGGCTCGCAGGGGTACATGTCCTGCTCGACGATGGCGAACAGGTCCACGCCGAGTTCCTGGGCCGCCGTCAGTACCGGCCCCAGCTCCGGCACGCCGCCGGGCGGCTCGCACATCACGCCGCGCTGCACGGCCGGGCCGAACGGCACGCCGCCCTCGCGCACCCCGGCGAGGATGTCCGGGTCGACCTGCTTGAGGTGGAGGTAGCCGATGCGCTCGCCGTAGGTCTCGATCAGCTTGACGCTGTCGCCGCCGCAGTAGGCGTAGTGACCGGTGTCCAGGCAGAGGTTCACCAGGTCGGAGTCGGTGGCGTCGAGGAAGCGCTCGACGTGCTCCTCGGTGTCGATGTGGGTGTCGGCGTGCGGGTGGACGACGATGTCCAGGCCGTAGGTCTCCCGTACCTCGCGGCCCAGGCGTTCCATGCCGCGGGTGAGGTGGCCCCACTGCTCGCCCGTCAGCTCCGGCGGCTCCAGGATCTCGGCGGTCTTGTCGTCGCGCCAGAAGGACGGGATGACGACGAGGTGTTTCGCGTCCATCGCCTTGGTGAGGGCGGCGACGCGGCCGACCTGTTCCCAGGTGGCGTCCCACTCGGAGGGGCCGCGGTGCAGCCCGCAGAAGATGGTGCCCGCCGAGACCTTGAGGCCGCGCCGGGTCACCTCGTCGGTGAGCCGGGCCGGGTCGGTGGGGAGGTAGCCGTAGGGGCCCAGCTCGATCCAGTCGTAGCCGGCCTCGGTGACCTCGTCCAGGAACCGTTCCCACGGCACCTGCCGGGGGTCGTCGGGGAACCAGACGCCCCAGGAGTCGGGGGCCGAGCCGACGCGGATGCGGTCGAGGGCAGAGGGCATGCTCAGGCCTTCCCTTCGGCGGTGCCGGATGCGGTGCTGTCGGATGCCGCGGCATCGGACTTTGCGGCGTCGGTCCTGTCGGTCCTGTCGGTCCTGTCGGTCCTGTCGGTCCTGTCGGTCCTGTCGGTCCTGTCGGTCCTGTCGGCAGTATCGGGTGCGGCGGCCTGCGCCGCAGCGCCCGCGTCGTCGGGGAGCGCCTCCACGTCGACGCCGCCGACCTGCGCCAGCTCGTGCTTGAGGGCGGCCAGTTCGGCGCCGCCCGCCATGTGGTTGGTGAGCGCTTCGAGGGTGATGTCGGCGCGGGCCGCACTCAGTTCGAGGGTGCCCAGGCGCAGCACGCTGAAGTGGTCGCCGACCATGTAGGCGTGGTGGGGGTTGTGGGTGATGAAGATGACGCCGAGTCCGCGCTCGCGGGCGGCGGCGATGTACTTCAGGACCACGCCGGACTGCTTGACGCCGAGCGCGGCGGTGGGTTCGTCCAGGATGAGGACGCGGGCGCCGAAGTAGACGGCGCGGGCGATGGCGACGCACTGGCGCTGGCCGCCGGAGAGGGTGCCGATGGGCTGTTCGAGGTCGTCCAGGACGATACCCATGTTGCGCAGTTCCTCGTCGGCGGTCCGCTTCATGCGGGCGATGTCGAGGCGGCGCACGGGCCAGGGACCCTTGGTCATCTCGGAGCCGAGGAAGAAGTTCCGCCACACCGGCATCAGCGGGATCGTGGCGAGGTCCTGGTAGACCGTGGCGATGCCGCGGGCCAGCGCGTCGCGCGGGGTGGCGAAGCGCACGGCCTCGCCGTCGACGAGGAACTCGCCCTCGGTGTGCTGGTGCAGCCCGGAGATGATCTTGATGAGGGTGGACTTGCCGGCGCCGTTGTCACCGAGCACGCAGGTCACCCGGCCGGGGTGCACGGCGAGGTCGACGCCGTGCAGGGCGCGGATGTTGCCGTAGGACTTGCCGGCCCGGCGCAGTTCGACGAGCGGGCGGTCCTGCTCGGGCGCGGGGTCGGCCAGGACGGCGCCGTGGGTGCCGGGGGCTGCGGGGGTCTTGCTGGTCATTTCCGATCACCTCCGGGTCGCGGCGCGGCGGACGTACAGGTTGATGAGGACGGCGCCGAGGAGCATCACGCCGAGGAAGGCCTTGAACCAGTCGGGGTTCCAGCCCGCGAAGACGATGCCCTGGTTCACCATGCCGAACATGAAGGCGCCGAAGACGGGGCCGATGGCGGAGCCGTAGCCGCCGGTGAGCAGACAGCCGCCGATGACGGCCGCGGCGATGTAGATCAGCTCCTGGCCGACGCCTTCACCCGACTGCACGGTGTTGAAGGAGAAGAGCTGGTGCATGCCGACGAACCAGGCGCCGAAGCCGACCAGCATGAACAGCGTGATCTTGGTGAAGGTGACCGGCACGCCGACGGCGCGGGCGGACTCCTGGCTGCCGCCGACGGCGAAGATCCAGTTGCCGTACTTGGTGCGCAGCAGGACCCAGGTGGCCAGGGCCGCGAAGACCAGCCACCACACGACCGTGATCTTCACGTCGACGCCGCCGACGTCGAAGGACGAGGCGAAGACGGCCTTGGCCTGGTCGAAGCCGTCCATGTCGCTGATGTCGTCGGTGGCGACGTTGCCGGTGACGAGCTTGGTGACGGCGAGGTTGACGCCCTGGAGGACCAGGAAGGTGGCCAGCGTGACCAGGAAGCTCGGCAGGCCGGTCTTCATCAGCACCCAGCCGTTGAAGGCGCCGACGGCGAGCGAGACCACGAGGGCGACGACGACGCCCATCCAGACGTTCACGGTCAGCTGGTAGCTGAGCATGCCGGCGGTGAGCGCCGAGGTGACCACGGCGACACCGGCGGACAGGTCGAACTCGCCGCCGATCATCAGCAGGGCGACGGGCAGCGCCATGATGCCGATGGTGGACGACTGGTACAGCACCGTCGCCATGGAACCGCCGTCGCGGAGCGTGGGCGCGGCGATCAGGAAGAAGACGAACACGGCGACGGCGCCGAGGAAGACCCCGACCTCGGGCCGGGCGAGCAGCCGCAGCGCCACGGGACGCTCACGGGTGCGCCCGTCGGTCTGCTGAGGGCCGGGGGCCGGCGGTGTGGTCACCGCCGGCTCAGCCTGTTGGGCCATGCTCATCACCGGGTGCCCTTCGAGGCGAACTCGGCGACGGCCTTGACGTTGGTCTTGTCGACGAAGGCCGGGCCGGTCAGCACCGGCTGCTCACCGCCGCCGCTGTAGTTGCCGTTGTTCTTGTAGAGCCACAGCCCGTCGACCGCGAGGTAGCCCTGGAGGTAGGGCTGCTGGTCGACGGCGAACTCGATGTCGCCCTTCTCAATGGCGCCGGTCAGTTCCTTGTTGAGGTCGAAGGTGGCGACCTTGGCCTCGCTGCCGGACTCGTCCACCGCCTGCACGGCGGTCATGGCGAAGGGGGCGCCGAGCGTGATCAGGTGGTCGATGCCGCCGTCCTGCTTGAGCTTGGCGGTGATGGTCGACTTCACCGAGGGCATGTCGGTGCCGTTGACGTAGAGGTTCTCGATGGACCCCTCGAAGGTCTTCTTCACGCCCTCGCAGCGCTGGGTCAGGCCGACGTTGCCCTGCTCGTGGATGACGCAGACGGCCTTCTTCGCCCCGTCCTCGTTCAGCCGCTTGCCGAGCGCCTCGCCGGCCACGCTCTCGTCCTGGCCGAAGAACTCCATCAGGCCGAGCTTCTTCCAGTCCGCCAGACCGGAGTTGAGCCCGACCACGGGTATGCCGGCCTTCTCCGCCTTGCCGAGGACGCTGCGCAGGGCGTCCGGCTTGGCGAGGGTGACGGCGATGCCGTCGACCTTCTGGTCGATCGCGTTCTGCACCAAGTTGGCCTGGTTGCCCGCGTTCGGGTCGGCGGAGTAGACGAGCTTGACGTTGTCCTTGTCGGCGGCGGCCTGGGCGCCCTTGCGGACGATGTCCCAGAAGGTGTCGCCGGGGGCCTGGTGGGTGACCAGGGCGACCGTCATGCGGGGGGTGTTCGCCTTGCCCGCGGAGGCGCCGCCCGAGTCGCTCTCCTCGTCGGCCTTCTTCCCGCCCGAGCTGCTGGAGCAGCCGGCGAGGGTCAGGGCCGCGGCGGCGGCGAGGGCCACGGCAGGGGCGAATCTGCGGGAGCGGGCGTGCGAAGAGCGGTCCATCTTTTCCTGCACCTCACTGTGCGACTGTGCGACGGGAGAGCCGTGTGCCAGACCCGAGTGCCAGACCCGAGAAGAATGGCTGTTGCTGCGCTGGGACCGGATACAAGTCCTTGGGACGCCCACTGTCAATACTTTGTCAAGACATCATTTCACTCGCAGGTCCGAATGTAAGTACAAAGTATTGACAGCGTCGTCCGGGAGTCATACACCTTGGGAGGCGGCAGGCCCCCGCCCAGCCAAAGGAGCGTCGCACATGGCCGAGTCAGTCCCGCGTTTCGATCTGATCACGATGGGCCGCATCGGGGTCGATCTCTATCCTCTGCAGACGGGCGTACCCCTGGCGGAGGTTGAGACCTTCGGCAAGTTTCTCGGCGGTTCGGCCTCCAACGTCGCGGTCGCGGCCGCCCGGCTCGGCCGCGCGACGGCCGTCATCACCCGCACGGGCGACGACCCCTTCGGCGGCTATCTGCACGGCGCGCTGAAGGAGTTCGGCGTCGACGACCGCTGGGTCACCCCGGTCGCGGCCTACCCGACCCCGGTGACGTTCTGCGAGATCTTCCCGCCGGACGACTTCCCGCTCTACTTCTACCGCCGCCCCAAGGCACCGGACCTGGAGATCCACCCGGAGGAGCTGGACCTGGACGCGGTCCGCGCGGCCTCGATCTTCTGGATGACCGGCACCGGACTGAGCGAGGAACCGAGCCGCACGGCGACGCTGGCCGCCCTCGCCCACCGCGCCAAGTCCGGCACGACGGTCTTCGACCTGGACTGGCGCCCCATGTTCTGGGCCGACCCGGACCAGGCCCGCCCGTACTACGCCGAGGCGCTCGGGCACGCGACCGTCGCGGTCGGCAACCTGGACGAGTGCGAGATCGCCACGGGCGTGCGCGAACCCCGCGCCTGCGCCGAGGCGTTGCTGGCGGCCGGTGTGGAGCTGGCCGTCGTCAAGCAGGGCCCCAAGGGCGTCCTCGCCGTGCACCGGGACGGCCGGTCGGCCGAGGTGCCGCCGGTCCCGGTCGAGGTGGTCAACGGCCTCGGCGCGGGCGACGCGTTCGGCGGCTCCCTGTGCCACGGTCTGCTCTCCGGCTGGGAGCTGGAGCGGATCATGCGGTACGCCAACGCGGCCGGCGCCCTCGTCGCCTCCCGTCTCGCCTGTTCCTCCGCGATGCCCACCGAGGCGGAGGTCGACGACCTCCTCGCGCGAGCCACTCCCTGAACGGAGCAACCCCTTGTCCCGCAGCATCTCCAGCATCCCGGACCTCACCGCGGTCCGCGCCCGGCACCCGGAGGCGATCGCCGAGGCCGCGGCCCGCCGGGTACGCCGTCCGCTGATCGGCGACTCCGGCCGCCTGATGATCGTGGCCGCCGACCACCCGGCGCGCGGCGCGCTCGGCGTCGGCGACCGCGGGCTCGCCATGGCCAACCGGGCCGACCTGCTGGAGCGCCTGTGCACCGCGCTGTCCCGGCCCGGCGTCGACGGGGTGCTCGCCACCGCGGACGTGCTGGAGGACCTGCTGCTGCTCGGCGTGCTGGAGAACAAGGTCGTCATGGGCTCGATGAACCGCGGCGGACTCGCGGGCGCCGCCTTCGAGATGGACGACCGCTTCACCGGCCACCGCGCCGAGGACATCGCCCGCCTGCGCTTCGACGCGGGCAAGCTGCTGCTGCGCATCGACTACGACGACCCCGGCTCGCTGGCCACGATGGAGGCGAGCGCCCGGGCGGTCGACGCCATGGCGGAGCGCCGGCTGCCGCTGTTCGTCGAGCCGTTCATGTCCCGCCGGATCGACGGGCGGGTCCGCAACGACCTGTCGGCCGAGGCCGTGACCCGCTCCATCGCCATCGCCTCCGGTCTCGGCGGCACCTCCGCCTACACCTGGCTGAAACTGCCCGTCACCCGCGACCCGGACGACATGGCCGAGGTGCTGGAGACCTCCACACTGCCCGCGGTCCTGCTCGGCGGCGACATAGGCGGCTCCCCGGCGGACCAGACCGCGGCCTACGAACGCTGGCGCAAGGCGCTGAGGCTGCCCACCGTGCAGGGCATGGTGGTCGGCCGCTCGCTGCTCTACCCGGCCGGGGGCAGCGTGGAAGAGGCGGTGGACACGGCCGTGGGACTGCTGTGACCGGGGCTGCCGTGCCCGACTGTGGGGACCGAGGAGAGGCGGAGGAGCGGACGATGACGTATCACCTTCCCGCGGGCAAGGCTGCGGCCGACGGCCCGTACGCCGTGGACGTGACGCCCGAGAGCGCGGGCTGGGGCTACTCCAGCCTGCGCGTGGTGAACCTGGCCCCCGGCGACAGCCACACCTTCGACAGCGGCGAGAGCGAGTGGATCGTCCTGCCGCTGAGCGGCGGCTGCACGGTCGCGACCGCCGACGACTTCGGCCGGGACACCTTCGAACTGACCGGCCGGGACAGCGTGTTCACCGGCGTCACCGACTTCGCGTACGTGCCGCGCGACGCCCGCACCACCCTGACGTCCACCGGCGGCGGCCGGTTCGCGCTGACCGGCGCCCGCTGCACCCGGCGCCTGCCCGCCCGCTACGGCCCGGCGTCCTCGGTGCCGGTGGAGCTGCGCGGCACCGGGAACTGCTCGCGGCAGGTCAACAACTTCGGTGCGGCGGCCCCCGCCGGAGGCGGTGACGGACAGGGTTTCGAGTGCGACAAACTGATCGCGGTCGAGGTGCTCACCCCGGGCGGCAACTGGTCCTCCTTCCCCCCGCACAAGCACGACGAGCACCGTCCCGGCGAGGAGTCGGTGCTGGAGGAGATCTACTACTTCGAGTTCGCCGACCACGACGGCACCCCCGGCCTCGGCTACCAGCGCGTCTCCCCCTCCGGACAGGGACAGGGCACGGATGTCCTCGCCGAAGTACGCGACGGGGACGTCGTGCTGATCCCCGACGGCTGGCACGGGCCGTCGATGGCGGTCCCCGGCCACCACATGTACTACCTGAACGTCATGGCGGGGCCGGAGGCCGAACGCGCCTGGCTGATCTGCGACCACCCCGACCACACCTGGATCCGGGACACCTGGCCCGACCAGGCGGTCGACCCCCGACTCCCCCTCTACACCGCACCGGAGAGGTCCGCATGAGCGCCGCCGCCACCCGCCGACTGACCACCGCCCAGGCCCTGGTGCGCTTCCTGGCCGCGCAGTACACCGAGCGCGACGGCGTGCGGCGCCGCCTGGTCACGGGCACCTGGGGCATCTTCGGCCACGGCAACGTGGCGGGTCTCGGCCAGGCACTCGTGGAGTACCGCGAGATGATGCCGTACCACCAGGGCCGCAGCGAACAGGCCATGGTGCACGCGGCCGTCGGCCACGCCCGGCAGCTGGGCCGCCTGTCCGCGCAGGCGGTGACGACCTCCATCGGCCCCGGCGCCACCAACCTGGTCACCGGGGCCGCCCTCGCCACGATCAACCGCCTGCCGGTCCTGCTCCTGCCCGGCGACTACTTCGCCTCGCACGCCGCCGACCCGCTCCTCCAGCAGCTGGAGCACCCGGTCGAGGCCGACGTGTCCGTCAACGACGCCCTGCGGCCCGTGTCCCGGTATTTCGACCGGATCACCCGCCCCGAGGCCCTCCTCGCCTCCGCGCTCCAGGCGATGCGCGTACTCAGCGACCCGGCGGAGACCGGCGCGGTCACCCTCGCACTGCCCCAGGACGTGCAGGCGGAGGCGTACGACTGGCCCGAGGAGTTCTTCGCCGACCGCGTGTGGCGGGTACGCCGCCCGGCTCCCGACCCGGCGGAGCTGATCGAGGCGGTCCGGGCGGTCCGGGCCGCCGCCCGCCCGCTGATCGTCGCGGGCGGCGGTGTGCACCACAGCGAGGCGGAACAGGCCCTCAAGGCACTCGTGGACGCCACCGGCATCCCGGTCGCCTCCACCCAGGCCGGCAAGGGCGCGCTGCGCCACGACCACCCGGCGGATCTCGGCGGCATCGGCCACACCGGCACCGCGGTGAGCGACGCCCTCGCCCGCACCGCGGACCTGGTGATCGGCGTCGGCACCCGCTACTCGGACTTCACCACCGCCTCCGGCACCCTCTTCCAGCACCCGGACGTCCGCTTCCTGAACCTCAACATCACCGCCTTCGACGCCCACAAGCTCGCCGCCGGCACCCTGGTGTGCGACGCGCGGTCGGGGCTCACCGCGCTGACGGAGGCGTTGTCCGGACACCGGGTGGACGCGGCGTACGAGACGGAGTACCGCACCGGGAAGACCCGTTGGGACGAGGAGGTCGAGGCGGCGTTCCGCGCCGACGACGACGGCGCGGTGCCGACCCAGACCCAGGTGCTGGGCGCGCTGGACGGCGTCGTCGGCGACCAGGACGTGGTGATCAACGCGGCCGGCTCGCTCCCCGGGGACCTGCACAAGCTCTGGCGGGCCCGCTCCCCGCGCCAGTACCACCTGGAGTACGGCTACTCCTGCATGGGCTACGAGATCCCGGCCGCCCTCGGCGTCCAGCAGGCCGCGCCCGACACCCCGGTGTGGGCCCTGGTGGGCGACGGCACGTACCTGATGAACCCGACCGAGATCGTCACCGCGGTGCAGGAGAACCTGCCGGTGAAGCTGGTCCTGGTCCAGAACCACGGCTACGCGTCCATCGGGGGCCTGTCCGAGTCGGTCGGCGCCGAGCGCTTCGGCACCGACTACCGCCACCGCGTCGCCGACGGCTCCTTCACCGGCGCCCCGCTCCCCGTCGACCTCGCCGCCAACGCGGCCAGCCTCGGCATGGACGTGCTGCGCGCCAAGACGGTGCGGGAACTGCGCGAGGCACTGGCGACGGCCCGCGCGGCGACCCGCCCGACCTGTGTGTACGTCGAGACGGCGCCCCCGTCGGCCGCTCTCCCGGCACAGGCCTGGTGGGACGTGCCGGTGGCCGAGGTGTCGGCCCGCGAGGCGGCCACGGACGCGCGGGCGGCCTACGAGCGCGCGGTCGCCGACCGCCGCCGCCACCTCTGACCCCTGCGGCATCCCGCCCCCCGCCCCCCCAGTCAGTCCCCTACGCAAGGGAGGTACGTCCATGGCGAAGACCGGCGACCCCGCACGTGCCGTGACCGCCCCCGCGATCGGCACCCTGGACTTCGCCCTGGACCGGAAGAGTCCGGTGCCGCTCTACTACCAGCTGGCCCGGCAGTTGGAGGCGGCGATAGAACACGGCGCCCTCGCACCGGGGAACCTGCTGGGCAACGAGGTCGACCTCTCCGTCCGCCTCGGCCTGTCCCGGCCGACGGTCCGGCAGGCCATCCAGTCCCTGGTCGACAAGGGACTGCTGGTACGGCGGCGCGGGGTCGGCACCCAGGTGGTGCACAGCCAGGTCAGGCGCCCGCTGGAGCTGAGCAGCCTCTACGACGACCTGGTGGCGGCCGGACAGGACCCTGGGACCCGGGTGGTGCGCAACGAGGCCGTCCCGGCCACCGCCGAGGTGGCGGCGGCCCTCGGCGTCGCGGAGGGCGCCGAGGTCGCCGTCCTGGAGCGGCTGCGCCTCACCCACGGGCAGCCGGTGGCGATGCTGTGCAACCACCTCCCGGCGGGCCTGCTGGAACTCGACGACGTCCGGCTGGAGTCGACCGGTCTCTACCGGATGATGCGCTCCTCGGGCATCACCCTGCACAGCGCCCGGCAGACCGTCGGCGCCCGCATCGCCTCCCGCGAGGAGGCCGAGCGCCTCGGCGAGCGGGAGGGCGCCGCGCTGCTCACCATGCGGCGCATCGCGTACGACGACACCGGGCGGCCGGTCGAGTACGGGACGCACGTCTACCGCGCGTCCCGGTACGCGTTCGACTTCCAGCTGCTGGTCAGGAACTGAGCCGGGATCAACTGTGAAGTGCGCTTCCAGTCGGGTGAACGTAGGCTCGGCTCGCGTGAACAGGAGAAAGCACAAGAAGTTGTCCCGGCGTCTCGTCGACGCCGCGCTCGTGGGTGACTTGGCGCGGGTGCGGGCCGCACTCCGGGCCGGAGCACCCGCCGAGACGGCGGACCCGGCCGGAAGCACCCCGCTGTACCTGGCGTCCGTGAACGGCGACACCGGCATCGTCCGCGTGCTGCTCGCGGCCGGTGCCCGCCCGGACACGGAGAGCGGGATCGGCTCGGAGGGCACACCGCTGTGCGGGGCGGCCTGCTGGGGACACACCGAGACCGTCCGCGCGCTCCTCGAGTACGGAGCCGACCCGAACCTGCGCGAGGACCACGGCACCGGCTGGGCGCCGCTGGACTGGGCGTCCAACGGACCGCACCAGGAGACGGTGGACCTGCTCGTCGCCGCGGGGGCGCGGCCGCGGGACTGACCACCGGGAGGGGACGGCACGAAGAAGGGCCTGCACGGACTCGCGTCCGTGCAGGCCCTTCGCACCGTCGGGACGACAGGATTTGAACCTGCGACCCCTTGACCCCCAGTCAAGTGCGCTACCAAGCTGCGCCACGTCCCGGTGTCGTCACGCGCGGTGAACCGCGCGATCATGCGGACAGCACTTTACCCCACGGACGGGGCCGCGCCTAAGCGGGCACGGGAGAGGGACAATCGGTCCCATGGACAGCTCTGCCGACAGCCCCGTGGACAGCACCGCCTCCGACCGCCCGGTGGAGCGGCGGGACCGTGACGACGAGGGCCGGGCGCGCAACGCCCGGCCGCGGGACGGGCTGGGACGCCCGCTGCCTTACGGCGCGGACGGCGTGCCGCGCCAGCCCGAGGGGGTCGTACGGGCCCCGGACGCGACGGTCGCCGAGGCGCAGCGGCTGCTGGACGAGGGGAAGCCGTTCCACGCGCACGAGGTCTTCGAGGACGCCTGGAAGTCGGGGCCCGAGGAGGAGCGGGAGCTGTGGCGGGGCATGGCCCAGCTGGCCGTCGGGCTCACGCACTCGGCGCGCGGCAACGCCACCGGTGGGGCGCGGCTGCTGCGGCGCGGGGCGGGTGCCGTCACGGCGTGGGCGGAGTCGGGGGCCGGGCGGCAGCGGCCGTACGGGATGGATCTGGGCGCGGTCGCCGGGTGGGCCCGGGAGCTGGCGGGCGACGTGGAGGGCGGCGCGTCCGTGGACGCGGCGGCGCGAGCGCCCCGGCTGCGCGGCTGAACCCGGACCGGCGCCGCCGGGGCGGCCCGGCCGGGGCGCGGTCGGTGGCGTACGGCAGACTCGTGGCGTGCGGACAATTCATGTGATCGGTATCGGCGCGGGCGACCCCGAGCAGTTGACGCTCCAGGCCGTCAGGGCGCTGCGCGGCACGGACGTGTTCTTCGTCCTGGACAAGGGCGAGGCGAAGTCCGACCTGGTGCGGCTGCGCCGGGACATGCTGGAGGCGCACGTACCCGAGGGGACGTACCGGGTCGTCGAGGCGCGCGACCCCGAGCGGGACCGGAGCGCGGGCGGCGCGGCGTACTCCCCTGCCGTCGGGGACTGGCGCAGTGCCCGGGCCGGCATCTACGAGCGGCTCATCGCCGAGGAGCTGGGCGGGGACGAGACCGGCGCGTTCCTGGTCTGGGGCGACCCGGCGCTGTACGACAGCACGCTGGGCATCCTGGAGGAGATCCTGGAGCGCGGCTCGGTCGCGTTCGAGTACGACGTCGTGCCCGGCATCAGCAGCGTCTCCTCGCTGGTCGCCCGGCACCGGACGGGGCTGAACCGGGTGGCGCGCCCGGTGCAGATCACCACGGGGCGGCGGCTGGCCGAGGGGTTTCCCGAGGACGCGGACGACGTCGTCGTGATGCTGGACGCGCACCAGGCCTTCCGGCGGTACGCGGACCAGGACATCGACATCTACTGGGGCGCCTACCTGGGCACCCCGGACGAGATACTCGACTCCGGCCCGATCGCCGAGGCCGCGCCCCGCATCGAGCGGCTGCGCGCGGAGGCCCGGGAGCGCAAGGGCTGGATCATGGACACCTATCTGCTGCGGCGCAATCCCGGCGAGCGCTGACCCGGGCGGACCGCCCCGCATGCGTGGCCCGTGCACCGGTGTGATCGTGACCGTGTGACAGTCGCCGAGGAATCGCCACGGACCGCCGCCACCCAGCCGCCCGTGCTGGACCGGCGCCGCCGCAACGTCGTCTTCGTCACGATCATGCTCGGCATGCTGCTCGCGGCCCTGGACCAGACGATCGTGGGCACCGCGCTGCCCACGATCGTGTCGGACCTGGGCGGCGCCGAGCACATGTCGTGGGTGGTGACCTCGTACCTGCTCGCGGAGACCGTGGCGACGGTGCTGGTCGGCAAGTTCGGCGACCTGTTCGGCCGCAAGGTCGTCTTCCAGGTGTCCGCGGTCGTGTTCATCACCGGCTCGTTCCTGTGCGGGCTGGCGACGAACATGCCGCTGCTGATCGTCTGGCGGGCGGTGCAGGGCGTCGGCGCGGGCGGCCTGATGGTGACGGCGATGGCGCTGATCGCGGACGTCATCCCGCTCCGGGAGCGGGGCAAGTACCAGGGTGCGATCGGCGCCGTGTTCGGGGTCGCCACGGTCATCGGACCGCTCCTGGGCGGCCTGTTCACCGACCACCTGTCCTGGCGCTGGGCCTTCTACGTCAACGTGCCCATCGCGGTCGTCGTGGTGATCGCCGCCGCCCGCACCATCCCGGTGGTGAAGTCGGCGGCCCGTCCCGTCATCGACTACCTGGGCATCGCGCTGGTCGCGGTCGGGGCGAGCGCGCTGATCCTGGCGACGAGCTGGGGCGGCAACCAGTACGCCTGGGGCTCGGCGGTGATCATCGGCCTGTTCGCGGGCGGGCTGATCGCGCTCGGGCTGTTCTGCTGGGTGGAGACCCGGGCGGCCGAACCGATGCTGCCGATGCGGCTGTTCTCCAACCCGGTGTTCACGGTCTGCTCGATCCTCAGCTTCATCGTCGGCTTCGCCATGCTGGGCGCGCTGACGTATCTGCCGACGTATCTGCAGTACGTCGACGGGGATTCGGCCACCGTCTCCGGGGTGCGGACGCTGCCGATGGTGGCGGGGCTGCTGATCGCCTCGGTGTTCAGCGGCAACGTGGTCAGCAAGACGGGGCGGTACCGGCTGTTCCCCATCGCGGGCACGCTGGTGATGGGCGTCGGCCTGTACCTGATGTCGCTGATGGACCCGGCCACGGGCGCGGGGCTGGAGTCGCTGTACATGTTCGTGCTGGGCACCGGCATCGGCCTGTCCATGCAGGTGCTGACCATCGCCGTGCAGAACACCGTCGACTACGCCGACCTCGGCACCGCCACCTCCGGCGTCACCTTCTTCCGTACGCTGGGCAGTTCCTTCGGCACCGCCGTGTTCGGCACGATCTACGCCAACTCGCTGGGTCCCAACCTGCGCGACGGAGTCGCGGCGGCGGCCCGCACCGGTGCCGCGGACCCGTCGGTGATCGCGAGGGCGTCGACCAGTCCGGAGGGGGTGCACCGGCTGCCGCCCCCGGCGTCGGCGCCGATCGTCGGCGCGTACGCGGAGACCATCCAGACCGTGTTCCTGTGGACGGTGCCGGTCGCCGTCCTGGGCTTCGTGGTCGCGCTGTTCCTCAAGCAGGTCCAGCTGCGCGACAGCGCCCGTGCGGGGTCCACGGACATGGGCGAGGGCTTCGCCTCACCGCACGACGCCAGCAGCAGGCGGACGCTGGAGGCCTCCGTCGGGAAGATCATCGGCGCTACGGAGCTGGACACCGCGCGTCGGATCATCGCTGACAGCGACACCCGGCTGGACGTCGCCGGTGCCTGGGCCGTGATGCAGGTGGACCTGTTCACCCGGCTGGTCGGGCACGCCAGCCTCGGTCTGATCGCCGCCCGACGCCGGCTGCCGCCGGAGGTGCTGCTGCCGGTCTTCGACCGGATGGTGGAGGAGGGATTCCTGACCCGGCACGGCTCCCTGCTGTCCCACACCGAGGCGGGTGCCCGGGAGGCTCTCGTCATCGGCCGGGCGTGGGCGATCTGGCTGGAGGACCGGGTGGAGCGGGACATCGGACGCCCCTCGGACACGGAGCTGCGCGCCGCCGTCGACGCCATCGCCAAGCGCCTGCTGGTGGAGGACCTCAGCAACGGGCTCCCCCAGCGGATCAGGCAAGGAGCAACTGCAGACCGCCCACAACCGTCGCCGCGATCACCAGACGCTCGAACAGGCGTTGGTTGATCCGGTTCACGGCCCACTTTCCGAGGAACGCGCCGGGCACCACGAAGACGACCAGCGCCGCGTCCAGCAGCAGCGAGTGGCCGTCGATCAGACCGAGGCCCGCGCTGAAGGGCAACTTGGAGACGTTGACGATCAGGAAGAAGAACGCCGACGTGCCCAGGAAGCCGAGCTTCCGGAACCCCGCGGAGAGCAGGTACATCGACATCACCGGGCCGCCCGCGTTGGCGACCATCGTGGTGAACCCGCCCAGGACGCCGTACGAACGGGCCTTCACGCGGCCGGTGCGCGAGGTGACCTCGTCCGGCTGCTCGGCGGTGTCGGCCTGCCGCCGGCGCCACACCGTCACTCCGGCCATGAACAGCAGGATCACGCCGATCGACGTGCGCACGACCGCGTCGTCGGCCCACACCAGGAACAGGGTGCCGACGACCACGCCCACGCCGACCGCCGGGAACAGCCGCCACAGGGTGGGCCAGTGCGCGTGGCGCCGGTAGGTGAGGACGGCCAGGATGTCCCCGGCGATCAGCACCGGCAGCAGGATGCCGGTGGAGGCGCGGGCGGGCAGGACGGCCGCGAAGATCGCGAGGCTGACCGTGTTGGCCCCGCTCACCGCGGTCTTGGAGAAGCCGACGAGCAGGGCCGCGAAGGCGAGGGCGGCGAATTCCCAGCCGGTGAGGTGCCAGAGCGTCATCGTGTCCGTCGCGGTCATGGTGTCCATTGCGGGGACCGATGCTATGCGCACCCCACCGGCGCCGTGAGCACCGTCTCGCCCATTGATCCTTAGCGCGGTCCCCGGTGGTCGGTGTACGTCGCCCTCAGCTCGCGCTTGAGTACCTTCATGCTCGGCCCGAGCGGCAGTTCGTCCGCGAACTCCACCCGGCGCGGGTACTTGTGCCGCCCGAGGTGCTGCTTGGACCACTCGGTGACCCCGGCCGCGTCCGGCACCTGCTCGGGCGCCGTGCCGGGGGCCCGCACGACCACGGCGCAGACCTCCTCGCCGTGGAGTTCGTCCGGGAGCCCGATGACGGCGACCTGGGCGATGCCGGGGTGGCGCATCAGCACCTCCTCGACCTCCCGCGGATAGACGTTGTAGCCGCCTCGGATGATGACGTCCTTCTTCCGGTCGACGATCCTCAGGAACCCGTCCTCGTCCTTGGTGCCCAGGTCGCCGGTGCGGAACCAGCCGTCGACGAGCGCCTGAGCGGTGGCCTCGGGGCGGCCGAGGTAGCCGGAGAACACGTTGTGGCCGCGGACGACGACCTCGCCCAGTTCCCCGGGCGGCAGCAGGTCCACCGCGTCCTCGACCTCCGCGCGGGCGATCTCCACGTCGACGCCCCACAGCGGGTGGCCGATGGTGCCGGGCCTGGCGCCGAACACCGGCTGGTTCACGGCCGCCGCCGGAGAGGTCTCCGACAGCCCGTACCCCTCGTAGATCTTCGCCCCGAAGGCCTCCTCGAACCGTTCGAGGACGGCCACCGGCAGCGAGGCGCCGCCGGAGATGCACACCCGCAGCTCCGGCAGGGCCGCGGCCCCGGCCGCCGCGGCGGCGAGGGCGACGAACATGGTCGGCACCCCGTGGAAGGTGTTGACGCCCTCCTTCACCATCAGCTCGATCGCGCGCGCCGCGTCGAAGCGCGGCAGCAGGACGAGGGTCGCGCCCGCCCGCCAGGTGGAGTTGAGGGAGACGGTCTGGCCGAAGGCGTGGAAGAGGGGCAGCGCGCCGAGCGCCACGTCGTCGGGCCGGATGTCGTTGGCGTCGAAGGCGTTGACCGTCGCGTTCATCACCAGGTTGAAGTGGCTGAGCACGGCGCCCTTGGGCACTCCGGTCGTGCCGCTGGTGTAGAAGACGACGGCCGGGTCGTCGGCGTCCCGGGTGACGTACGAGGGCAGGGGCTCCGCGTCGGCGGCGAGCCGGTCGAACTCCTCGCCGAGCGTGAGCATCCGTACGCCCGCCTCCCGCGCGGCGGCCGCTCCGGTCTCCGCCTGCGCCGGATGGCACAGCAGCAGGGTGGCACCGCTGTCGCGCAGGACGTGCTCGACCTCGGCCGGGGACAGCAGCAGGTGCACCGGCACCACCACGGCGCCGGCCGCGGCGACGGCGTAGTACGCGACGGGGAAGTCGGCGCTGTTCGGTGCCATCAGCGCCACCCGGTCCCCGGGCCGGACGTCCAGGCCGACGAGGGCACCGGCCTGCGCGCGGGCCCGCCGCCACACCTCGGCGAAGGTCAGCCGCAGGTCGCCCTCGACCAGCGCCTCCTTGTCGGGACGGCGCCGGGCGTTCTCGGCGAGGATTGCGGCGACGGAGAGGGTTGCCATGGGGTGTTGCTCCGTTTCCTTGCTGCGGCTCTGCAGAGGGGTGGCGGCTCAGTGACCGAGGTGGGACTAGGGGCGTTCGACGAGGACCGCGCTGCCCTGCCCCACGCCCACGCACATCGTGGCCAGCCCCCGGCCGGCCCCCGTGCGGCGCATGCGGTGGAGCAGCGTGGTGAGGATGCGGGCGCCCGAGCAGCCGAGCGGGTGGCCCAGCGCGATGGCGCCACCCGTGGGGTTGACCAGGTCGGGGTCGATGCCGAGCTGGTCGACGCAGGCGAGGGCCTGGGCGGCGAACGCCTCGTTGAACTCGGCCTCCGCGAGATCGCCGACGCTCCACCCGGCCCGGGCGAGGACCTTGCGGGTGGCGGGGACCGGGCCGATGCCCATGACGTCGGGGTGGACGGCGGCCGAGCCGCCCGCGACATAGCGGCCCAGCGACTCCAGGCCGAGGTCGTTCAGCACCTCCTCGCTGACCAGGAGGAGGCCCGCGGCGCCGTCGTTCATCGGGGAGGCGTTGCCCGCGGTGACCGTGCCGCCGGGGCGGAAGACCGGCTTGAGGCGGCCCAGCTTCTCCAGTGAGGTGTCCTCGCGGACGCACTCGTCGGTGTCGACGACCACGCCGTCGGGGCGCTCGACGGGGAGGATCTCGTCGTCGAAGCGGCCGTTCTTGCGGGCCTCGGCGGCCAGGCGGTGGCTGCGCAGGGCGAACGCGTCCTGGCGTTCCCGCGGGACGCCGTACCGCTCGGCGACCTCCTCGGCCGTCTCCCCCATGGCGAGCAGGCCGTGCAGGTCCTTCATCGCCGGGTTGACCAGGCGCCAGCCGAGCCGGGTGTCGGCGGTCTCGATGCGGTGCGGCAGCGCCTCGTCGGGGCGGGGCAGCACGAAGGGAGCACGGCTCATGGACTCGGAACCGCCCGCGAGGACGATGTCGGCCTCACCGGCGGCGATGGTGCGGGCGGCGGTGGTGACGGCTTCGAGGCCGGAGGCGCACAGCCGGTTGACGGTGGCGCCGGGCACGGTCTCGGGCAGGCCGGCGAGCAGCGCGGCCATGCGGGCGACGTTGCGGTTGTCCTCGCCCGCCTGGTTGGCGGCGCCCCAGTACACGTCGTCGACCCGGGCCGGGTCCAGCGCGGGCACGTCGGCGACCAGGCCGCGGATCACAGCGGCGGCGAGGTCGTCCGGCCGTACGGTGGACAGCGCGCCGCGCAGCTTGCCGATCGGGGTGCGGCGGGCGGCCGCGAAGTGGACGGGACGCACGAGGGACTCCTGACCGTCGTCACCATTAATTAGCACTGCTAGTTTTGGACTATAGACCGCCGGACGGCGTCCTGGGAAGATCCTCCGGACGACCGTCACCGACGCAGCCGGAGGAGCCATGGCCGAGGCCCGCGAGCACACGCTGACCGGAACGCGGGGGCGGATCGCCGTCCGCGAGTGGCCCGCCGGGCGTCCCCGCTACGTGGCACTGCTGGTCCACGGATACGGCGAGCACGCCGGGCGCTACGAGGAGGTGGCCGGCGTCCTGACCGGCCACGGCGCGGCCGTCTACGCGCCGGACCACGCCGGGCACGGACGCTCGGACGGCGAGCGGGTGGTCGTCGAGGACTTCGAGGACGTGGTCACCGACGTGCACGCCGTGGCGGACCTCGCCCGCGCCGCCCACCCCGGCCTGCCGGTCGTCATGGTCGGCCACTCCATGGGCGGCCTGATCGCCTCCCGCTACGCCCAGCGCCACCCCGGCGAGCTGACGGCGCTGGTGCTGTCGGGGCCCGTCATCGGCGACTGGGAGCTGCCGCGCCGGCTGCTCGCCCTGGAGGAGATCCCCGACACCCCCATCAGCCCGGCCTCGCTCTCCCGCGACCCGGCGGTGGGAGCGGCGTACGCGGCCGACCCGCTGGTCTGGCACGGGCCGATGAAGCGGCCGACGCTTCGGGCGTTCGTGCGGACGCTGGAGACCGTGGCCGAGGGCGGCGACGTCGGCCGGCTGCCGCTGCTGTGGGTGCACGGGGACGACGACCGGCTGGTCCCGCTGCCCGGCAGCCGCGTCGGCGTGGAACCGCTGAGCGGCGGCGACCTGACCGTGCGGATCTACCCGGGCGCCCGGCACGAGGTCTTCAACGAGACGAACCGGGCGGAGGTCTTCGCGGACGTCGCGCGCTTCCTGGACGGCGTGCTCGCCCGCTGAGGCGGCGGGGCGTTTGCCCCCGCGCCCCAGGGGCACCCGCGCCCGCATGGAGTGACTGCCCACGCAGCACGTATTCACGACGCACAACGCACGAAGCACGACGAAATGAGGGACACCTCATGGCCGACGCCCTCGAACTCGACGCGCTGTGGGAGGACTTCCACCGCGTCGTCAACATGACCTCCGCGGAACTCGCCAACTGGCTCCGGGTGCGCGACTCCGGCGAGCTGACCGAGCCGCTGCCGGACGACGCCGGGCCGCCGCTGGGACAGCACGTCCTCGCGATCCTGCAGAAGCGGCGCACCGACCTGACCGGCGACGACCTGCGCGCCATGCGCGAGGTCGTGGACACCGTGACCTCGCAGACCGACCTGGAGAACGAGCCCGAGGCCGAGGACACCCGCCTGCGGCACCGTCTCATGACGGTCGGTCACGACCCGCTGAAGCCGTAGCCGTGGGCCGCGACCAACGGCGGACCGTGCGCGAACTCGTCGACGCGCACGGGCAGACGTACGCCGAAGAGGCGGGCATCCGGCTCAAGGACACCCCGCAGCCGCTGTACCGGCTGCTGGTCCTCGCGCACCTGCTCAGCGCCCGGATCAGCGCCTCCATCGCGGTCGCCACCGCCCGCGCCCTGAGCGAGGCGGGACTGCGCGACCCGCGCCGCATGGCCGGGGCCACCTGGCAGCAGCGGGTGGACGCGCTCGGGCGGGGCGGCTACCGGCGCTACGACGAGCGCACCGCCACCCAGCTCGGCGAGGCCGCCGAACTGCTGACCGAGCGGTGGGGCGGCGACCTGCGCCGGCTCCGCGACCAGGCGGACGGCGAGGTCTCCGCGCTGCGGCGGCTGCTCCAGGAGTTCCCCGGGGTCGGGCCGACCGGCGCGGACATCTTCCTGCGGGAGGCCCAGCTGGTCTGGCCCGAGGCGGGCCCCCTGCTGGACCGCAAGGCCCTCCAGGGCGCGGAGCGCCTCGGTCTGCCCGGGGACCCGGACCGGCTCCTCCCCCTGGCCGGGAGGACGGAACCCGCCGTCCTCGCGGCCGCGCTGGTGCGTGCGGCGGTGGACAAGGACGTGGCCGAGGACACCCTCGACCGGGTCGGCTGAGGGCGCGGGGACCGGTGGTCCGGCCCGCTCCCTCGCGCCCGGCCGCGCCGGTCACCCGAACAGGCCCGTGCGCTGGTGCGCCCCCGGCCCCGGTGATGCGCTGAGGACACCGTTTCCCGTCCCAGGAGGCATCCCGCGATGAGCCGTCGTCCGTACCCACCCGCCCGTCTCCTGGCCTCCGCCCTGGCGGCGGGCGCGCTGCTGACCACCGCGGCCTGCTCGGACGGCGACGGGTCGCAGAGCGCCTCGGACACCGCCGCCGAACAGGCCGGGGTCGCCCGGCCCGACGCCGCGAAGCAGACCCCGACCGGCTCCCCCAGCGCCTCCCCCGCCGCCCTCACCGAGTCCGGCGCCAAGGCCGCCCTGCTCACCGAGGCCGACCTGGAGGGCGACTGGAACCAGGTCCAGGACGCGGACAAGTGGCGCGACCGGCTGCTCGTCGGCGAGGTCGACGTGTCCGACTTCCTCACCGCGAAGGCCGACGCCGGGGACTGTCAGGGGCTCCTGGACGGGCTCTACCGCGACGACCTGCTGGGCGAGCCGTCGGGGCCGTCGGCGCTCACCGGCTTCGAGCAGGGCGACGCCCGCCTCCTGGAGCAGGTCGCCGGGTACGACCGCGCCGGTCTCGACGACCGCCTGAAGTGGATGGACTCCCTGCCGCAGAAGTGCGACGAGTTCACCGCGACCGACTCCGACGGCGACAGGCGCACGGTCCAGGTGACCGAGGCCGCGGTGCCCGACGTGAGCGACGCCCGCGAGGGCCTGCACGTGACCGTGCAGGGCACCGCCGACGCCACCCCCGTCACCCTCACCCTGGACATCGCCGCCGTACGCGTCGGCACCTCCGCCCTCACCGTCACCGGCGGCGGACTGGACGGCGGCCGGACCTCCTCCGTCGAACAGGCGGTACGCCAGGGCACCGAGCGCCTCAAGACCGTCCTGGACGGCGGGACTCCCTCGCCGCAGCCGACCACCATGGACTGACCCGGGCCGGCCTTCACCGCGTCGTGCGCACATCCGGCGAAACCCGGACAGGGTGATCACCGAACGGCACAATGGTCCGCGACGGACGGCGCAGGCGCGAAGGAGCCGAGACGTGAGCGAGAGCGACCCCGTGCCCGGCGGGCGCCCCGGCGAGGTCGAGCGGGCCACCGCGCTGAGCGGCGAGCTGACCGGGCAGGGCGTGCACGGCGTGGTGCTGGCGTACGTCGACACCGCCGGGATCGCCCGGGTGAAGACCGTGCCCACCGCGAAGCTCGCCGCGGCCGCGGCCTGGGGCGTCGGCATGTCGCCGGTGTTCGACACCTTCCTGGCCGACGACTCGATCGTGGCCACGGACGTCCTCGGCTCCCCCGACGGCGACCTGCGCCTCTACCCCGACCTCGACCGGCTGACCGTGCTCGCGGCGCAGCCCGGCTGGGCGTGGGCGCCGGTGGACCGGATCACGCAGGAGGGTGCCCCGCACCCGGCGTGCGGGCGCACCGCGCTGCGCCGGATCGTGGCCGGGGCGGCCGAGCGGCACGGCCTCACCTTCAGGGCCGCCGTCGAGGTGGAGTGGGTCGTGGGCCGGGGCGACGCGGACGGCGACGCGTTCGTCCCGGCGGTGTCCGGACCGGCGTACGGCGCGGCCCGGCAGGTCGAGCTGAGCGACTGCGCCGCCGACCTGCTGGCGGCGCTGGCGGCGCAGGGCGTGGACGTGGAGCAGTTCCATCCCGAGTACGCGGCGGGGCAGTTCGAGGTCTCGGTGGGGGCGCTCGGCCCGGTGGCGGCGGCCGACCACAGCGTGCTGGTGCGGCAGACCATCCGAGCGGTCTCGCGGCGGCACGGGCTGCGCGTCTCCTTCGCCCCGGCCGTCCTCGGACAGGGCGTCGGAAACGGCGGGCATCTCCACCTCTCCGCCTGGCGCGACGGGACGAACCTGCACGCGGGCGGGAGGGCCCGGTACGGGATGACCGCCGAGGCGGAGTCCTTCGTGGCCGGGGTGCTCGGCCACCTCCCGGCGCTCACGGCGCTGACCGCGCCGAGCCCGGCCAGCCGGCTGCGGCTGCGGCCCTCGCAGTGGGCCGGGGTGTTCACCGCCTGGGGCCGGGAGACCCGCGAGGCCGCGCTGCGGATCGTCACCGGCACCGCCGGGATCCGCGACCGCGCGGCGAACCTGGAGGTGAAGCCGGTCGACCTCGCCGCCAACCCGTACCTCGCGCTCGCCTCGGTGATCGCCGCCGGACTGGACGGGCTCGCCTCGTCCGCACCGCTGCCCGAGGAGATCACCGGCGACCCGGCCCGGCTCGATCCCGCCGCGGCCGCCGCCCGGGGCGTGCGGCGGCTGCCGGTCACGCTCACGGAGTCGGTGGCCGCCTTCCGGGCCGACGGCGTACTGCGCGAGGCGCTGGGTCCGGTGCTGGCCGACGCGGTGATCGCCGTACGGCTGGGCGAGGCCGGGTCGGCCGAGGGGCTGGACGACGACGGTGTGGCGGCGGCGTACCGCTGGAAGTACTGAGATGGCCGCCGGGCCCGTCGACGAGCGGCTGGCCGCGCTGGAGCTGGTGGACCACCACTGCCACGGCGCCGTCACCGACGACCTGGACCGCGCGGGTTTCGAGGCCCTGCTCACGGAGGGCGAGGCGTGGCCCGGCGTCTCCCCCTTCGACAGTCCCGTCGGCCTCGCCGTGCGCCGCCACTGTGCGCCCCTGCTGGGTCTGCCGCGCCACTCCCCCGCCGGCGTGTACCTGGCCCGGCGGTCCGAGCTGGGCGCCGCCGAGGTCAACCGGCGGTTCCTGCGGGCCGCGCGCACCGGCGCGTTCTGCGTGGACACGGGGTACGCCCCGCACCGCGTGACCGCGCCGGCCGAGCTGGCCGAGGCGGCCGGCGCGAGGGCGTACGACGTGGTGCGGCTGGAGGGCGTCGCGGAGGCCGTGGCGGCCGGCGGTGTCGAACCGGACGCGTACGCGCGCGCGTTCCGCACGGCCGCGTGGGAGGCGGTACGGCGGCCGGGTGTGGTGGCCGTCAAGTCGGTGGCGGCCTACCGCACCGGGTTCGACCTGGACCCGGCCCGCCCCTCGCCCGCCGAGGTCACCGAGGCCGCCCGGCGCTGGCTCGCGCGCGGCGGGGGCCGGCTGGAGGACCCGGTGCTCGTGCGGCAGCTGCTGTGGACCGCCGTGGACCTCGGCCGGCCGCTGCAGCTCCACACCGGGTTCGGCGACAGCGACATCCGCCTGCACCGGGCGGACCCCACCCTGCTGACCGACTGGCTCCACCTGACCGCCGGCACCATCCCGGTCCTGCTGCTGCACTGCTGGCCGTACCAGCGCCAGGCCGCCTATCTCTGCGCGGTCTTCGAGCGGGTGTACCTCGACGTGGGGCTCACCCTGCACCACGTCGGCCCCGCGCGGGCGGGCGCGGTCCTCGCGGAGGCACTGGAGATCACCCCGTTCCGCAAGCTGCTCCACAGCTCCGACGCTTATGGACTGGCCGAGTTCCACCACCTGGGGGCGCTGGCCTTCCGGCGGGGACTGGCCGGTCTGCTGCAGGAGCGGCTGGACGCCGACGAGCTGTCCCTCCCGGACGCGTTGCGCCTGGTCCGCTGGGTCGGACGGGACAATGCCCGGCGGGTCTACCGGCTGCCCGGTGGCCCGGCGGACGACGGCTGAGCGGCGTGGGACGGGTCACAGTCCCGGAGCGCCGCCCGGGAAGCACGAACGGCTGAAAGTATGATCAAGCGATGTCTGACATGACCGAAACCACGCCGGGCTGGCTGACGAGCGACGAACTCGAAATGGCGCGCGCCCGTATGCCGATCCTGTACGTCGAGGCCGTGCCCGTACGGGTGGACGACAGCGGCGAAGTCACCAGCGTCGGCCTGCTCCTGCGCATCGGACCCGACGGGACGGTCAGCCGGACGCTGGTCTCCGGGCGGGTGCTGCACCACGAGCGGGTCCGGGACGCCCTGCTGCGCCATCTGGAGAAGGACCTCGGCCCGGTGGCGCTGCCCCGGGTGCCGGCCTCGCTCCAGCCGTTCACGGTGGCCGAGTACTTCCCGACGCACGGTGTCACGCCGTACCACGACCCCCGGCAGCACGCGGTCTCGCTCGCCTACGTCGTGCCGGTGACGGGTGACTGCCGGCCGCGCCAGGACGCGCTGGACCTGGTCTGGTTCGATCCGCGCGAGGCCCTGTCCGAGGCGGTGCGCAGCGAGATGCCGGGCGGGCACGGGGCGCTGCTGAAGCAGGCGCTGGCGCACGTGGGCTGCGTGGGCTGAGCGGCCTCCGGGGCTACTCCTCGCGCCGGTCCCCGTCGCTCAGCTGCGGGTCCAGGTCGTCCCTGAGCAGGCCCCGGGACCCCGTCTGCCCGGTGCGGTAGGCGGAGCGGGCCACCAGGTGGGAGGCGACCGGGCCGGTGAGGAACTGGAAGAAGACGATGAGCGCGAGGGTGCCCACGTCGGTGCCGTGGCGCAGCCTCAGCCCCACCCCGGTGAGGACGAGGAGCATCCCGAGGGTCTGCGGTTTGGTGGCGGCGTGGCTGCGGGAGAGCACGTCGGGGAAGCGGACCATCCCGATCACACCGAGGAGGCACTGCAGGCAGCCGAGGAGCAGCAGGACGGTCCCGGCCAGGTCGGCGGCCTCGGCCCAGGCGTTCACCGGTGGTCCTGCCTGCCGTCCGGGCGCACGGTGGGCCGGTCGCGCACCGCGATGAAGCGGGCGATGCCCACCGAGCCGGTGAAGCCGAGGAAGGCGAGCACCAGCATCACGGGGAAGTAGAAGGAGTCGCGGTCGTGGGCGGCCTTGACGCCGATGCCGGCGATGATGAGCGCCGCGGCCACGTCCAGGGCGACGGCGCGGTCCAGCATCGAGGGGCCGTACCAGATCCGGTACAGCAGCAGTGCGCCGGCGACGAGGATCATCGCGAGCGCGGCGACGAGCAGGGCGTCTTCGACGCTGTGCAGGGTGGTCACGTCGGGAGGTCACCTTCCGGTACGGGGCGGGCGGCGTCGGCGATGTCCTCGGCGGTGCCGAAGGCGCGGGCGACGAGTTCCTCCATGCGCCACACCTGCCGCTGGGCGCCCTCGATCTCGCCGGGGTTGCCCGCGTCGAGGACGTGCAGGAACAGGGTGGCCGTCGACCGGCGCACCTCGATGACGGAGCCGCCGGGGACGTTGGAGACGGCGACGGCGGTGGCGGTGAGCATGAGGTCGCTGCGCACTCGCAGCGGGACGGCGACGACCGCGGCGTGGTAAGGGCCCTTGGCGAAGATCTGCCGGGTGACCTCGACGCTGGAGGAGAACATGTCGAACAGCAGGTAGGCCGCGAGGCGCAGCACGCCCAGGGGGCGCAGCCGCAGGCCGATGTCCACGGCGGGCAGCGGGAAGGCCAGGCACAGGCAGACCGCGACGAGGACGCCGTTGACGAGGTTGGCCCAGGACGGGGTGCCCCACAGCAGGATCCAGATGACGGTGAGCCAGCCGACGAGCGGCAGGTCGAGCACGCGCCGGCCGCGGCCGACCCGGAAGGACCAGCTGTAGGGGGAACGGTCGCGGAAGAGGTTGCTCACCGGCCGAGCACCGCCTCGATGTAGGGGGTGCGGGCGAGGAGTTCGGTGGCGGCGGCCTGGGTGAAGGTGGTGAGCGGGCCGCCGAGGACGGTGTAGGACAGGCCGAGGGCGACGGCGGCGCCGGTGGCCAGCAGCATGGGCCAGGGCAGGTGCCTGGTGGTGGTGATGGACTGCCCGAGGAAGCCCGCGGAGACGACGGCGCCCGCGGGCACCGGCAGCCCGCTCCCGGCCCCGGCCGGCCTGCCGGGGCCGGGCGTCTCTCCGGGACCGGGCGTCCCTCCGGGGCCGGGCGTCTTTCCGGGCCCGGGCGTCTCTTCGGAGCCGGGCGCCCTCCCCTCCTCGCCGTCACCCGTGTCGTCGTCCGTGTCGTCCGTGTCGTCGTCCTCGGCCGACTCCAGCACGACGCCCTCCTCCTCGGCCCCGGGTGGCGCTTCGCGCCAGAACGCGAGGTTCCAGACCTTCGCCATGACGTAGAGGGTGAGCAGGCTGGTCGCCGCGGACCCGGCGACGAGCGCCCAGGCCCAGCCGCCGCCGTCGGCGACGCCCGCGCGCATCAGGCCGAGCTTGCCGATGAATCCGGACAGCGGCGGGATGCCCGCGAGGTTCATGGCGGGCACGAAGAACAGCACGGCGAGCAGCGGCGCCGTCCTGGCCAGGCCGCCGAGGCGGGTGAGTTCGGTGGTGCCGTCGCGCCGCTCGATGAGTCCGGCGACGAGGAACAGCGTGGTCTGCACGGTGATGTGGTGGGCGACGTACACGATCGCGCCGCTGATCCCGCCCCCGCCCGCGAGGGCGATGCCGAAGACCATGTAGCCGATGTGGCTGATGAGCGTGAAGGACAGCACCCGCTTCAGGTCGGTCTGGGCGACGGCGCCGAGGATGCCGACGACCATGGAGGCGAGCGCGGCGAGCATCAGCAGGTCGCCCAGGCGGTGGCCGGGGAAGAGCAGGGTCTGGGTGCGCAGCATCGAGTACACGCCGACCTTGGTCAGCAGACCGGCGAAGACCGCGGTGACGGGCGCGGGCGCGGTGGGGTAGGAGTCGGGCAGCCAGGCGGCGAGCGGGAAGACGGCCGCCTTGATGGCGAAGACGGTCAGCAGCATCGCCTCCAGCAGGGTGCGCACCCCGAGCGGCACCTCCTGGAGCCGCTGGGCGAGCTGGGCGAGGTTCACGGTGCCCGCGACGGCGTAGGTCATGGCGATGGCGACCAGGAAGAGCACGGAGGAGAACAGCGAGATGATCACGTACGTCGACCCGGCCCGGATCCGGGTCGCGGTGCCGCCGATGGTGAGCAGGACGAAGCTGGCGACGAGCATGATCTCGAAGCCGACGTAGAGGTTGACGAGGTCGCCGGCGAGGAAGGTGCAGGAGACGCCCGCCACGAGGATGAGGTAGGCGGGGTGGAAGACGCCGACCGGCGCCTGGTCGTCGCGGTCGGCCATGCCCTGGCCCAGCGAGTACACGAGGACGAGCAGGGTGACGGCGCTGGAGACGGTGAGCATCAGGCCCGCCAGCCGGTCGGCGACGAGGGTGATGCCGACCGGTGGTGCGAAGTCGCCGAGGTGCACGCTGAGCGGGCCGTGGCGGTCGGCGGCCACCATGAGCACCACGGAGAGCACCAGGACCGCGCCGAGTACGGCGATGCTGATGAAGCGCTGGAAGCGGTGCAGCCGGGGCCCGATGGCCAGCTTCAGGCCGGTGACGCACAGGGGCAGCACGACGGGGAGCGGAACGAGCGCGTTCATCCGGTTCCTTCCGTGCCGGCGCCGCCCGGATCGTCGGGCTGGTCGGGCTGGTCGGGCGGCGGGTGGCAGGAGTCCTCGCCGGGGAGCGAGTCGGGCTCCCGGCCGGTCTCCTCGGGGTCGTTGGAGGGCCCGGCGACCCGTGCGGGGGCCGGCCCGGGGCGGCCCGCGGCATCGGTGGAGCCCAGCTCGCGGCCCTCCCGGTAGTCCTCGGGGTCGGCGCCGAGGATGTCGTTCCAGAGGTTCCCGGAGACGTCGTTGGCGCGGGCCTGGTAGGCGCGTTCCTCACGGACCCGCCGGCGCAGCCGTCTGCGGGCGGCGCGGTAGCGGGCGCGCTGCTCGGCGTCGGCGCCGCCGTCCCCGGCGCGGGCCTCGCGGTAGCGGTCGCGGAGTTCGCCGCGCCGGTCGAGGAACTCGGCGCGCAGGGCGACCAGCCGGTCCTCGGTGTCGTCGCTGATCTCGTCGGAGCCGGTGACCTGGTGGCTGCGGTAGGCCATGGCGAGCAGGAAGGCGGTGGTGGCGAGGGTGATGACGATCGCGGTCAGGGCGATGGCCTGGGGCAGCGGGTCGGTGACGCGGTTGCGGATGATGTGCGGGTAGAGCAGGGGCGCCTCGCCCGCGCTGCCGGTGGCGGCCAGGACCAGCAGGTTGACGCCGTTGCCGAGGACGACGGCGCCGAGCAGGATCCGGGTCAGGGACCGGGTCAGCAGCAGGGTGGCGCCGACGGCGTTGAGGACGGCGGCGGCCACCAGCAGGGACAGGCTCACGGTCATGCGCGGCCCGCCTCCGGGCGCGGGGCGGCCCGCTCGATCTGGCGGTCGATCCGGGCGCCGAGGGCCCGCACGATGTCCAGGACGACGCCGAGCACGAGCAGGTAGACCCCGCAGTCGAAGAGGACGGCGGTGGACAGGTGGGCGTCGCCCCACAAGGGCAGGTGGCCGTGCCAGGTCCAGCCGTGCAGCACGGTGCCCTCGCCGAGGCCGCCGAGCGCGACCCCGGTGGACAGGAACAGGCCGAGGCCGGTGAACACACCCGGTTTGAAGGGCACGGCGTCGGCGAGTTCGTGGCGGCCGCCGGCGAGGTAGCGGGCGATGAAGGCGACGCCCGCGGTCAGGCCCGCGACGAAGCCGCCGCCCGGCAGGTTCTCCGCGCACAGCAGCAGGTAGACGGAGAGGACGAGGACGGGGTGGAAGATGAGGCGGGCGACCACCTCCAGGACGAGGGAGCGGCGCTCGGGGGCGAGGGTGGCGCTGGCGGCGAGCCAGGTCCGCTCGGGTCCGCCCTCGTCGCCGCTGGGCAGGCCCGCCGACTCGTAGCGGCTCGCCCGCCAGGCGGTGCGCAGCCCGGCGTGCGGGTGGTCCCCGGGCAGCGGCAGTACGGGCTGTTCGGCGCCGTCGGCGCGGCGGTGCAGGTAGATGAGGCTGGTGACGCCGATCGCGGCGGCGGCGAGCACCGCGGACTCCCCCATGGTGTCCCAGGCCCGCAGGTCGACCAGGATCGTCGCGACGACGTCCTTCAGCCCGTGGTGCGCGGTCTCCTCGACCATCGCCGCTCCCGCGCTGTCGGCCCGGCGGTGCCCCGCCATGATCCAGACGACGACGGCGACGGCGGCGCCGCCGGCGAGGGCCACCGGCATCCGCAGCAGGCGCCGCCGCCGGCTGAAGTTCTCCTCGAAGCGCACCGGCATCCGGCGCAGCACCAGCACGAAGACGATCATCGAGACGGTCTCCACGCAGAACTGGGTGAGCGCGAGGTCGGGCGCGCCCTGGGCGACGAAGAGCAGCGCGGTGCCGTATCCGGTGAGGCCGGCGAACACGACGGCCTTCATCCGGCGCCGCACGCCCAGGCACAGCAGGGCCGCCGTGCAGGTCAGCAGGGCGACGGCGGCCTGCGCGGGGTGGTCCCACAGGCGTGGGGCGGGCACGTCGGTCCAGGGTTCGTCCGCCACGAGCACGGCGATCTGTCCGGCGAGGACCACGCTCATGGTCGTGACGAGGTACACCGACAGCGAGCCGCGCTGCACGAATCCGGTGCACTGCAGGGCGGTGCGCTCCAGGGCGAGCAGCATCCGTCCGAAGACGAGGTCCGCGGAGCGCCAGGCGAGTCGCCGACCGGCCCGTGCGACGGGGCTCGCGGCGAGGAAGAGCAGGACGCCGCCCGCCCAGGCCGCGCCGGACAGGCCGAGGGCGGGGCCCGCCCCGTGCCACAGCGCCAGGTGGTACGGGTGGGCGGGCGCGGGGAACTGCCCGGCGTAGGTGCCCAGCAGGCCCTGGAGCCAGGACACTCCGGGGCCGAGGACGAGACAGGCGAGGGCGAGCACGGCGGGCGGCGCGAGGAAGGCCGCCGGGACGGGGTGCGCGGCGGTGTCGGGGAGGCCGGGCTTGCGGGCGAAGGCGCCCCACAGGTAGCGCAGGGTGTAGGCGGTGGTGAGGGCGGAGCCCGCGACGGCCGCGGCGAGCGCCCAGCGGTCGCCGGTGCTCCCGTCCAGGAGCGCCTGGAAGGCGGCCTCCTTGGCACTGAAGCCGAGCAGGGGCGGCACGGCGGCCATGGACGCTCCGGCGAGCACGGCGACGGCGCACACGGCGGGCAGCCGGCGGCCGAGTCCGGAGAGCTTGCGCAGGTCGCGGGTGCCGGTGGCGTGGTCGACGATGCCGGTGACCAGGAAGAGCGGCGCCTTGAACAGGGCGTGCCCGAGGATCATGGCGGTGGCGGCGAGTCCGGTGTCGTGGCGGCCCGCGCCGGTGAGGACGGTGAGGAAGCCGAGCTGGCTGACGGTGCCGTAGGCGAGGACGAGTTTCAGGTCGTGCAGCCGCAGCGCCCGCCAGCCGCCCAGCAGCATCGTGACCGAGCCGAGGACGAGCAGGAGCGGGCGCCAGGGGGTGATGTCGGCGAAGGCGGGGGCGAGCCGGGCGATGAGGTAGACCCCGGCCTTGACCATGGCGGCGGCGTGCAGGTAGGCGCTGACGGGGGTGGGGGCGGCCATGGCGTTGGGCAGCCAGAGGCTGAACGGCCAGATCGCGGACTTGGACAGGGCGCCGACGAGGATCAGCACGATCGCCGTGGACAGCGCGGCCGACGGGGCCGGCGGGTCGGCCAGGATCGCCGAGATGCGGTAGGTGCCCGCCTCGTGCCCCAGGAGCAGGAAGCCGACGAGCATGGTCAGTCCGCCGAGCGCGGTGACCGTCAGGGCCTGCAGGGCGCTGCGCCGGTTCCGCTTGTGGTCGCTGGTCTGGCCGATCAGCAGGTAGGAGAAGACGGTCGTCAGTTCCCAGAAGATGTAGAGCAGGACGAGGTCGTCGGCGAGGACGAGCCCGAGCATCGCCCCCGTGAAGGCGAGGAGGTTTCCGGCGAACCTGCCGAGCTGTCGGGAGCGGTCGTCGAAGTAGGAGGCGCAGTAGACCAGGACGAGGGTGCCCACGCCCGCGGCGAGCAGCACCATGAGTTCGGCGAGGGCGTCCAGCCTCAGCGCCCAGTCCACGTGGTAGGTGGGCAGCCAGCGCCGGACGGTGGTGTCGGCGCCGCCCGCGGCCGTCGTGCTCCACCGGGTGGCGGCCCAGGCGGTCGCCGCGGCGGGCGGCAGGGCCAGTACGAGGAAGGCACCGGTTCCGCACCGTCTGACCAGCGGCGCGGCGAACAGCGCGAGCGCGAAGTGGCAGAGGATGAGCGCGGACACCCGACAGTGATATATCGGGCATCTCGCCTGAGCGCCCAGGCACGCCGCAGGGAGAACGATCGAGGGGCGGGTTGGGGTGTATCCCAAAACCCCCCCCCAAGAAAGCCAGTATCCCCTCGGGGCGGCCGGATTTTAAACATCGCACCCCTGACCCCAGGCTAATATAAACAAAAGAAGCGGCCGCCCACCCGAG
>NZ_JBHWKU010000052.1:0-40650 GCF_042730645.1 Streptomyces sp. NPDC059906
CCCCTGAGTGCGCGGCTCCGCCGCGCGTCTCAGGGGCGCGGGGAACTGCGCGCTCAGCCACGACGGACCGGCACCCGGCCTCCCGCCCCGGCCCCGCAGACGCTCAACCGCTCCCCGCTCAGCCGCGCAGCAACCGCCACCCACCGCTCCAGCACCCCCGCCGCCGCCCCCGAGTCCACGGCCCGCGCCGCCCGGTCCAGGCCGGACGCCAGGCGTTCGGTCACCGGCCCGGTACCACCGTCGAACGCGGCCAGTCCGGCCGCCGCGGACAACAGCACCGCGTCCCTGACCGGCCCCCGCGCCCCGGCCAGCACATCCCGGGCGACCCGGGCGTTGAACGCCCGGTCCCCGCCGCGCAGGGCTCGCGCGGCGGCCCGTGGGACACCGATGTCCCGCGGGTCGAACGACTCCCGGCGCACCTCGCCGCCGGTGACCGACCACACGGTGGAGGTAGTGGTGACCGTCAGCTCGTCCATCCCGTCGTCCCCGCGGAACACCAGCGCGTCCGTGCCCCGCCGCGCGAGGACCCCGGCGACGCGCGGGCCCAGCGCCGGATCGGCGACCCCGATCGCCTGGGCCGCCGGCCGTGCCGGATTGGTCAGCGGGCCGAGGGCGTTGAACACCGTACGGATGCCCAGCTCGCGGCGGGGCCCGGCGGCATGCCGCATCGCCGGGTGGAACGACGGGGCGAAGCAGAACGTGATGCCGGTCTCCTCGGCGACCGCTCCCACCGCGTCGGCCGGCAGGTCGAGCGCCACCCCCAGCTCCTCCAGCACGTCGGCCGATCCGCAGGCCGAGGACGCGGAGCGGTTGCCGTGCTTGACGACCCGGGCCCCGGCTCCGGCCGCCACGAGCGCCGACATGGTGGAGATGTTCACGCTGTGCGAGCCGTCGCCGCCGGTCCCCACGATGTCGAGGCAGCGGCCCGGCACCGTCAGCGGCACCGCGTGGCCGAGCATGCCGCGCGCCAGGCCCTCGATCTCCTCGGCGGTCTCGCCCTTCGCCCGCAGGCCCATCATCAGGGCGGCGAGCCGGGCCGGGCCCGCGGCCCCGGACATGGCCTCGTCCATCGCCCATTCGGTCTGGGACGTGGACAGGTCCCGGCGGTCCAGCAAAGCGTTCAGCAATTGGGGCCAGTTGTTCACGGCGACCTCCAGATGAGTGGTGGGTTCAATTTCAGTCTGGGAAATTCGACGGTCCCGTTCCAGACCACTTCCGTGTTATTCGTGCGGTCCAATTCACCCCCGTTCTCCGGTTGTCCGTCCAGAAAAAGGGATGCGAGCAGCATGCAGGTGGCAATGAACGTCGTCCGGGACTCCGGCGTCCCGCTGACCTCACAGATCCAGCGGTTCATCAAGAGCGAGGTCGCCTCCGGAGTGCTGCACCCGGGCAGCCGGCTGCCCTCCAGCCGCAGCCTCGCCGACGACCTCGGCGTCTCGCGCAGCGTGGTCGTCGAGGCGTACGGACAACTCGTCGCCGAGGGCTATCTGGAGGCGGTGCAGGGCGCGGGCACCCGGGTCGTACGGCATCTGCGGCCCGCGCCGGTCCGGCCGACGCTGCTGGAGGAGGGCCGGGTGCCTCACGTGCGCTGGGACCTGCGCCCCAACGCCCCCGCGTTCCCGCACTTCCCGCGCCGCGACTGGCTCACCTGCTACCAGCGGGCCCTGCAGACCGCCGACCAGGCCGACCACGACTACCCGCCGCCCGCCGGAGTACCGGCCCTGCGCACCGAACTGGCCCACTACCTGGGCCGGGTGTGCGGGGTGCCCAGCACACCGGACCAGATCATGGTGGTCTCGGGCTTCGCGCAGACCCTCGGCCTGCTCGGCGCGGCGCTGCCCGGACTGGGCGTGGACGCCCTGGGCATGGAGAACCCGGGGCATCCGCGCCAGCGCCGGTTCGTGCGCGAGTGCGGGCTGCGGCCGGTGCCGCTGCCGGTCGACGCGGAGGGCATCGACGTGGCGGCGGTACGGGCGTCGGGGGTACGGGCGGTGCTCGTCACGCCCGCCCACCAGTACCCGACCGGCGTCACCCTGTCCGAGCGCCGCCGCGCGGAACTCGTCGCCTGGGCCCGGGAGACCGGGGGCTGGATCGTGGAGGACGACTACGACGGCGGCCTCTGGTACGAGCGCGGCACGCCCCGGCCGCTCGCCCTGCGCCGGCTCGCCCCGGACCACGTGGTCTACGCGGGCACCGCCAGCAAGACCCTCGCCCCCGGCCTGCGCCTGGGCTGGATCGCGGCACCGCGCGCCCTCCTGGCCCCGCTGCTGCGCGCCCGGGCCCGGCACGACCTCGGCACCGACAGCCTGGCGCAGCTGGCCCTGGCGCAGTTCCTGCGCAGCGGCCTGTACGACCGCCATCTGCGCCACCTCAACGCCCGGTGCCGGGAGCGCCGGGAGGTCCTTGGGACGGCGGTGCGCCGGCATCTGCCAGGCGCCACGGTCCTGGGGCCGGCGGCCGGACTGCACGCCTACGTCCAGCTGCCCCCGCACACCGACGAGGCGGCGCTGGTGGCGGGGGCGCTCGGCCGCTCCGTCCTGGTGCGGGGCGCGGCGGCGTTCCACGCGCGGCCGGGGCAGGGGGCGCCCGCGCTCGTGGTGGGGCATGCCCAGCTTCCGCGCACGGGGATCGGGGAGGCCGTCGCGGAGCTGGGAGCGGTCATCGGCTGACCGGTGAGCCGGCCGACTCCAGGAAGTTGTGCATCATGGCCAGCCCGCCCGTCGTCATCACGGACTCCGGGTGGAACTGCACCCCTTCGACGGGCAGCGTCCGGTGCCGCAGCCCCATCACGCAGCCGTGGTCGGCGGCCACGGCCGTCGTCACCAACTCCTCGGGCAGCGGCTCGGCGACCAGCAGCGAGTGGTACCGCGTCGCCTCCAGCGTGTGTCCCAGCCCCTGGAACAGCCCCGCCCCGTCATGCCGCACGATGCTGGTCCGCCCGTGCATCACCTGCTCGGCCACCTCGATCCGCCCGCCGTAGGCGAGCCCGATGGCCTGGTGCCCCAGACACACGCCGAGCAGCGGCACCCGCCCCGCGAACTCGTGCACCAGCTCCACGTGCCCCGAGTCGGCCGGGTGCCCCGGGCCCGGCCCGAGCACCACGGCGTCCGGCTCCAGCCCCGCCAGGGCGGCGGGTGTCCGGGACAGTGAACGGACGACCCGGGTCTCGGCGCCGAGCGTGCGCAGGTACTGGTCGATGATGTGGACGAAACTGTCGTACGCGTCGATCAGCAGCACCCTCACGGCAGCAACTCCTTCCCGGTCAGCGCCCAGTAGGCCGCGCCCATCTTCGCCAGGGTCTCCCGCCACTCCGCCTCCGGATCCGACTGGGCGACCAGGCCGGCCGAACTCTGCGTGGAGTACGTGGCGCCGTCGTACTCGATCGTGCGGATGCACAGGGCCAGCTCGCACCAGCCGCGGACGTCGATCAGCCCCACCGCGCCCGCGTAGCTGCCGCGGCGCTCCTCCTCCAGGACGTCGATGATCTCCATGGCGCGGACCTTGGGCGCCCCGGTCATGGTCCCGGCCGGGAACGTCGCGCGGACCGCCTGCCACACGTCCACGTCCGGCTCCAGCCGGCCGGACACCGTCGACACCAGGTGGAAGACGTGGGAGAAGGCCTCCACGTCCATGAGCCGGTCCACCGGCTGGGTGCTGGGCCTGCTGATCCGGCCGATGTCGTTGCGGCACAGGTCGACGAGCATGATGTGCTCGGCCTGCTCCTTGCCGGACTCCCGCATCTCCTTGACGCGTTGCCGGTTCACCTCGTCGTCGGGGCCGCGCCGCGCGGTGCCCGCGATGGGCCGCATCACGATCTCGTCCCCGGCGGGTCCGCCGGGCTCGATCCGGAAGAACAGCTCCGGGCTGGCGCCGATGAGCGTGCCGCCCGCCCGCGGCATCAGGTACATGTACGGCGACGGGTTCCGCTCGCGCAGCCGCCGGTAGACGTCGAGCGGCTCCAGGTCCGTGGTGACGTCGATGCGGTGCCCGATCTGGATCTGGTACAGGTCGCCGACCGCGATGTGCCGCAGGCAGCGGTCCGCCCGGTCCAGGAACGTGTCGCGGGCGACACTGTCGTGGACGGAGCGGGGAGCGGGCGCCCGCGGCGCCGCCACGGCCGCGGCCCGCCCCGCCTCGGCGGCGGCCTCGGCGACCCGGGCCGCCGGCCCCGCGTCCGCGAAACCGGCGCCGTGGGCCCGCAGATGACGGGGAGCGCCGCCTTCGACGTCGTACCGGACGGTGTCCCGGAAGAGCGAGAGCGTGATGTCCGGGCCGTGCGGCTCCTTGGTCCGCGGCGTCAGCGTCTCCATGTGCCAGGCGGACTCGTACGCGAACGAGGACAGGAACCCGAACGCGTACCCCTCCTCGGGCACGTCACCGTGCAACGCGAAGACCCGCTGGGCCCGGCCGAGCGCCGCCCACAGCATGTCCTGGCCGGTGAAGCGCAGGCGGAACGGGCCGGCCGCCGGGCCCGGCGGCGCGTCCCGCGTGAGCCCCGCCGATCCGGCGGCGCGGGCGAGGGCCGCCGCCACGGCGGGGACGCCGTCGATGTCGAGATACGAGGCGTACACCCGGATCTCGGCGAGCCGCCCCACGCCGACGACGGCCGAGCGCCGGTCCTCCCCGCTCCCCGCCGGGCTCTCCAGGAGGAACACGTCCGCCGAGGGGCGGCCGCCGGTCAGCCGGGTGTAGAGGGCGAGCGGTTCGTGCCGGGGCAGCCGGGCGGCGGCCATCCGCACATCAATGGTTTCCGTTTCCGTTCCATTCACGACGAGCTCCCCGCCGATCGAGAGTGAGGGACGGGAAGAGTCAATCAACAGCCCGGCGAGCGCGGCCAGACCAATTCGACGGGGCCGATGCGGTCCATTCCTGAATTGCTTGACCGGACGACCGGAGCGGATATGTAGTGGGCGCATATTCGCCCCTCTTCGAGGAAGGCACGGTTCATGGAAGTCCTGGAAAGAAGGACCGCCGAATTCGCCGATCTGCGCCGGACGTTCCCGGCCGCCCAGCAACCCGACTGGCCCGACCCCGCCGCGCTGCGCGACGTCACCGACGGGCTCGCCGCCGCCGCACCGCTGGTCACCGCCGGCCAGTGCGCGGAGCTGCGGGGGCGCATGGCGGCCGTCGCCCGCGGCGAGGCCATCCTGCTGCAGGGGGGCGACTGCGCCGAGACCTTCGCGCAGGTGACCCCCGACTCCGTGCGCCGCAAGCTGAAGACGCTGCTGCAGATGGCCGTGGTCCTCACGCACGCCACCGCCCTGCCGGTCGTCAAGGTCGGCAGGATGGCGGGCCAGTACGCCAAACCGCGCTCCAGCCCGGTCGAGCGGCAGGGCGCTGTGGCCCTGCCCTCGTACCGCGGCGACGCGGTCAACGGCCTGGAGTTCACCGCCGAGGCCCGCACACCCGACCCGGCCCGCCTGCGCACCATGTACGAGGCGTCGGCGAACACACTCGAGCTGGTCCGCGCCCTCACCACGGGCGGTTTCGCCGGCCTGAGCCAGGTGCACGCCTGGAACCGCGGGTTCGTCGCCCGCTCCCGGGCCGGGGAGCGGTACGAGGCACTCGCCGACGAGATAGGCCGCAGCCTGGCCTTCATGCGCGCCTGCGGCATCGACACCGGGGAACTGGGCACCGCGGAGTTCTACGTCAGCCACGAGGGGCTGCTCCTCGACTACGAGGCGGCGCTCGTGCGCACCGACCCGGAGACCGGCCGGTCCTACGCGGGCAGCGGACACCTGCTGTGGATCGGCGAGCGCACCCGCCGGGCCGACGGCGCGCACGTCGAGTTCTTCTCCCGCATCAGCAACCCGATCGCCGTGAAACTCGGCCCGTCCACCTCCGCCGACGACGTCCTGAGGCTGATCGACCGCCTCGACCCGGACCGCGAGCCGGGCCGCCTCACGTTCGTGGTGCGGGCGGGAGCGGAGCGGGTACGCGACGTGCTGCCGGTCCTCGTCGAGAAGACCCGCGCCGAGGGCGGCCGGGTGTGCTGGGTCAGCGACCCGATGCACGGCAACACCACCACGGCGCCCAGCGGCCACAAGACCCGCCGCTTCGAGACGGTGCTCGACGAGGTACGGGGCTTCGTCGAGGTCCACCGCGCCCTGGGCACCCACCCCGGGGGCATCCACGTCGAACTGACCGGCGACGACGTCACGGAGTGCGTCGGCGGGGGCGACGAACTCCTCGCGGAGGACCTGCCGGCCCGCTACGAGACGGCCTGCGACCCGCGGCTGAACCACACGCAGTCCCTGGACCTGGCGTTCCTGCTGGCGGAGATGTACCGCGACCAGTGAGGCGGCCCGCCGGTCACTCGCCGTGCCGCGCCCCGGCCACCACGTCGTACGGCGGGTCCTGCTCCAGGTAGAAGTGCCCCCCGGGCAGCGTCCGCAACCGGAACGGCCCCCGGGTGACCTCCCGCCAGGCCGCCGTCTGCTCCTCGGTCACCCGGGGGTCCTCGGTGCCGACCAGCGCCGTGACCGGGCAGCACAGCGGCCGGGCGGGACCGCGCCCGTAGGCCGAGAGCATCCGGAAGTCGGCGCCGATGTAGGGCACCACCAGGTCCAGGAACGCCGGGTTGTCCAGCAGCTCGGGGTCGGTGCCGCCCAGTTCGGTCAGCGTCCGCACGACCGCGGCCTCGTCCCAGGCGGCCGCCGCCGCGGCGTCGGGAACGTGCGACTGCGGGGCCCGGGCTCCGGAGGCGAAGAGGTGGTCCACGGTGCGGCCCGCCGCCTCCAGGGCCCTGGCCACCTCGTAGGCGATGGTCGCCCCCATGCTGTGGCCGAAGAGGGCGAGCGGGCGGGCGTCGTCGACGGCCAGCAGCTCCGCCGCGATCTGCCGGGCCGCCGGCACGAGCGCGGTGGCGTGCGGCTCCCCGAACCGCTCGGCGCGCCCCGGATAGCACACCGCGTGCACCTCCAGCTCGTGCAGCGCCTTGCCCCAGCCGCGGAAGAAGTAGGGCGAGCCGCCGGCGTGCGGAAAGCACACCAGGCGCCGTTCGGCGAAGGGTCTCGGTTCCACGACCTGCGTCCACAACATGCTGCCCCCAGGGGTCGTCACTCGCGCCGGCACCCACCGGTGCCCGCACGAGGCTGTCGGGCCGCGCTGACGCCCCGCTGACAGGGCGGCCCCGCCAGGGGTGTCAGCCGCCTGTCAGGGCGGCCCGACAGCATGGACCGTACGGGAGCGTCCGCCCGGAGCGGCCGGCGTTCCCCGCACGGCTCCGCTTTCCCCCGAAGGAACCCTCCGCCTTCTCCCGAAGGAACCTCGTGTCCGCCCGCGAACCCAGGAGCACCATGCCTCCGGCCACCTCGACATACCCCTCGATCACCGAGGCGACGATGATGCCGCGCCTCATCAGGATCGGCCCGAACCTCTACGGTGCCGTCTTCACCCTGATGAAGCTGCTCCCCGCCCACTACATACTGCAACGCGCCGAGGAGCGGGGTGAACTGGGGGACGACACGGTCATCGTGGAAACCACCTCCGGTACCTTCGGACTCGCCCTCGCCATGCAGGCCGCCCTGATGCGGCGGAAGCTGATCCTGGTCAGCGACCCGGCCATCGACGCCAACCTGTACCGCAGGCTCACCGACCTCGGCGCGCGCGTCGAGATCTGCCGCGAGCCCGCACCGGTCGGCGGCTTCCAGACGGCCCGGCTCGACCGGCTCGCCGAGATCCGCGCCGGACTTCCCGACAGCTTCTGCCCGGAGCAGTACAGCAACCCGGACAACCCCCGCTCGTACGGCACGGTCGCCGACCAACTGCGGCGCACGCTGGGCACGGTCGACTGCCTGGTCGGCCCGGTCGGCTCGGGCGGATCCATGTGCGGCACCACCCGCGCCCTGCGGGCCCACACCCCGCACACCGTCGCCCTCGGCGTCGACACCCACCGCAGCGTCCTGTTCGGCCAGAGCGACGGCCCGCGCGAGCTGCGCGGTCTCGGCAACAGCCTGTGGCCGGCCAACCTCGACCACCCGGTCTTCGACGAGGTGCACTGGCTGTCCGCGACGGAGGCGTACGCCAGCACCCGGGCGCTGCACGCCCGGCACGCCCTGTTCCAGGGCCCCACCAGCGGCGCCGCCTACCAGGTCGCCCGCTGGTGGGCCGACCGCAACCCCGACCGCACATGTGTGGTGATGCTCCCCGACGAGGGCTACCGCTACCAGGCCACGGTCTACGACGACGCCTGGCTCGCCGCGGGCGGCCACACGGCCGCGGACCGCCCGGCCGAACCCTCGCGGGTCACCGACCCCGGTGCGGTGGGGGAGCGCTGGTCCCGGCTCGTGTGGCGCCGGCGTTCCTACGACCAGGTACCCGGCGCCGTCCCGCGCGCCGCCGCGCAGCCGGAAGGAGCCCTGTCGTGAGCGCCCGAGGCGAGGACACCGGCCGGCTCACCGGCACCCTCGCCCCCCGCACCCGCCGCATCGTCTACGGCGAACAGAGCCCCGGCGAGATCCGCCGCGAACTCGAACCCATCACCACCGTCGACCTCGCGCACGTGGTGATGCTCGCGGAGAGCGGGCTGCTGCCGGGTGCGGCCGCGGCCCGGCTGATCGACGCCGTACGGCGGCTGCGGGCCGGCCGCTTCCGGGAACTGGAGGGCCTGGACGCCCCGCGCGGCGCCTACCTCATGTACGAGGGCCACCTCTCCGCCGAGCTGGGATCCGACATCGGCGGCAGGCTGCACACCGCCCGCTCCCGCAACGACATCAAGGCGACCGTGACGGCGATGCGGCTGCGCGACGAACTGACCGGCCTGCACGGGGAGCTGATGCGCCAGCAAGGTGTGCTCCTGGCCCGCACCCGCGCGTACGCCGACGTCGTCATGCCCGTCTACACCCACTTCCAGCCCGCGATGCCCGTCACCTACGGCTACTACCTCGCGGGCATCGCCGCCGCCCTGGACCGGGATCTCGCGGCGCTGCGGCACACGGTCGGCGAACTGGACCGCTGCCCCCTGGGCGCGGGCGCCGTCGCCGGCACCGACCTGCGGATCGACCCGGAGCGCACGGCCGTCCTGCTGGGCTTCTCGGCGCCGCCGCTGCACGCCACCGACGCGGTCGGCGCCCGCGACACCCTGCTGCGCGGGCTCGCCGTGACCGCGTCGGCCGCGGTCACCCTCAGCCGGCTCGCCACCGACCTGCAGCTGTGGAGCACCCAGGAGTTCGGCTTCGTCGACTTCCCCGAACGGCTCGTCGGCGGCAGCTCCGCGATGCCGCAGAAGCGCAACGCGTTCCTGCTCGAACACGTCAAGGCCAAGGCGGCTCTCGCCATCGGCGCGTGGACGGCGGCGGCCTCGGCGATGAAGTCGACCCCGTTCACCAACTCCATCGAGGTCGGTACGGAAGCCGTCTCCGTGGCCTGGCCGGCCCTGGCCGCCGTGCGGGACGCGCTCCTGCTCGGCCAGGTGCTGGTCTCCGGGGCGCGCCCGGCCGCCGAGCGGATGGAGGCCCGGGCCAAGGAGGGCTTCGTGACGGCCACCGTGGTCGCCAACCGGATGGTCGCGCAGGGCGTCCCGTTCCGTACGGCGCACCACACCGTCGGCGCGGCCGTGCGCCGGGCGGTCGAGTCCGGCGCCACCGAACTCGCCGCGCCGACGCCCGAGGGACCGCAGGCACCCCCCGCCGCACTGCACGAGGTGGTCGCGCAGCTGAACCGCGGCGGCGGCCCCGGGGAGTGCGGCAAGGCACTGGACACCCTGCGCGGCCGCCTCGGCGAAGAGGCGGACTGGGCCGCCGCCCACCGCGCCCGTCAGCGACAGGCACGCCGGCGGCTGGACGCCGACGCACAGGCGATCGTGGCGCGGTACGCGCCGGGAGGCACCCGATGAACGGCAGCTGGATGGCCTTCGTGGAGAGCAACACCACCGGGACGGGACGGGAGTTCTGCGCCGCCGCACGCGCCCGCGGCCTGCGGCCCGTGCTGCTCGCCCGCGACCCCGGACGCTACCCCTACGCCGCCGAGGACGCCGTCGACACCCGGCTCCTGGACACCTCTGACCCGGACGCGGTGCTGCGCACCCTGTCCGGCCTCGCCGCGGCCGGCGGCCTCGCGGGCGTCACCTCCAGCTCCGAGTACTACGTCGCGACGGCCGCCCGCGCCGCCGCGGCGCTCGGACTGCCCGGACCCGACGGTGCCGCGGTGGCGGACTGCCGCGCCAAGGACGTACAGCGGGAACGGCTCCGCCGGGCCGGGGTGCCGGTACCGGCGTTCGAGGCCGTCGCGGACGCCGCGGCGGCCGTCGCCGCGGCCGAGTCCCTCGGCCACCCCGTCGTGCTCAAGCCGGTCAGCGGCTCGGGCTCGGTCGGCGTACGCCTGTGCCGCGACGCGGACGACACCCGCGAGTGGGCCCGGCGGCTCCTGGACGACGGCGCGAACACCCGCATCCTGGTGGAGGAGGCGGTGTACGGGCCGGAGTTCTCCGTCGAGACCTTCGACGGCCGGGTCGTCACGGTGGTCGCCAAACACGTGGGTCCGACACCGTACTTCGTGGAGACCGGCCACGACGTACCCGCCGCCGCCCCGCGGCCCACGACCCACGCCCTGGGGGAGACCGCGCTGCACGCCCTGTCCGCGCTGGGCCTCGGCTGGGGCGCCGCCCACACCGAACTGCGCTGGTCCGCGGGCGGCCCGGTCGTCATCGAGGTCAACCCGCGCCTGGCGGGCGGCATGATCCCGGTCGCGGTGCGGGCCGCGCTGGGCGTGGACCTGGTGGACGCGGTGGTGGCCCGTGCCGCGGGCCTCCCGGCCGCCGCCCCGGCCCCCGGCGCGGGCCACGCCGCCGTGCGGTTCGTCAGGGCCACCCACGAGGGCCGGGTGAGGGCCGTACGGGGGCTGCGGGCGGCCGCCGCGGCCCCCGGAGTCCTCGCCGCACGGGCGACCACCGCACCCGGCCGCGACCTTCGCATCACCCACTCGTTCCAGGACCGCCTGGCCTGCGTGGTGGCCGCCGCGCCCGCCCCGCTGCAGGCCGTCCGCCGGGCCGTGGCCGCCGCGGATCTCATCGAGATCGACGTGGAGCCCGTCCCCGCCCCGCATCCGTCACGAGAGAGGGCCGCCCGATGAGCGCGACCAGCCCCTCGGGCCGGGCCCCCGAGGAAGCCCGCCCGCACACCCCGGAGTCCACCACCGCCGTCCCGCGCTGGCGCGCCCCGCACGCGGGCGGGCCCGGAGTCGGCACCCACCGCAGCGAAATACCCCGCGACCTGCTCGACGACCTGGAGCGCACCGCCCGCGCCCTCGGCACCGGCCTGCCCGTCCTCCTGCTCACCGCGCACGCGCGCGTGCTGGCCACCCTCACCTCCGAGCGCGGCGTCGTCTCCGGGTACCTGCCGCCGGAGCGCGGGTCCTCGCCACGCACCCTGCGGCTGACCGTCGACCCCTCCACCTGGACCGAGCTGAGCGAGGCCGTCTCCGCCGCGCAGCGGGCGACGACCGGCGGGAGCGGCACCGCGCTCGACCACGCGCCCGACGCCGTGCTCGACCTGACCGGGCTCACGACCGGCACCCCCGGCACCCCCGGCACCCCCGGCGCCCCCGGCACCCCCGGCACCGGCCCGGGGGCCGCGCTGCGGTTCGCGTGGGCGCGGGACGCCGGCGGTCTCACCCTGCACGTGACGTACGACCTGGGTGCCTTCGACGGCCGTCACGCGGCACGACTCGCCGGGTACCAGCGGGCCGCCCTGCGCCTGCTCGCCGAGGACCCGTCCGCCCGTCACGACCGCCGGAGCCTGCTCTCCCCGGCGGAGACCGCGACACAGCTCTACGAACTCGCCGGTCCCCGCGTCGACGTGCCCGCCCTCACCTTCGTGGACCTCTTCCGGCAGCAGGCGCGGAAACGGCCCGACGCCCCCGCCGCCGCCCACGGCGACCGGACCTGGACCTACCGGGAGCTCGACGCGCGCTCCGACCGCGTCGCACGGGTCCTGGCCGCGGCGGGAGCGGGCGCCGAGGACGTCGTCGCCGTCGTCATGGACCGCACCCTGGACTGGATCGCGAGCGCCATCGGCGTACTCAAGGCGGGCGCCGTGTACCTCCCGATGCCGGGCGGGCTGCCCGTGGAACGCGTGGCCGTCCAACTCCGGGAGTCCGTCTGCGTGCTGGCCCTCACCGACCACCACTGCGAGAGCGTCGTGCGCAAGGCCGCCGCCGAACTCGAGGGCAACGGCCCGGCGGTCGTGAACATCGAGGGGACGGCGGCCGGCCCCGACGGCCCGCTGCCCGAACCGCCCGCTCCCGAACAGGCCGCCTACATCTACTTCACCTCGGGCTCCACCGGCGCCCCCAAGGGCGCCCTGTGCGAGCACGCGGGCCTGCTGAACCATCTCAGCGCGAAGATCGACGACATGGGGCTCGCGGCGGGCCGCGGCCAGGTCGTGGCGCAGACCGCGTCCGTGGGCTTCGACATCTCCCTGTGGCAGTTCGCGGCGCCGCTGGTGGCCGGCGCGACCACCCGCATCATCGACACCGACGTGCTGCTCGACGTCTCCGGGTTCCTCGACGAACTCGTCGACCGCAAGGTGACCGTCGCCCAGACCCTGCCCGCCTACCTGGACGTCCTGCTGCGCCACCTGGAGCGCCACCCGCGCGACCTCGGCGCCCTGCACACCCTCTGCGTCACCGGCGAGGTCCTCGGCCAGGAACTCGTCCGCCGCTGGTTCGCCGCCCACCCCGGTGTCCGCCTCGTCAACGCCTACGGCGCCACCGAGGTCTGCGACGACACCATGCACGAGGTCCTGGACGGCGTCCCGGGACACGGCTTCGTGCCGCTCGGGCGATCACTGCCGAACGTCAACACCTACGTACTCGACCACAACCTGGAGCTGGTCCCGCTCGGCACCACCGGCGAGATCGCCTTCTCCGGCGTCTGCGTGGGCCGCGGCTACATCAACGACGAGGAACGCACCCGGCAGTCCTTCGTCCCCGACCCCTTCCGCGCCCACACCCGCATGTACCGCACCGGGGACTTCGGCCGCTGGCTGCCCGACGGCCGCCTCGAGTTCCTGGGCCGCCACGACGAACAGGTGCGGATCCGCGGCTACCGCATCGAGCTGGGCGAGATCGAGCACCACCTGGCGACCATGGCGGGCGTGCGGGACGTCGCGGTCGTCATCGACGGCGGCCCCGGCGCCGCCCGCACCCTCGTCGCCTTCCTCACCACGGACGAGACGGACGCGGCCGCCCGCGACGCCGCCGCGCGGGCCCGCGACTTCCTCGCGGCGCTGCTGCCCGACTACATGGTGCCCACCTACTGCCACCGGCTCGAACGGCTCCCGCTGACCGCCAACGGCAAGGTCGACAAGACGGCCCTGGCCGAACTCGCAAGCACACTCGGCCACGGTGGTGCCACCCGCACCGCTCCGGCCACACCCGAGGAACGGCGCCTCGCCGTGGCCTGGGCCGAAGTACTCGGCGTCCCCCTGGAACGGATCGGCCGGGACGACAGCTTCTTCGCGCTCGGCGGCACGTCCCTGGCCGCCGCGCGGCTCCTCGTCCAGCTCGGCCGCCGGCTGACCCTCGCCGCTCTCGTCGCCCACCCGGTCCTCGCCGACCTGGCCCGCGCCCTCACCCGCGGCCACCCCGGCGCCTCCTCGCGTCCGCGCCGGCCCAGGCTGCTGCATCCCCTGCTTCCGGTGCACAGCCCGCACCACACCCTGGTCTGCTTCCCCTACGCCGCCGGGAACGCGGTCAACTACCGCGCGCTCGCGCGGGAACTGGAGCGCGACGGCGTCGCCGTGTATGGGGCCGAACCGCCCGGCCACGACTTCGCCGACCCCGACGAACCCCTGCTCGACGTGCCGGAGCTGGGCCGCCGCGCCGCCGACGAGATCCTCGCCCGCATCACCTCGCCCGTCCTGCTGTGGGGCCAGGGCGCCGGAGCCGCCGTCGCCCTGGAGACCGCGCGGCTCCTGGAAGCGGCAGGACGTCCCGTCGAACGCGTCTTCCTCGGCGCCCAGCTGCTGCCCGGCACGGCGGTGCTGCGGGCCGAACTCGCCGAGCTGGCGGCCGTGGACCGGCGCACACTGCTCGGCCGGCTGCGCGGCGGCCACGCCTACGTGGAACTGGACGGGTACCAGCCGGAGCGGGCCGAGGTCGCCGACCGTGCCTACCGGCACGACGTGGACACCTCCCACCGGCACCTCATCCGGCTCCAGGAACAGCCGCGGCCGCACCGCCTGGCCGCCCCGGTGGACGTCGTCGTGGCCCGCGACGACCCCCGGACCGCGCAGGCCGCGCGTGCCGTCGGCGCCTGGCGGGCCCTCGCCGAGCGCGTCACCCTCCACGAACTGGACGACGGCGGCCCCTACTTCGTCGCCACCCGGCCGGCCCTCAGCGCGGCCCGGGTACGGGCGGCGACCACCCGTACGCCCGTGCGGGACAGACCCGTCGAGGACAGGAGTCGCACGTGACGACGACCGACTACCGCCAGGTGGCGGCCACCGGGGTCAGCACCGCCTTCGGCACCTTCGGTGAACTGCTCCAGGGCGCGCTGCCCGAGGAGGACGGAGACTTCCTGGTCACCCTGCCGGTGGCCCGCTGGTCCACGGCACGCTTCGTCCTCACCCCGGACCGCGCGCGGGTGAGCGTGGAACCGGGGCACAAGAAGAAGGCGCTGCGGCTGGCCGGGATGATCCTCGACGACGCGGGAAGGCCCGGCGGCGGGACGCTGGTCATCGACAGCACCCTGCCCGAGGGCAAGGGCCTGGCCAGCTCGTCCGCCGACCTGGTGGCCACGGCACGGGCCGTCGCCAACGCCCTGGGCGAACCCATGCCGCCCCGCCGGATCGAGTCGTACCTGGCCAGGATCGAACCGACCGACGGCGTCCTGTACCCGGCGATCGTCGCCTTCCACCACCGCAGCGTGCGGCTGCGCGCGGAACTCGGCTCGCTGCCCCCGATGACGGTCGTCGGTATCGACGAGGGCGGCGCGGTCGACACCGTCGCCTTCAACGCCATACCGAAACCCTTCACCGGGGCCGACCGGCGGCAGTACGCCCGTCTCCTGGACCGCATCACGCGCGCCGTCGCCCGCCGCGACCTGGCCGAGGCCGGCCGCGTCGCCACCGAGAGCGCCCGGATGAACCAGGTACTGCGCCACAAGAGGTCACTGGAGCCCATGATCCGCGTCTGCGAGGACGTCGGCGGCCTCGGCGTCGTCGTCGGCCACAGCGGCACCTCCCTCGGGATCCTGCTGGACACCACGGCGCCCGACAGCGCGGGCCGACTCGCCGCCGCCGCGCAGCGGTGCCGGGAACTGGAGGGCAACGTGACGGTCTTCCACACCCTCAGCTTCCACTGAGCCGGACGGGGGTCCACCAGTCGGTGGACCCGAAGTTCAACCGGTCGCCGCTGTCGGCACCACGGCCCCGACGAAGAGCATGGATGCCATGAAGAATCTCACCGTACGCATGGCTCGTTGGAGCGCCGTCCACCCCTGGCGGGGCATCGTCGGCTGGTTCGTGTTCGTGGTCCTGTGCCTCGGTGTCGGCATCTCCGTCGGCACCAACGAGGCGAGCACCGAGGACTTCCGCATCGGAGAGGCCGGACGCGGCGAGGCGATCGCCGCCGACGGCGGATTACAGCAGCGGCCCGTCGAACACGTCCTGATCACCGCGAAGCCGGGCACCGGGAAGATCGACATCGCCGCCGCCGACTCGGCCGCCGCCGACGTCGCCGCCCGGATGGCGAAGCTCCCCGAGGTGCTCACCGTCGAGGACCCGGTACGCAACGCGGACGGCACGGCGGTGCGGGTCACCGTCACCATGAAGGCCCCGGAGCGGGAGGGCAAGGACCACGTCGACCCGCTGATCGAGCAGACCGAGGCCGTGCAGGAGGCCAACCCCTCGCTGCGCGTCGAGGAGACCGGATCGCCGTCCATCAGCAAGGGCGTCGACAAGCTGCGCGGCGACGACCTGGCGCGCACCGAGATGATCGCCCTGCCGGTCACCCTCGTCACCCTGCTGCTGGTCTTCAGCTCCGTGGCCATGGCCCTCGTGCCGCTGCTGCTCGCCCTGTCCTCGATCGCCGCGGCCGTCGGCCTGTCGATGGTGGCCTCGCACGTCTTCCCCGACAACGGCATCGGCATCAACATCATCCTGCTGATCGGCCTCGCCGTCGGCGTCGACTACACACTCTTCTACCTCAAGCGCGAACGTGAGGAGCGGGCCCGCGCGGGCGGCAAACTGAGCCCGCAGGCCGCCGTCGAACTCGCCGCCGCCACCTCCGGCCGGGCCGTCGTCGTCTCCGGTCTCGCCGTCGCCGTCTCCAGCGCCACCCTCTACCTCGCCGACGACGTCATCTTCTCCTCCATCGCCACCGGCGCGATCGTCGTCACCCTCGTCGCCGTCGTCAGCTCCCTGACCGCACTGCCCGCCCTCCTCGCCAAACTGGGCATGCGTGCCGAGCGCCGGGCCGAGCGCCGGGCCGCCCGGGGGCTCGCACCGAAGAAGCAGAAGGCGCACCTGGCCGGCCCCGGCCGCCTGACCGCCGCCGCGCTGCGCCCCGTCGGCAAGCACCCCCTGGCCACGCTCACCGTCGCCGTGGCCGCGATGCTCGCCCTCGCCGCCCCGGTCCTCGGCCTCAACCTCACCGACATGGGCCGCGAGACACACTCCCGCTCCATCGAGGCCATGCAGGTCTACGACCGGCTGAACGCGGCCTACCCGGAGCTGAAGGCCATGCACCAGGTCGTCGTCCGCGCCGACGCCGACCGTTCGCCCGAGGTGACCGCCGCCCTGCGCGAACTCGCCGCCGACGTGAAGGACGACCCGCGGCTGAGCGGCGACTCCCGGCTGAGCACGTCCCCCGACAAGCGGATCAGCCTGCTCCAACTGCAGGTCCCGCACCACGTCAGCAGCGACCAGGCGCAGTCCTCGCTCAAGGACATCCGCGACACGTACCTGCCCGAGACCGTCGGCCAGGTGAAGGGCACCGAATTCGCGGTGACCGGTGACGTCGCCCGCTACGCCGACTACCCGGTCCACCAGGAGAAGAAGCTGCCGCTCATCCTCGGCGCCCTGCTCCTGGTGACCTTCGCCATGACCGTGTGGGCGTTCCGCTCCGTGGTCCTCGGCCTGGTCGGCATCGTCCTGAACCTCCTGTCGGCCGCCGCCGCGCTCGGCGTGCTCGTCCTGGTCTTCCAGCACACCTGGGCGGAAGGCCTGCTCGACTTCACCTCCACCGGTTCGATCGGCGCCCGCGTCCCGCTGTTCCTCTTCGTGATCCTGTTCGGCCTGTCGATGGACTACCAGGTCTTCGTGATCAGCCGGATCCGGGAGGCCGCCCTGCGCGGAGTCCCCACCCGCCAGGCCGTGATCGAGGGCATCGGCAGCTCGGCGAGCGTGGTGACCAGCGCCGCCGTGGTCATGGTCACGGTCTTCGCCAGCTTCGCGGCCCTGCACATCATCGAGATGAAGCAGATCGGCTTCAGCCTCGCGGTCGCCGTCCTCCTGGACGCCTTCGTGATCCGCATGCTGGTCCTGCCGTCCATGATGCTCCTGCTCGGCGGCGCCAACTGGTGGCCCTCGCGGGCGGTGCGCCGAGCCCTGCGCAGCACCGAACCGGCCCCCCGCACCCTGGAGTCGGTAAACTGATCGACTCGACCGTCGGTCCCGCAACTCCCTTGTGAGCGAGGTGAATCACCGTGGCTCAGTGGCAGCAGCAGCCGGGCGACCGGCTCGTGCCGGACCGCGTCCGCGGATGGTACTCGGCAGGCTGGATCCTGTTCGGCCTGCTGCCCCCGGCCGTCGCCGTGTTCGACGCGTCGCCGGCCCGGAGGTACTGGGTCCTCGGCCTGCTCGCCCTGATCGCGCTGTGCCACCTCGCCCTCATCGCCCGGCCGGACAACCCCGTCCTGCGGCCCCGCACCTACCTCGCCGTGCTGGGCCTCGTCCTCGGCGGGACGTCCTACCTGCTGGACGGCGGGGCCGCCTTCTACATGGTGTCCCTGCCGCAGTTCTGGCTCTTCGCCCGCACCCCGCGCGACGCGGGCACGCTCAGCGCCGCCGCCGCCGTCCTCACCGTCCTCGGCAGCACGCTCGGCCAGGGCTGGAGCCCCCAGTTCCTCACCGGCAACGTCGTGCTCACCATGGTCGCCTACGGCGTCGGCCTGGGCCTGGGGCTGTGGGTGCACCGCTTCGTCGGCCAGAGCAACGAACGCCAGGAGCAACTGACCGCCGAACTCGCCGTCACACAGGAGGAACTGGTGGCCGTGTACCAGCAGCAGGGCGCGGCCGAGGAGCGTGAACGGATCGCCCGGGAGATCCACGACACCCTCGCCCAGGGCTTCGCCTCCATCGTGGTGCTCGCGGAGGCCGCCCGCGCCGTCACCGTCACCGATCCCGCACGCTGCGTCGAACAGCTCACCTCCATCGAGCAGACCGCGCGCGAGAACCTCGCCGAGGCCCGGGTGCTGGTCGGCTCCGCCCCGGAGAGCGGCGTCGCACCCGGTTCCCTGGCCGCCACCCTGCGCCGGACCCTGGACCGCTTCGTCCAGGACACCGGCCTGACCGTCACCGCCGAACTGCGCGACATGGAACTGGACCAGCGCACCCGCGTCGCCCTGCTGCGCTGCACCCAGGAATCCCTCGCCAACGTGCGCAAGCACTCGGGCGCGTCCACCGTCGGCGTCATCCTCACCGAACTCGCCGGCGTCGTCGAGCTGGAGATCACCGACGACGGCTGCGGCTTCCTCGTCGAGGATTCCCACGGCTTCGGCCTCGACGGCATGCGCCGGCGGCTGGCCGAACTCGACGGCGAACTCGCCGTCACCAGCTCCCTCGGGGACGGCACCCGTATTCTCGCCAGCCTTCCCACGCACAGTCAGGACTGACCATGACCGACACCGCGAACAGCCGGATCCGTGTGGTCGTGGTCGACGACCACGCCGTGATGCGCGCCGGAGTCATCGCCCTGCTGACCAACGAGCCCACCATCGAGATCGTCGGCGAGGCGAGCGACGGCCGCGAGGGCGTGGGCCTCGTCGAGCGGCTCGCCCCCGACGTCGCCCTGGTCGACCTGCGCATGCCGGTGCTCGACGGGGTGGCCGCCACCACCGAGATCGTCGCCCTTCCCGTCCGCACCCGGGTGCTGATCCTCACCACCTACGACACGGACGTCGAGATCGAACGGGCCGTGGAGGCCGGCGCCGTCGGCTACCTCCTCAAGGACACCACCCGTGAGCAGCTCGCCGACGCCATCCGCTCGGCGGCGCGGGGTGAGACGGTCCTCGCGCCCAAGGTCGCGGAGCGACTCGTGGCCCGGATGCGCCGCCCCGAACCGGTCGCGCTCACCGCCCGCGAACGGGACGTGCTGCACGCCGTCGCCGACGGCCTGTCCAACGCCGAGATCGGCCGCCGCCTGGTCATCGGCGAGGCCACGGTGAAGACACACCTCCTGCGGGTCTTCGCGAAACTCGACGTCAGCGACCGCACGCGCGCCGTCGTCGTCGCCCTGGAACGCGGACTGCTCGTGCGCTCCTGAGCCCGTCCGAGGTTCGGCAACCCCATAGGTGATCCACATCCTGCTCGCCTATGCTCCACACCGGGGACGGGGCTGCGCGAGAGGGGATTCGAACATGACGTACCGTCAGGCACCCTTGCGCGAGGTGGTCGAGGACCCCGGGCAACCGGAGGAGGCGCCCGGCGGCAGCGGCAACATCCCCGCCCCCCGGCTGGGCCGGCTCGTGCTCCTCGCGGCGCTGTCGTGCTACTTCAGCGTCACCTTGCTCAACATCCTCAGCTCACACTCCGCCGTCGTCGAGGTGACCGCGGCGACCCTGTGCCTGCTCGGAATCCTCGGACTGCAGGTACTGCACTCCAGGCCCGGCGCCCACCTCGCGTCCACCGGCCAGAAGGCCCTGACCCTGGGCGTCCAGGCACTTCTGACCTACCTCCCCCTCCTCGTCTTCCGGACGCAGTGGGGCTCGATGGCGGGCTTCCTCGCGGGCTCGCTCCTGCTGCTCCTGCCGCCGCGGCAGGCCTGGCTGCTGTACGGGGTGGTGGGCGCCTCCATGCTCGCCCCGCCCCTGCTCGTCGACCTGCCGGTGGTCGAGACGTTCTACTACGTCCAGTCCACCCTGCTGACCGGGCTCGTGATCTTCGGCCTCACCCGGCTCGCCGACCTGATCCGCGTCCTGCACGAGACCCGCGGTGAACTCACCCGCGTCGCCGTCACCCAGGAACGCCTCCGCTTCGCCCGGGACCTGCACGACCTGCTCGGCTACAGCCTCTCGGCGATCACCCTCAAGGGCGAGCTGATCCACCGCCTGCTGCCCGCGCACCCGGCCCGGGCCAAGTCCGAGGTCAAGGACGTGCTCACGATGTCCCGCCAGTCACTGGCCGACGTGCGCATCGTGGCCAGCGGCTACCGCGACATGTCCCTCGAGGACGAGGTCGGCTCCGCCCAGTCCGTGCTCAGCGCCGCCGACGTGCGCGTCGTCGCACACGTCCGGACCGGGCGGCTGGACCAGGAGCTGGAGACCGTGTTCGCGACGGTGCTGCGCGAGGCGGTCACCAACGTACTGCGCCACAGCCGCGCGACGTTCTGCGAGATCGCCGCCGAGCGGGACGCCGGCCAGGTGCGGCTGATCGTCGTCAACGACGGTGCGGCGAAGGGCCATCGGGACCCGTCACCGCACAGCGGCAGCGGCCTCGGCAATCTGCAGACGCGGCTGCGCGCCGTCGACGGCAGTCTGAGCGTGGAGCAGAACGACGACGGGACGTTCCGGATCGTGGCCCGCGTCCCCGAACAGCGCAGTCCCGGCGGCGCGGCCGACGCGGACTGGGAAGACCGGGCGGACGGCGGCCAGTCGGCGGCGTGACAATGAATTGTTTGCGCTCTCAACCGGGTTGATAAGCTGCCGCGACGAATCGCTGTGCCAAAAAGGGGGGCGCGCCGCGATGATTCGGATATTGCTGGCCGAGGACATGAACATGGTCCGGGGGGCGCTGGTGGCGCTTCTGGGTCTGGAGAGGGATCTGGAAGTCGTCTGCGAACTGGAGCGTGGGGACGAGATCGTCGACGCGGCCCTCAGGGTCAGGCCCGACATCGCGGTGATCGACATCGATCTGCCGGGCCTGGACGGTCTGAGCGCCGCCGTCCAGCTACGGGAACGTCTGCCCGGCTGCAAGACGCTCATGCTCACCAGCCTCGGGCGCCCCGGCACCCTGCGCCGGGCGCTCGCCGCCGAGGTGCACGGCTATCTCCTCAAGGACGAGTCACCGGCCGAACTGGCGCACGCCATCCGGCGGATCGTCGCAGGCCACCGGGTCATCGACGCCAAGCTGGCGCTCGCCTCGTGGGGCGGTGCGCAGAGCCCGCTGACCGAGCGGGAGACGGAGGTGCTGCGGCGGGCGGCGGAGGGCTCCGAGGCCAAGGAGATCGCCTCCGCCCTGCATCTGTCCACCGGGACCGTGCGCAACTACCTCACCACGGTGGTCACCAAGCTGAACGCCCGCAACCGGGTCGACGCGATCCGCATCGCCCGGGACGCCGGCTGGCTGGTCTGACACCGGCCGGCTGGTCCGACATCGGCCGGCTGGTCTGACGCCTGCCGGCTCATCCGCCGTCGTACGCGGGCGGCGCCATGCCCGCCGCCGCCAGATACCGGAGGATGCCCTCGGTCACGTGCAGCGGCAGCGGCAGTTCCGCCTTCGCCCTGTCCGGGGTGACCGGCCAGGCCAGCATGGCCACCACCAGCGCGGCCTCGGGCCGGTGCAGCACGACCCGGTGCGGACAGTCGTCGGCCTCCAGCGAGAGCCCGGCATCACCCATGGTCAGGACCATCCCGCGCGGGAGCCGCACCGCCCGCTGGTCCGGCAGCCAGACCAGGGGCAGCGGCGCGTCCGGCGTCAACGGGAACACCGACAGCAGCGGGCCCCGCAGATCCTCCACCCCGAGGGTGCGCACCACCAGATGGGACAGCCGGCTCAGCACCGGCAGCAGGATCTCGGTGAGGTCGACGTGCGGCTCGGCGACGTTGGCCAGGACCACGGGCCCCAGCTCCATCCGCCGCAGCACCTCCCGTACCTCGGGCCCGGGACGGTCCACGCAGTCCAGGCCCCAGCGGCTCTTGAGCACCACCTGGTCGTGTCCTTCGTCGTCCTCGACGGTCACGTCCTCGGACAGCGACCAGAGGTGGACCGTGACGACGTCAGCAGGCGTGTGTGGCATTGCCTGCCCTCCTTTCGAGGGGACCTGCCGCCCACTAGAACGCGGTCAGGGTATAGGACGGGGCGTCAAGGAGCGGCTCACCGGTCAGCACCCAGCGGTGCAGCTCCTGAAGCCGCCGTGACGGCTCGATCCCCAGTTCGCGCACGGATGCCTCACGCAGCCTCCGGAACGCCTCCAGAGCCTGCGAGGGGCGCCCACTGCGATAGAGCGCGACGATGAACTGCGCGTGCAGGTTCTCCTGCAGCGGATGCAGCGTGGTGAGCGCCGTCAGCTCGCTGACCAGGTGCGCGTGCTGACCGAGCCGCAGTTCGGCGTCGATGCGCGACTGGACGGCGGCGAGCCGTACCTCGTCCAGCCGCAGTGCCTCGGCCCGCAGGGCGCCCGACGAGCGCACGTCGCTGAGGGCCTGCCCGCGCCACAGGGTGAGCGCGTCCGACAGCAGCCGGACACCCTGCCGGTCCTCACCGCGGCCGATCGCCCGCTCACCCTCGCGCACGAGACGCTCGAACACCCGGGCGTCCACCCGTACGTCGGGCATGTCGAGCCGGTAGCCGCTGTGCCCGCGGCTGAGGATCTCCTTGGGATCGACGCACGGAGTGCGCAGGGAGACGGCGGCGGCGATCCGCTGCCGCAACTGCTTCACATACGTCTGCACGGCGGCCGCCGGGCCGGCCGGAGGGCATCCCTCCCACAGCTCCTCGGCGATGGCGGCCATGCTCGTCTCCCTTCCGCCGCCGACCGCGAGCAGTGCGAGCAGCCTGCGCTGCTTGGCCGCGCTGGGGACGATGGAGACACCGTCCACCGAGGCCGTGAACGGACCGAGCATTCCAATGTCCAGATAGACCATGCCAGTTACCTCTTCTCCCGGATGGCGTGAGCCTGGCATCCGGCGCCGTGCGGGCGACAGTGAGGGCGCCACGAGAAGGAGGTGAATCCTGCGAGCCCACCGGTATGAGAACTTCATACGCGGCAGGTGGCGGGGGGTGCGAAGGGCAGGCAGACGTTCAGTTTTGACGGTGGGCCCGTCGCCGATCACCGAGACGTCCGTGTGTCTGTGCCGGGTACGAGCAGTCAGTCCCTCGACGATTTTGGGGGAGCCGTCCCTGGAGATGCGCTCCATGACGACGATCAGGCGACGGGCGCCGTGGCGCAGGCACATCGCGCCGCGCATGCCCTTGGCCATCTCGTCGGCCCTCACTCGCGGCCCCGGTTCGCCCGTCCGGGCCACTCACCCCGGCTCACACCGCGCGCCTCGGCCGACAACTGGGGCGACGCCCTCGGTGCCGTACACCTCGTCGACACCCTGCACCGCGACGTGAAGCCGGCCGACGTTCTGCTGCGGCCAACAGCAGTGCGGTACCCACCGACTGCGGCACTCGCCGGCGCCGCCACACTCGTCGCCGTCGCGGGCGGCGGGTTGGCCCTGGCCGGCGTGGCGCCGTTCCAGGGCGGGGGACAGGGCGCTGCCGGGCCCCCAGAGCGAGGCCGACGCGCCCGCCCCGCCGGCGTCGAAATGGTCGTCAGCGCCAACGAGAGCTGGCAGCCGGTCGCGGGTGCCGTGGTCCGCGCGGGCGACACCGTCACGGTGAGGTTCCAGCAGGGCGAGTGGACGGGCGACCAGCAGACCACGCCCATGACCGGCCCGGCCGGCCACGGCACGGAGGCCGACCGGACTCTGCGAGGGCTGCCTCGACGACAACACGGGCGAGATCAGAGTGGTCGTCGAGGTGATCCACCAGAGCTGATGACGGTCGATTCAGCTGAGGGCCCCTCAACTGACGGTGAATGTGACGGCCTCACGCAGCGAGGCTGCCGCACCCTCCAGGTCGGCCGTCCGAGCCGCGAGTGTCGCCTCGGCCAGACGTGGAGGGAGCGCCGCGCCGAACTTGAGCCCGGCAAGCGCGCGGGGATCCACCGAGGGGAGGCACAGACCGTCCACGGCGTCCGCAGCCGCCCGTTTCCAGTCCTGAGGCGTGACGTCCTCTCGCAGCCGGACACTCGTGTCCGTCGGGCGCTGAAGCGGGTCGGCGACGGTGGACAGACTGGCCGCAAGAGTGGCATTGGCGCGATGCCCCGCCCAGGTCCACCACCTCACATTCGTGTCCCGCCCCCCACGCACGATGACGGTGCTGTCATGCCGGACCACCTCGGCGTTCTCGTCGCGCACGCGGGCGAGCGCGCCTTCCGCACGGCGGGTGAGAGCGACCGGAGGCGTCGAACCAAGCAGGACGTCGCGTGCCGCCCGCGTCAGCCCGTAGGAAGAGGCCCGGGCCAGTCCGACGCCGCCCCACCGGGCCCGGCCACCACTCTCCACGGGTTCTACGAAACAGCGGCGGCGTGACCAGTCGACGTACGTCACCTGCCAGTTGCGCCCGGCGAGCAGCAGTCGGCGAGGGCCCACGACCTCGTCGGTGAGCAGCGCGGGATCGGTCGTACCGATCTCGCTGCGGCCGGACAGCACGGTGAACTCCGGAGCGGCCGTGAAGACCGCGGTGAGATCCATGAAGTGTCGGTAGCCGAAACGCTGTTCCGCCTCGGGGCCGATGAACAACAGCTCGCCGTCCCGGTCCAGAAAGCCCTGATCGACCAGATGGCGCATGATCGGCTCGGCCGAAGGGCCGAAGGGTCCAAGTCCTCCCCACCACTCCTGCCACAGCCGGTCGCCGACCCGGTGCTCCTGGAGGCAGAGTGCCAGCATCTGCTGCGCCGCGATGTGCCGCGGTTCCGGAGGAGGCACGACCGGCTCCACCCAGCCGTGTGACCAGAGCAGCAGAAGCGCCGCCGCGGACAGGAGTCCGGCTTCGTCGGTGGCGAGGAAGAGGCAGTTGCGGATGGAACCGGGGCGTCGGCCGGTGCGGCCCAGGCGCTGCAGGAACGAGGCCACGGTGCTGGGTGCGTCGATCTGGACGACCCGGTCGAGGTCTCCGACGTCGATGCCCAGTTCCAGGGTGCTGGTGGAGACGATCACGCAGTCCCGAGCCTCCGCGAACGCTTCTTCTGCCCGCCGCCGCTCGTCCGCGGAAAGTGACGCGTGGGACAGGAAGGTGGTCACACCCTTCGCCCGCAGGGCCGCGCCGAGTTCCTCGACCTCCTTGCGTGATTCGCAGAAGACCAGGCGCTTCTCCCCCCGGTGCAAAGCCGTGATCACCGTCGCGGCGTTGGCCAGGGAGCCGACGTAGTCGAGCTGGACATCCCCGGGAGGCGGGAGCTCTGGTGCCTTCTCGTCCCGATGCGGGGCGACGATTCGCGCTGCGCGCTGCTCGGCCCTCGCTCCCTGCAACCATGTGAGCAGCTGCTCCGGGTTTCCCACGGCCTCCTTGTCGCATCGAGGGAAGACGGTGTGCGGGCTGTATGAACCACGTGCCCGCCGCCATCGGCCGCAACGTACTCGCACTGGAACCCGAGTCGGCGTCCGACGCGTACTGGCTGCTGCACGAGATCCGCTTGCGCCCTGCCGAACTGGTCGCGACCGCACAGGGATCCGCGGGCCGCGAGCTCAGCCGAAAGGCATTCGCCGCGATCACGATCAGATGGCTTCCACAGGAGGTGCGCGAACAGTTCGCCCGGGTTGCCGGACGTCTGCATGACCGAGCGCGCATCGCGGAGAGCGAGAGCGAAAGGCTGCGGGAGCTGCGAGGTCGGTTCTTGGACGGATTCTTGTCCGGGACCTTCCCGAAAGCGCTGCTCCTTGACGATCAGACAGCGCAACCGGAGGATCGGCGTGCACGGTCGGGCCCACAGGGCGTCAGCTGAGCTGGAAGTGTCGGTGCCTCCTGCCACCCTGCCTCCATGAGCACGCGACAGACTTTCCTGTGGTTCGTCTTCTACTTCTGGCTCCTCGCGACGTCGGGCACGTTCGTCGTGTACTACATCCCCTGGGTGAGTGGTACGCGCGTACCGGGGCGGCGTCTCGGCGGCGTGCCACTGCTTAAGCGACTCGGACGACGCACGGCAGAAGACCGCCTCGGTGCCGTCAAAGACGTACTTGCTGAACGGCGCTTCACCTGCCCGGAGTTGCAGGTACTCACGAGGGAATCGCTCGTGGACCAGGTGCACGCGCACAGCACGTGGGTACCTCTGAGCCGGCTCGTCTTCGCCGTACCTGGCATGTTCGCCTGCGCCGCACTCGCGCTCGTCGTCGTCCCCTCGGACTGGCGCACCTCGCCGCTGTGGGCAATCGGCGTCTACCTCGCCTTCTTCTTTGTGTCGGCCTTTCTGATGTGCATCGACATCCTGGCCGTGCGCAACGCAGACCCCGCGGGCACGGTCACCGCGGTGGCCGTGGGCGTCCTGGAGAGCTTCACCACCCGTTCCGACAAGGCGCCGGCAAAGTCGACGCCGGTCGCCTGGCAGAGCCAGCTGGTCGAGCAGCTGTGCGCGGCCCTGGTTCGCAGGGCCCATCGGGCGTCCGTCGGAGCCGTACCGGGAAGTCGCTTTGCCATGGCATTGAGCACCGCATCCGTCATCCGCGCCCTGCGTCACCACAGCGCCCTTGTCCACGGCAACGCCGCGTGCGAGGAACGGACAGCCCACGAGCGCGAACTGGTGCTCATCGTCTGCAGCATCCTCACGTACAGCAGCCGTCCGCGCGCCCTCGTCGTGGACTTCCGCGTGTGCGACGCGGACCGGCTCGCCGATGTGCCGGAGGCCGTCCCGGACACGACTGCGATGCCCTCTCCGAAGGCCCGCGTAGTCGTCCCACTGCTCTTCCTGTGCGCCCTCCTTGCCATGGCCGTCGGACTGGGACTCTCGGGAGCCGCCGGCGAGTTCACCGCGCCGATCGTTGTCACGCTGGCCATGGCAGCCGCGCCACTTGCCAGCCGGTTCGGCGTGACAGTGCTCGACTCCTTCGCCGAACCCCTGGCGCCCTCACCGGCCGCCGGGGAGGGCGCGACCCGACCTGCGCCGGACGCCGTCCGCAGGGCTGCCTGACGAGAGAGCGCATCCTAGAGCGGGCAACAGCCCGGCGGGCAAGTTCCGCCGTGGATGTGCTGAGGACGGCCGGGGCTGATAGACAACGAAGGCGAGCGGCACCAGCCGCACCCAGCCCGCTTGACCGACCTGGACGAGGACACGGGACATGCTGCAGGCCGAGCAGGCGCTCGTCGGGCTCAGAGGGCTCAGACTGCGCGGCCACCAGGTACAGGCCGCCGTCACGGTCTTCGACGACGAGGCCCGCCGCCGCTCCTCGGTCGGCCTCGGTGATGTCGACAGCCGGCAGCTGCTCACCGCCCTTCACCACCTGCCCGTCGACCTGCCGGTACCGCGGTCCTGCCTCGACGCCCATGCGCTGCGGACGCTGCGCACTGCAAAGCCAGGCATCGTGGACCTGGGCGACGAGGGGAGCATGGTCGTACGGCGGCTCGTGCCCGCTGTCCGTGTCGAGCTCGTCCTCGTACACGGACCGGACGGCATCGACCCCGGCGAGTGGGACGCCGCAGTGCGGGATGCCTCGCAGTTCGCGCCGTTCTGCGCCCGCGGGGTCGTCGTAACCCGCTCCGCGCCGGAGCGGGGACCGAATACCGACATGGACCTGCTGCTCATCAAGGCTCGCTACTACGGCGTCGGGGTCGCCCGGCACGAGCCGACTGGATCGCTGCGCTGGCTGATCGAGCCTGCTCCCTACCGGCCGGAGCGGCACTCGGCCGCACAGTGGCTCTTCCATGAGCAGGCTTGGCGTCAACTGGGGCCAGCACGGTCATGACCCGGCTGCTCCTGGGCCCTGGGCAACGCCATCGGACTCTGGCGCCGCCAGGCTTGCAGAACCTTGGGGAACGAGACCTCTGTACCCGTTTGGGCGGCCAGCAGGCGGTGGTACTCCCACGCGTCCGCGAGTTGCTGACGCCACCAGCCGGTCCGTTCGTCACCGACCAGTGTCGCGTCCAACTCCTCGTGCAGCGCATATAGTTCGCAGACGCTGTGCTGCAGGGCGGCGATCGTGTCGGCCTTGTGGTCCGTGAAGCGGGTGAGAGCGGCGCCCCTACAGACAGGACAGTCGCAGGTCCACGGGGCGATGTGGGCGAACCAGTCCTGGAGCGTCGCCACCCGGTGGTAGCGCAGCAGGCGCCGTACCAGGACTACCGGGTACGCCTTGTGGCCCCCTCCTCCGTTGTCCGGCCGCGGCGCCACGCCGTGCCTGAGTACGGCAGAGCCTCCGACCGCCGCGCCCAGCGCCCCGTGCGCCATCGCGTCGAAGGCGGCCAGGTCGGTCCGCCACAGCACGAGACGAGGACAGGAGCGGCACAACCGGCGCAACCCCTCGGCGGCCTGATTCCGTTCGAGAGGGTCGCCGTCCGCCTGCATGACGAGCGCAACCGGATGTCGGCAGGCCCGGATCTGCTCGGCGAGAATGGACACGGAGCTCCGCCGTAACCATCGCCAACTGCACGGCAGCAGCAGCACCATGTCCTGGCGGCGCAACCGGTTCGCCTGAGCGGTCGCGGCGGCGAGCACCCGTGCGCTCCCCGCCCCGTCGGCGGCCGGGATGAAGCACGTCGGTGTCACGGAGTAGGACGCTCCGTTGTCGCGCTGGCCGTCCAGGACCTCATCGAGCCCGGCGAGATCCAGATGGCGCCAGCCTTGATCCGACATCATTCCGAAGGGTGCGTCAGTGGTGGCCGTACGCCGGGTGTGACTGCCGTAGTCCACGACAACCACCGTCTCCGGCCGGGCATTGCGGATCTCCCGACACCGGACGGGCGCGGCAGCCCCTGTCAGCACCAGTCCGCCCCTACGGGCCGGAACGTACGGGAGCACCTGGGTCGCCGATCGGTCATTGACCATGATGAGCAAACGGTCCCGTAGCAGTTCGTCGATTCCCCCGGCTCCGGCTCCCACCCCTGCCCCCACGAGATCGCCCCCTCACGGTCGTCAGGCCGCGCCCCGCCGTGTCTCACTGTCGGCGCCGTGTGATGACGGCCACAAGACCGCGTCTCTGGTATGGGACCGTTCTCAGCCACCGTGACGAAGGCGCCGGTGTGTTTGTGGCCCTTCCTCGGCGGCGCAGGGGCACCCCTCGTCACGGTGGCTGAGAACGGTCCTCGAATCCGGACTGTCCCCTCAGCCGATCCCCGGCATCACCCGCTCCGCGATCAGCCGCAACTGGGTGTTCACGTCGGCCGCCCCGGCGAGGTCCCGGCCCGTGAACGCGCGGACCAGGGCACGGTCGGTGATCGCGCAGATCATGTGGTTGACGCCGCTGGGCGCGATGTCCCGTTCGATCTTCTCCCGGCACTCCTCGGGCGTGCCCGCGACCGAGAGGCGCTCGGCGATCTCCGGGGTGGTCAGTTCGATGCCGCGGGCCAGGTCGCCCGCGCCGATCGCGTCGACGACCGGCTTCAGTTCCGCCGGATCGACGCCGTTGCGGCGAAGCTGCTCCTGGGGCATGGAGGAGGCGTAGATGCCGACCATGCTGCGCGCCGCCTCCTTGGCGGCCGCCGAGTCGGGTCCGGTGGCGAAGACCACCCAGGCCCCGATGTCCAGCGAACGCCAGTCCTTGCCGGCTCGCTCCGCGCCCGCCCTGATGTGCCGCACCGCGTAGTCGTAGGCCTCGCGGGTGTAGCTCAGGGCGTGGTGGCAGCCGTCCGACAACTCCCCGGCCGCCTCGAAGGACTTCGGCCCCCGCATCGCGCCGAGCTTCAGCGGCAGCCGCTCCTGGACGGGCCGGGCGAAGGTGAACAGGCCGTCGTACGAGAAGAACTCGCCGTCGTGCGTGATGGCGCCCTCGTCGAGGAACGTGCGCATCACGTGCAGGGCTTCCTTGACCCGGGACAGCGGCCTGGTGCGGGCCCAGTCGATGCGGTACTGGGCCAGCAGGCCGAAGTTGCCGCTGGACAGGACGCCTTCGGCCCGGCCGCCCGAGAGTTCGTCGAGCGTGGCGAGTGCCTGGGCGATCAGGGTCGGCTCGCGCAGCGTCACCGGGGAGACGCTGGGCCCGAGGCGGATGCGGTCGGTACGGTCGGCGGCCGCGGCGAAGAGGAGCCAGAGGTCCTTGTGCCAGGTCTCGTCGGCGGCGTAACAGGCGTGGAAGCCGAGTTCGTCGGCGAGCCGGATCGACTCCAGGGACTCGGCCAGGGGGTAGTCGGGGAGCATCGCGTAGCTGAACTTCACGAGCGCCAACCTCCGTTGTGGGAAACGGTGCTCTGCCGCTACCGAGGATGTGAGTCCGCGCTGCGGCTGTCCAGAGACCGTGGTTTCGAAATTTTCGGAAGAGTGATCCATCCTTTCTGGCACGCGCGGGGAGAGGATTCTGGATGCCGTGTGTCGTCGTGGGGTGAGGGTTGCATGAGCTGCAACTTCCTCTCCAGGAAAGCATCCTCTGTGACGTCGAAGGTTTCGAAACTTCTACCGAAACCGTTGACGCTTGATGGGTGCAGGTCAACACTGTCGCCGTTGTCCGAACCCGCAGGAGAGGAACACCCCCCATGAACCTGCTCGTCCAGCCGAGGCGCCGCAGACGCGGTCCCGTCACCTTGCTCGTCAGGAGCGCGTGGGCCGTCGCGCTGGCGGCGCTCGCCGCGCTGATGCTGCCGGGCACCGCCCAGGCCGACACGGTCGTCACGACCAACCAGGAGGGCACCGACAACGGCTACTACTACTCGTTCTGGACCGACAGCCAGGGCACCGTCTCCATGAACATGGGCTCCGGCGGTCAGTACAGCACCTCGTGGCGCAACACCGGCAACTTCGTCGCCGGCAAGGGCTGGAGCAACGGCGGGCGCAGGACCGTGCAGTACTCGGGCACCTTCAACCCGTCCGGCAACGCGTACCTGGCGCTCTACGGGTGGACCTCGAACCCGCTCGTCGAGTACTACATCGTCGACAACTGGGGCACCTACCGGCCCACCGGCGAGTACAAGGGCACCGTCACCAGCGACGGCGGCACCTACGACATCTACAAGACGACCCGCGTCAACAAGCCCTCCGTCGAGGGCACCCGCACCTTCGACCAGTACTGGAGCGTCAGGCAGTCGAAGCGGACCGGCGGCACCATCACCACCGGCAACCACTTCGACGCGTGGGCGCGGGCCGGGATGCCGCTCGGTAACTTCAGCTACTACATGATCATGGCCACCGAGGGCTACCAGAGCAGCGGCAGCTCCAGCATCAACGTCGGTGGCATGGGTGGCGGCGACGACGGTGGTGGCGACGACGGTGGTGGTGGCGGTGGCGGGTGCTCCGCCACGCTGTCCGCCGGGCAGAAGTGGGGGGACCGGTACAACCTCAATGTCTCCGTCAGTGGGGCCAGTGACTGGACGGTGACGATGAACGTGCCGTCCCCGGCGAAGGTCATGTCGACCTGGAACGTCAACGCGAGCTATCCCGGTGCGCAGACGCTGACCGCCAGGTCGAACGGCAGCGGCGACAACTGGGGCGCCACCATCCAGGCCAACGGCAACTGGACCTGGCCCAGCGTGTCCTGCAGCGCGGGCTGACCCACCACAGCGGAGAGGAGGAACCACGCATGCGCACCAGACCACGTCCCTCGTCGCGTCCCCTGCACAGCCTGGTCACCGGCGTCGCCGTCACCGCGCTCGCCGCCGCGGGCACGGTGGCGGCCGGCGCCGCTCCGTCCCAGGCCGCGGCCTGCAACGGCTACGTCGGGCTCACCTTCGACGACGGACCCTCCGGCACCACCCAGTCCCTGCTCAACGCGCTCAGGCAGAACGGGCTGCGGGCCACCATGTTCAACCAGGGCCAGTACGCCGCCCAGAACCCGTCCCTGGTCCGGGCCCAGGTCGACGCCGGCATGTGGGTCGCCAACCACAGTTACACCCACCCGCACATGACCCAGCTCAGCCAGGCCCAGATGGATTCGGAGATCTCCCGGACCCAGCAGGCCATCGTCAATGCCGGCGGCGGTACGCCCAAGCTGTTCCGGCCGCCGTACGGCGAGACCAACGCGACGCTCCGGTCGGTCGAGGCCAAGTACGGGCTGACCGAGGTGATCTGGGACGTCGACTCCCAGGACTGGAACAACGCCAGTACCGACGCGATCGTGCAGGCCGTCTCACGGCTCGGCAACGGCCAGGTCATCCTCATGCACGACTGGCCCGCCAACACGCTCGCGGCCATCCCGCGCATCGCGCAGACCCTGGCGGGGAAGGGACTGTGCTCCGGCATGATCTCGCCGCAGACCGGCCGTGCGGTCGCCCCCGACGGCAGCGGCGGCGGGGGAGGAGACGGCGGGGGCGGTGGTGGCGGCGCCTGTACGGCCACTCTGTCCGCCGGGCAGCGGTGGGGGGACCGGTACAACCTCGACGTCTCCGTGAGCGGTGCCAGTGACTGGACGGTGACGATGAACGTGCCGTCCCCGGCGAAGGTCATGTCGACCTGGAACGTCAACGCGAGCTATCCCGGTGCGCAGACGCTGACCGCCAGGTCGAACGGCAGCGGCGACAACTGGGGCGCCACCATCCAGGCCAACGGCAACTGGACCTGGCCCGCCGTGTCCTGCAGCGCGGGCTGACCGATCCGGCCCCCCCGGTCCGTACCCGGGACCACATTCCACGGGTACGGACCTCTCCGGTCACTCACTCACCCAGCGACCGCCCCGCCACCCGCGCCAGATGCCGCCCGAACACCTCGCGCGCCTCGGGCGTCAGCGTCCGCAGGGCCACCATCGCCGTGATCACGACGTCGCACAGCTCCGCCTCCACGTCGTCCCAGGTGTGCGTGACACCCTTCCTCGGGTTCTGGCCGGTCGCGCCGATCACCGCCTCGGCGACCTCGCCGACCTCCTCCGACAGCTTCAGCATGCGCAGCAGCAGGCCCTCCCTGCCGCCGACGGGCTGGTCCGCATCCAGCCACCTCCACAGGTCCTCGACCGTGCTCCAGGGGTCGGTCGGCGCGCGGTCCGGGTCGTCGCTCATGTGGAGCAGCGTGCCACGTCCCGGCGGGCGTCAGTCGAACAGCGTCTCCTGGCGCCCCTCGGCCGCCCTGCGCAGCCGCCTGTTCCGCGCCCCCACGACCACCGTCGTGGCCGCCGCCGTCACCGCGAAGGCGGCCGGGACCATCCAGTTCCGGTTGACCGCGTGACCGAGGGCGTGGTCGAGGGAGAGCCGGCCGGGGCCCGAGACCGCGAGCCCCGCCGCCGTCAGGCCGAGGGAGACGGCGTACTCGTAGCCGCCCGCCTGGGCGAAGAAGCCGGCCGGGGCGTGCACCGCCGCGGCGCCCGCCATCGCGCCGGCCGCGGCCGCACCCGCCGCCGGAGTGGCCAGTCCCAGCGCCAGCAGCGTCCCGCCGCCCGCCTCCGCGAGACCCGCCGCGGCGGCGCTGGCCCGGCCCGGCGCGTAGCCCATGGCCTCCATGGCCCGACCGGTCTCCCCGAGGCCGCCGCCGCCGAACCAGCCGAGCAGCTTCTGCGTGCCGTGCGCGGCCAGGACCCCGCCGGTTCCCAGGCGGAGCAGCAGCAGTCCGAGATCCCGCCGGTCACAGCACTTCACGTCGACTCCCTCGCGGACGGTGGCGGCTCATCTGCCCACCGTCGCCCGTCCGCGGCGTCCGGGCCCGTCGCCGGGCGCCGTTCGGGTGGTGGCGGGCGACGGCGGGCGGTACGCCCGGTGGCGGGGGCGCGGAGCCGGTGTGACGCTGCCGCCATGACGATTCAGACCACGCGACTCAGCGACCCGGCCGTCCGCGCCTTCGTCGCCGCCGTCAACGCCCACGACCGCGAGGCCTTCCGCGCGCTGCTCGCGCCGGACGCCACCATGGCCGACGACGGGGACGACCGGAACCTCGACCAGTGGATCGACCAGGAGATCTTCTCCTCCAACGGCCACCTGGAGGTCGACAACGAGTCGAACGGCGGGCGCGCCCTCATCGCCCGCTACCGCAACGACACCTGGGGCGAGATGCGCACCCGCTGGGACTTCACCGTCGACGAGGACGGCCGGATCGCCCGCTTCGAGACCGGGCAGGCATAGCCGGGAAACGGTACGGCAGCCGTTCCGCCCACCGGTGTGGCCGGTGCGGTGGAACGGCTGCCGTCTCCCCCCCTCGGTGTGGCCCATGGAGCGTGGTGGACGTGTGGAAGTCCAACGCTTCAAGTGTGAAGTTCTGGTGAAGGAGATTTGAGCATACGTCCTTCACCGGCCGCAATAGCGCGGACTCCGAAATTCCGATCGTGTGAAGAGATTCAGCCGCGCCCCACGTACGGCATCGCCGTCGCCATGACCGTCGCGAACTGCACGTTGGCCTCCAGGGGCAGCTCGGCCATGTGCCGCACCGTGCGCGCCACGTCGGCGACGTCCATCACGGGCTCGGGTGCCGTCTCCCCGTTGGCCTGGAGCGCGCCGGTCTGCATCCCGGCCGTCATGTCGGTCGCCGCGTTGCCGATGTCGATCTGGCCCACCGCGATGCCGTAGGGACGGCCGTCCAGCGACAGTGACTTGGTCAGGCCCGTCAGCGCGTGCTTGGTCGCCGTGTACGCCACCGAGTGCGGACGCGGCGTGTGTGCCGAGATCGAGCCGTTGTTGATGATCCGGCCGCCCCGCGGGTCCTGTTCCTTCATCTGCCGGTACGCCGCCTGCGCGCACAGGAACGCCCCGTTGAGGTTGGTGTCCACCACGTGCCGCCAGGCCTCGTAGGGAAGGTCCTCGACCGGCACGCCGCCGGGACCGAACGTCCCCGCGTTGTTGAACAGCAGGTCCAGTCGCCCGAACCGGTCGCGCACGGCGCCGAACAGAGCCGCCACGTCCTGCGGGCGCGACACGTCGGCGCGGACGGTGAGCGCCGTGCCGCCGCCCGCCGGTGCCGCCGCGGCCGTCTCGGCCAGGGGCTCGGGGCGACGGCCGGCCAGGGCGACCGACCAGCCGGCGGTGAGCAGTTCGACGGCGACCGCCCGGCCGATGCCGGACCCGGCGCCCGTGACGACGGCGGCCTTCCGCACTCCGGCGCTTTCCTCGTCGGTGGTTCTCACGGTGTTCATGACTCGGCAGCGTACGGGCCGCGGAACATGCGGAACTCATCCGTCCGACACGCGATCGCCATGTCCGTGCCAAACCGGGGTCGCTCCCGGCGCTTCGAATGCCCCTTGCAACCACCGCAAGGGGAGGAACGGATGACACCCGCGAACCACCAGGCCCCGGCCTCGACCCCGGCCTCGACCCCGGCCCCGACCCCGGCCCCGACCCGGGTCCCGGCCCAGTCGCAGTCCTCGCACGCGCCCGAACTCCGCGCCGCCGCCCGCAGCCTGGGCCGCCGCCGCTTCCTGACCGTCACCGGCGCCGCCGCCGCGCTCGCCTTCGCCGTCAACCTGCCGGCCGCCGGCACCGCGAGCGCCGCCGAGCTGGACGCCGCGCAGCTGACCGCCGACCCCTTCACCCTCGGCGTCGCCTCGGGCGACCCGCAGCCCGGCTCGGTGCTGCTGTGGACGCGTCTCGCCCCGGCCCCGTACCAGGCCGACAGCGGGCTGCCCGCCAAACGCGTCGAGGTGAGCTGGGAGCTGGCCCTGGACGAACGGTTCCGCCGCGTCGTCAGAAGGGGCCGGACCACCGCCCACCCCGAGTTCCACCACACCGTGCACGTCGAGGTCGACCACCTCGCGCCCGGCCACGTCTACCACTACCGCTTCCGCGCCGGCCGGTACGTCAGCCCGGTGGGCCGCACCCGCACCGCGCCCGCGCGGCACAGCCGGGTGTCCGGCCTCACCTTCGGTCTCGTCTCCTGCCAGAAGTACGACCAGGGGTACTACACCGCCTACAAGCACCTGGCCCAGGAGGACGTGGACGTCGTCTTCCACCTCGGCGACTACCTCTACGAGTACGCCGTGAACGCCACCGGCGGCTCCCGCGCCTACCCCGCGGGCACCCTGCCCGCCCACTTCAACCACGAGACGGTGACCCTGGAGGACTACCGCCTGCGGTACGCCCTCTACAAGTCCGACCCCGACCTGCGCGCCGCGCACGCCGCGCACCCCTTCGTCGTCACCTGGGACGACCACGAGACCGAGAACAACTACGCCGACGAGACACCGGAGAACAGCGTCCCGCCCGAGGAGTTCCTCATCCGCCGGGCCGCCGCCTACCGGGCCTACTGGGAGAACATGCCGCTGCGCCGCCCGCAGCTGCCCGACGGCCCGGACCTGAGGCTCTACCGCCGGCTGCACTGGGGACGGCTCGCCCAGTTCGACGTCCTCGACACCCGGCAGTACCGCTCCAACCAGGCGTACGGCGACGGCTGGCAGTTCCCCGGGCCCGAGTCCGAGGACCCGGGGCGTACCCTCACCGGCGACGCCCAGGAGCGCTGGCTGATCAACGGCTGGCACCGGTCCAACGCCCTGTGGAACGTGGTGCCCCAGCAGGTCACCTTCTCCCAGCGGTACAACATGACCACCACGCCGTCCAAGGTCTCCATGGACTCCTGGGACGGCTACCCGGCCTCCCGCGAGCGGGTGCTGGCCGGCGCGCAGGCCGCCGGGATCGAGAACCTCATGGTCCTCACCGGCGACGTGCACGTCTCCTACGGCTTCGACATCAAGCGCGACTTCGACGACCCGGACTCCCGGACCCTGGGCACGGAGATCGTCACCACGTCCGTCACCAGCGGCGGCGACGGCACGGAGAAGCCGTCCAACTGGGACACCCTGATGGCCGCCAATCCGCACCTGAAGTTCTTCAACGGGCGGCGCGGCTACGCCACGGTGTCCCTGGGCCGCGAGTCGGCGCGCGCCGACTTCAAGACGGTGTCCCACGTCGGCACCGAGGGCGCGCCGCTCACGACCGCGGGGTCCTTCGTGACGCAGGCGGGGGAGCCGGGGCTCACACCGGTGTGACCACCGGGTCCGCCGCTTCTCCCGGGTAGCGGACGCCTACGCGGTCCCGGATCGCGTCGAGTGTCCGCATCACGGCCAGCGTGCCGTCCAGGGGGACCAGAGGTGACTCGGTCTCCCCGGCGCGCAGGGCCCGCATCACCTCCCGGGCCTCGTGCCGCAGGCTCTCGCGGGGCCCGTCGGCCGGGTCGGCGCGGAACTCCTGCGGGTCCCGGCCGGTCCGGTGCAGCACGAAGCGGTCCGGGAAGAAGAAGCCGTCCGGGACGTCGACGCGGCCCTCGGAGCCGGTGATCGAGGCGGAGTTGGGCGTACCGCCGGTGATCGAGCAGTGGATCGAGGCGAGCGCGCCGTTCTCGTAGGAGAGCAGCGCGCCCGTCTGGAGGTCGACGCCCTCCTCCGAGAGCACCGCCCGCGCGGCGACGTCCGACGGCTCACCGAGCAGGAGCTGCGCGAACGACACCGGGTACACGCCCAGGTCCAGCAGCGCGCCGCCGCCCTGCGCGGGGTCGCGCAGCCGGTGCGCGGCCGGGAAGGGGCCCGCGAGGCCGAAGTCCGCCTGGAGGCTGCGGACCTCGCCGATCGCGCCGTCGGCGACCAGCTCCTTCAGGCGCCGCACCAGCGGGTTGCAGTACATCCACATCGCCTCCATGAGGAAGACGCCCCGTTCGCGGGCGAGCGCGACCAGTTCCCCGGCCTCGCGCGCGTTCAGGGTGAACGGCTTTTCGCAGAGGACGTTCCGGCCCGCCGCCAGGCAGAGGCCGGCCGCGGTCCGGTGCGCCGAGTGCGGGGTCGCGACGTACACCACGTCGACGTCCTCGTCCCGCGCCAGCGTCTCCCAGTCGCCGTACGCCCGCGGTATCCCGAACCGCTCGGCGAACGCCTTCGCCGACGCCTCGGTCCGCGAGGCCACCGCCACGACCTCCGCGTCCGGCAGATCGACCAGATCCGCCGTGAACCTCGCCGCCATCCCGCCGGTCGCGAGAATCCCCCAGCGCACCTTCTGTCCGGTCACCGCTGACACCCTGCCCCACCCTCGCTCAGGTTCGTTTCGTTCAAGGCCGTACGAGCTGAGAGCATAGGTGGCGGATCTGCAGAAGAGGGAGGGGCACATCACATGCCCGAGCGCGGGCCGTCCACGCAAACGCCGCAAACGTCTCAGTCGTCGCACATATGGCAAACGCCGCCCGCCGGGCGGCGTATCAGTCTTCTCGTCACGCTCATCCTCGGGAGCCTCACCGCCACGCCGCCGCTGGCGATGGACATGTACCTCCCCGCCCTCCCGGAGGTCACCCGGTCCCTGGGCGCACCCGCCGCGACCGTCCAGCTCACGCTCACCGCCTGCCTGGCCGGCATGGCCCTCGGGCAGATCGTCGTCGGCCCGATGAGCGACAAGTGGGGGCGCCGGCGTCCGCTGCTGGCCGGGCTCGCCGTCTACGTCGTCGCCACCGCGCTGTGCGCCGTCGCGCCGAACGTGGAACTCCTCGTCGCCTTCCGGCTGGTCCAGGGACTCGCGGGCGCCGCCGGGATCGTCATCGCCCGGGCCGTCGTGCGCGACCTGTACGACGGCGTGGCCATGGCCCGCTTCTTCTCCACCCTCATGCTGATCTCCGGCGTCGCGCCCGTCGTCGCGCCGCTCATCGGCGGGCAGATCCTGCGGGTGACGGACTGGCGGGGCGTGTTCGTCGTCCTCGTGGTGGTCGGGGTGGTGCTGGGCGTCGTCGTGTGGGCCCGGCTGCCGGAGACGCTGCCCGTCGAGGAGCGGCACGCGGGCGGTGTCGGCGACACCCTGCGCGCGATGCGCGGCCTGCTCGCCGACCGGGCCTTCACCGGGTACATGCTCGCGGGCGGCTTCGCCTTCGCCTCGCTCTTCGCCTACGTCGCGGCGTCGCCGTTCGTCATGCAGGAGATCTACGGGGCCTCCGCGCAGACGTTCAGCCTGCTGTTCGGCCTCAACTCGATCGGGCTCGTGGTGGTCGGGCAGATCAACGGCAAGGTCCTCGTCGGGCGGGTCAGGCTGGACCGGGTGCTCGGCCTCGGCCTCGTCGTCGTGATCGCCGCGGCGGCGGTGCTGCTGCTGATGTCCCTGGGCGTCTTCGGCGAGGTCGGGCTCGGGCCGGTCGCCGCCGCGCTGTTCGTGCTGATGTCGGCGATGGGTCTCAGCCTGCCCAACACCCAGGCGCTCGCGCTGATGCGGGTGAAGAAGTCCGCCGGTTCCGCCTCCGCGCTGCTCGGCACGTCCTCCTTCCTCATCGGCGCGGTCGCCTCGCCGCTGGTCGGGATCGCGGGGGAGGACACCGCCGTACCGATGGCCGTGGTCCAGCTGGCGGCCGCGGTGGTGGCGCTCGGCTTCCTCGTGACCATGTGCCGCGGGGAGAGAACAGGCAAGGGAGAGGGCAACTGAGCGCTCCGAGACTGCGCAGCGACACCCCGGAGCGGGCCGGGCTCGACCCCGGGCAGCTTCGTCGTGCCGTCGCCCACGTCCACGACCTCACCGCCGGCGAACGCCCCTGGGCGGCGGGCGCCGTCGTGGCCGTCGGACGCGGGCCCGTGCTCGCCGCCGAGGCCGCGGCGGGGTGGGCCGTGCGCTACTCCTCCTACGACCCGGACGCCGACGCGGGTGTGGAGCTGCCGGAGGGCTCGCGGGTGCCGATGAGCGTGGACACGCCCTTCGACCTCGCCTCGCTGACGAAGCTGTTCACCGCGGTGGCCGCCGTGCAGCAGATCGAGCGGGGCACGCTCGGCATCGACGCGGAGGTCGGCGCCTACCTGCCGGACTTCCGGGCGGCGGCCGAGCACCGCGTCACCGTACGGCAGTTGCTCACCCACACCTCCGGGCTGCGGCCCGAACTCCCGCTGTACGACTGCGCCGCCTTCGCCGACAAGGAGGCACGGCTGCGGCGGCTGCGGGCGGAGCCGCCGGTGGGGGTGCCGGGCACGTACTGCTACTCGGACCTGAACATGCTGCTCCTGCAACAGGTGCTGGAGCGCATCACCGGGCGGGGGCTCGACGTCCTCGTCCGGGACGGGATCACCCGGCCGCTGGGCATGACGGCGACGGGCTTCGGGCCGTGTCCGGGCGCCGCGGCCACGGAGGACCAGCGGCGGCCGTGGGCCAAGGCGGACCGGGGGATGCTGCGCGGGGTCGTCCACGACGAGAACGCCTGGGCGCTGGGCGGGGTGGCCGGTCACGCGGGGCTGTTCTCCACGGGGCGGGACCTGGCGGTCTTCTGCCGGACCCTGCTGGCGGGCGGTTCCCACGGGCCCGCGCGCATCCTCGGGCCGGACTTCGTGGAACTGCTCCTGGCCGAACCGGGGCTCGGGTTCGCCCTGGACCAGCCGTGGTTCATGGGCGAGCTGGCGGGGCGGGGGGCGGCGGGGCACACCGGATTCACCGGCACGATGCTGGTCCTCGACCGGGCGACGGACACCTTCGCGATCCTCCTCGCCAACACGGTCCATCCGCGCCGCCGCGCCCCGGACAACCGGGGCCGCGCGGCGCTGTGCACGCGGGTGGCGCGGGCCGTGCGGGCCTGATCGTCCGCGGCGGCGGCGGGGTGGATGCCTGCGGCGGCCTGTGGGGTTGGGTGGGGGTGCGCGTTGCGCCGTTTGTGCGGTGGGTGGGTCGGGGGCGCGCCGGGGGGTGTCCGTCCTCGGAACGGCGCGGAATCGGTTGGCTACGGGGGTGCGGGGCGTTGACGCGCCAA
>NZ_JBHWKU010000053.1:0-35566 GCF_042730645.1 Streptomyces sp. NPDC059906
AGGGCGGAGGCTCGGGGAGGGCGGAGGCTCGGGGAGGGCGGAGGCTCGGGGAGGGCGGAGGCTCGGGGAGGGCGGAGGCTCGGGGAGGGCGGAGGCTCGGGGAGGGCGGAGGCTCGGGGAGGGCGGAGGTGGGAGCGGAGGGCTCGCGCAGGAGGCGGAGGCTCGGGGGGCAGAGACTTGGGGGGGCTCCGGGGATGGGAACGGAGGGCTCGCGCAGGAAGCAGAGACTCGGAGGCAGAGACTCGGGGGGAAGTAGCTCGGGGGAGCAGGGGAAAGCGGCAGTTCGGTCCCGCCGCGTAAAAGGCCCGGCGCTTTCGTCCCTCTGGGACGTCGGCGCCGGGCCCTCCTCCGCAACCCCCGTGTGCGGTGGCTGTCGGGTCTGGGGCTACTCCGTCGCGATGGCGTTCAGGACGTTCATCCGGCCCGCCCGGAAGGCCGGGACCAGGGCGGCGAACAGGCCCACGAAGGCCGAGCCGATGAAGACCCCGATGATCGTCGGCCAGGGGATGTCCAGGACGTTCAGCCCCTCCAGGGCGAGCAGCTTCTGGGCCGTGGCGCCCCAGCCCATGCCCAGGCCGAGGCCGAGCAGGGCACCGAAGAGGGCGATGACGACGGACTCCATGCGGATCATGCGGCGCAGCTGGCGGCGGGAGAGGCCGATGGCCCGCATCAGGCCGATCTCCCGGGTCCGCTCGACCACCGACAGGGCCAGGGTGTTCACCACACCGAGGACGGCGACGATGATCGCCAGGGCGAGCAGGCCGTAGACCATGTTCAGCAGCTGGCCGATCTGGTCCTTCAGCTCCTGCTTGTAGTCGGTCTGGTCGGCCACCTGGTACTGCGGGTAGGCGTCCAGCGACTTCTTCAGCGCGGCGTACGCCTGGTCGGCCTGGCCGTCCTTCGCCTTGGCGAACATGATCATGTTCGGCGGGACGTTCTCGGCCGGCAGGTACTTCTCCATCGTCTCGATGCTGATGTACCGGGCGCCCTGGTCGATGGCCACGTCGTCGCTGGTGATCGCGGCGACCTTGAGCTTCGCGGTCTCGCCGCCCTTGAATGCGACGGAGACGGTGTCGCCGACGTGCACGCCGTGCTTCTCGGCGTAGTCCGAGCCGACCGACATGGCGTCGGTGCCGTAGGCGGCGGAGAGCTTGCCCTCGGTCGTCGCGCGGCGCACGTCCTCGGCGTAGGTGGGGTCGGCGGCCGTGACGCCGTCGTCGTCCGTCTTGCCGTCGGGCGAGGTCAGCGTGGCGTCGAGCACCTTGTAGCGGGTGACGTGCTCCAGGCCGGGGGTGTCGGTCATGGCCTTCTCGGCCTGCGGCACGATCCGCTGGTTGCCCTGGACGATGAAGTCCGCGCCGACCGTCTTGTCCAGCTCGCTGGTGGCCGAGGCGACCATGGAGGAACCGACGACGGAGAGGCAGGCGACCAGTGCGAGGCCGATCATCAGGGCGGCGCCGGTGGCACCGGTACGGCGCGGGTTGCGCAGGGCGTTGCGCTCGGCCAGGCGGCCCACGGGACCGAAGGCCCGCAGCAGCACCGCGCTGATCACCCGCACCACGAACCCGGCCAGCAGCGGGCCGATGACGACGAAGCCGATGAGGGAGAGCACGATGCCCGCGCCGAGCATCATCGAGCCGTCGCTCGCCTTGTCGGCGGAGGCGGCCGTGAGCAGGGCGGCGACGCCGGAGCCGGTGAGCACCAGGCCGATCAGGCCGCGTATCCAGCCCGCCTTGGCGTCGGCCGGGGTACCGGCGTCGCGCAGGGCGGCCATCGGGGAGATCTTCCCGGCCCGGCGGGCCGGCAGGTAGGCGGCCAGGACGGTGACGACGACGCCGAGGATCAGGCCGGTCACGGGGGTCGCCGTCTTGATAGTGAGGTCGTCGGTGGACAGGTTCATGCCCGCCGCCGACATCAGCTTCATCAGGCCGATGGCGATGCCGACACCGGCCGCGACACCGAGGACCGAGCCGACCACGCCGAGGAGGAGCGCCTCGACCAGCACCGAGCGGTTGACCTGTCGGCGGGAGGAGCCGATGGCCCGCATCAGGCCGATCTCGCGGGTGCGCTGGGCGACCAGCATGGAGAAGGTGTTGATGATCAGGAAGATGCCGACCAGGAACGCGATCCCGGCGAAGCCGAGCATGGCGTACTTGATGACGTCCATGAACTCGCCGACGTCCGCGCGGCCTTCGTCGGACGCCTCCTTGGCCGTCTGGATCTTGAACGTGCCGTCGTCCAGGGCCCCGGACACGTTCCGCTTGAGCTGCGCGTCGGTGACACCGGCGGCGGCGGTGACGTTGAACTGGCTGAACCGGTCCGCGCCGCCGAGCAGTTCACGCTGGGCGGTGGCGGTGTCGAAGTAGACGACCGCGGCACCGGGGTTGGTCACGGTGAAGGAGGCGATGCCGACGATCTTCGCCTTGAAGTCGCCGGTCTGCGCGATGGTGCGCAGTTCGTCGCCGATCTTCAGGTCGTGCTTGTCGGCGGTGTCGGAGTCGACCATCGTCTCGGTCGGGCCGCGCGGGGCGTGGCCCGAGGTGATCTCCATGGACCGCAGGTCGTTCTTGGTCCAGTTCCCCGCGATGGTGGGGGCGCCGCTGGTGGCCCCGACGTTGTCGTTGTCGGAGTTGACGACGGTCACGTTCATCGAGACGACCGCGCCCTCGACGGACTCCACGCCGTCGACCGAGCGGATCTTCTCCAGCGTCGACGCGGGCAGCGACTCGGGCACCCCGTTCTGCGGGGTGTCCTCGGCCTTGACGTCCTTCGGGGCCACCGACACGTCCGAGGAGGTGACCGCGAAGAGCTTGTCGAAGGTGGTGTTCATCGTGTCGGTGAACACCAGGGTGCCGCAGACGAACGCCACCGACAGCAGCACCGCCACCGCCGAGAGCGCCATGCGGCCCTTGTGCGCGAAGAAGTTGCGCATCGAGGTCTTCACGACGGTCATGACGTGCGCCCCCGGGCGTCGAAGTCCTTCATGCGGTCGAGGACGGCTTCGGCGGTGGGCTGGTACATCTCGTCCACGATCCGGCCGTCGGCGAGGTACAGCACCCGGTCCGCGTAGCTGGCGGCCACCGGGTCGTGGGTGACCATCACGATGGTCTGGCCCAGCTCGGTGACCGACCGGCGCAGGAAGCCGAGCACTTCGGCACCGGCGCGCGAGTCCAGGTTTCCGGTCGGCTCGTCACCGAAGATGATCTCGGGCTGGGCGGCCAGGGCCCGGGCCACCGCGACCCGCTGCTGCTGGCCGCCGGAGAGCTGGGTGGGCCGGTGCTTGAGCCGCCCGGCGAGCCCCACGGTCTCCACGACGCGGTCCAGCCACGCGCGGTCGTACTTGCGGCCGGCGATGTCCATGGGCAGCGTGATGTTCTCGAGCGCGTTGAGCGTCGGGAGCAGGTTGAACGCCTGGAAGATGAAGCCGATCCGGTCCCGGCGCAGCTGCGTGAGCTTCTTGTCCTTCAGGCCGGTGATCTCGGTCTCGTCGAGGTAGATCTGCCCGCCGGTGACGGTGTCCAGGCCGGCCAGGCAGTGCATCAGCGTGGACTTGCCGGACCCCGAGGGGCCCATGATCGCGGTGAACTGGCCGCGCGCGATGTCCACGTCCACGTGGTCGAGGGCGACCACCCGGGTCTCGCCCGATCCATAGGCCTTCACGACCTGCCGCGCTCGCGCGGCAACGGCCGTACGCCCTCCAGTGCTCCCGTGCGTGGGAATACTTACGGCCGATGTCATGTCAAGTCTCCTATGTCGGTCATCGAGTGAGCCGCCGGTGCCCGGCGCGGCGGCCGTACCGCCGCGCAGGTGCCTCGCTGCTGTCTCGAAGAGTCTGTCCGGAACCGGGGGCCGGCCGCGCTGGTGTTCAGCGCAGTCTTTTACTGAGGAAAACCCCACCCCCGTGGGTCCGGTTCACCGCCCCCCAGCGGCGTAAAGCCAGATTAAGGACGCCACCGGCCCCGTCTCGTCCTCCGTCGGTACGAACCCTCCCCGACCCGTAGTACGGAGGTACCCCTAAGGGCAGTCCACCCTTCGGTGGAGTGCGTCTAGGGGTCGCCCTCCACCCTGAGACGCACCGGGCGTCCACCCGTGCACATACCGACCGACCAGTTCGGCGAAAACGCAGCGTGCTTCCCAACCCGCGAGTAACGTGCCTGGCTCCCGCCCCCCACCTCCTGCGGTCCACCGCTCGGACCCTAGCCGCGCAAGGAGAACCGGGATGTCCTACGACCCGTCCCCGTCGTACCCGCACCGCCCACCACCACCAACCCCGTCCTCGTCCTCGTCCCCGCCCCCTCCGCCGTACGCGCCGACGTCCCACGCCCACCGTGCCTCCCGCCGCGACCCGTTGGGCCGCCACAGCGACCTGCGGATCCTGCGCAGCGCCTACCGCCGGCAGCGGCGCACCGCCACGCTCGCCGCGCTCGGCTACTTCACCCTCTTCCTGCTCCTGTCCGCGTACGCGCCCGGGCTGATGACCGGCACCGCCGCCGGCGGACTGCCCACCGGACTGCTGCTCGCCCTGGCCCAGCTCCCCGTCACCTGGCTGGCGATCGCGCTGTACGAGCACACCGCACGGCGCCGCGTCGACCCGCTCGCGGACCGGATCCGCAAGGAGGCCGAGCTGGACGCGCGGCGGGGGGCGGGACGGTGACGGAGTTCAGCGGCAACGCCCAGACGATGTCCCTGGTCGGCTTCACCGCCGTCGCCACCGTCACGCTGCTGCTGTGCGTGATGACCGGCCCGGACCGGGACGACCTCGACGAGTTCTACACCGGGTACGGCTCCCTGTCGCCCATGCGCAACGGCCTCGCGATCGCCGGCGACTACATCTCGGCGGCGTCCGTGCTCGGCACGGGCGGTGTCGTCGCCCTCTTCGGCCACGACGGCGTCGTCCTGGCGCTGAGCACCGCGCTGTCCTTGATGCTGCTGATGTTCCTGCTGGCCGAACCCCTGCGCAACGCGGGCCGGTTCACCATGGGCGACGCGCTCGCCCGCCGGATGCCGGGCCGCGCCGTCCGTATGACGGCCTGCGCCGTGACCCTCGCCGCGCTGCTGCCGCTGATGCTGGTGCAGCTCGCGGGCGCCGGCCAACTGCTCGCCTTCGTCCTCGGCTTCTCCGGCGCGTCCCTGCAGACCGGCTGCATCATCGGCCTGGGCGCGCTGATGATCAGTTACGCGGCGATCGGCGGGATGAAGGGCACCGCCCTCATCCAGATCCTCAAGATCGTGATGCTGCTCGGCTCCGGCCTGGTGGTCGCCGCGCTGATCCTGCACCGCTTCGACTGGGACCCCGCCGCGCTGTTCGACGCGGCGGCGGACAACAGCGGCGTGGGTTCGGCGTTCCTGAACTCCGGCCTCCAGTTCGCGGGCGGCCCGCACCCGGACGCGGACATGATCTCCTCGCAGCTCACCGTCGTCCTCGGCGGCGCCTGCCTCCCCCACGTCACCATGCGCATGTACACCGCCTCCTCCGCCCGCCAGGTGCGCCGCTCGATGTCCTGGGCGGTGTCCGGCGTGGCGCTGTTCGTGCTGGTCGTCACGGTGATCGGCTTCGGCGCGACGGCGCTGGTGGGGCGGGCGGCCGTCGCCGGGATCGACCCGCAGGGCAACACCGCCTACCTGCTGGGCTCGCAGGCGGCCTTCGGCGCGCAGGTCTCCACCGCGGAAACGTTCCTGTTCACCACCGTCACCACGGCCGTCTTCCTCACCCTCCTCGCCTCCGTCGGCGGCATGATCCTCGCCTGCGCCAACTCCCTGGCCCACGACGTCTTCGCCGCCCGCGTGCAGGAGATGTCACCGCGCCGCGAGATGACCCTCGCCCGCGTCTCCGCCCTGGCCGTCGGCATCCCGGCGATCGTCCTGGCCACCCTCGTCCAGCACCGCAGCCTCCAGCCGCTGGTGACCCTGTCCTTCTGCCTGGGCGCCTCGGCCATCGCGCCCGCCCTGGTCTACGGCCTCTTCTGGCGCCGCTACACACGGGCCGGACTGCTCTGCACCCTGATCGGGGGCTCGCTGGCCGTACTGCTGCTGATGCCGGGCACCAACCTGGTCTCCGGCTCGCCGGTGGCCGCCTTTCCCGAGGCCGACTTCAACTGGTTCCCGTTCACCACGACGGGCCTGGTCTCCATCCCGCTGGGCTTCGCCTGCGGCTGGCTCGGCACGATGCTCTCCGGCCGGCGCAAGGCGCAGGAGCAGCGCCGGCACTACGAGGCGGTGGAGAGCTGGATCCTGGCGGGCGCGGTACGCAGGGGGGACTGACGGCACGGCAGGCGGCGGGACACGGCACGCCGTACGCAGGGGGACACGGCGCGCCGTAGTCAGCAGACTCACGGCGTGGGCGTACTCAGCAGGCTCACGGCGTGGGCGTCATTCCACCTCCACCGCGCGCCCCGTCAGCGCATGGAGGCTGCTGCGTACGGAGGCCATGTGGGCCTGCAACTCGTCCCACCGCTCTCCGTGTTCGCGCAGCACCCGTTCCGTGTCGCGGGCGATGCGCTCACGACGTGCCCGGGCCTCGGCGGCCACCTCGGCCGCCCGGTCCCGGGCCTCCTCCTGCCGCCGCCCGGCCGCCTCCCCGGCGTCGGCCAGCTCCTGCTCCGCCTCGCGCACTCCCTGCTCCGCGCGCGCCACCAGCTCCGCGTGGTGGGCGTCCAGGGCCCGCCCGCGCTCCTCCTCGGTCCGCTCCGCGGCGGCCCACCGCTCGGCCAGTTCCCTGCTCTGCTCGGCGGCCGTCCCGGCGGTGCGCCTGCGCATCTCGCGCAGCGCGGACAACGCCTCCGCGCGCCCCTCCTTCACCTCGCGCCGCGCTCCGATCCGCGCCTCGTCCGCCTCCGCGCGCGCCGCGAGCAGCAGTTGCCGGGCCCGTTCGTCGGCCTCGGCCCGTACGGCGTCGGCGTGCGCCCGGGCCGCCTCCCGCACGCCGTCCGCGTACGCCCGCGCCTCCTCCACCAGCCCCTGCGCGGCACCGCGCGCCCGCTCGCGCACCGCCGCGGCCTCCTCCTCGCCGAGCCGGAACAGCTCCCGCGCCCGCTCCCCCAGCACCTCGTAGTCCTGCGAGGTGAGCTGCGCGACCACCTCCTCCAGGTCTCCCAGGTCCTCTTCCATCTCCCTGGCCAGCACGGTGAGCCGGGCGGCCCGCTCCCAGGCCGCGTCGCGCTCCTCGGAGAGGGCCGCGGCGCACGCCTCGACCTGCTCCGGACGGTAACCGCGCTCACGCCCGCGTACGGTCGCGAAACCGTGGGGAGACGCCGATGCACCGCTCATGCCCATCACCCCTCTGTTCACCCTGTGTGTCCCGCTTGTGGTGAACCTGCCGCATCACACGGACCTACACGGACCTGACCGACTTTATGGATCAGACGTAAGCCCACATAATCCGACACACCGCACACAAAAGGGCGGGGCCCGGTCGACTCACAGGTCGACCGGGCCCCGCCCGTCGGGTACGTCAGCGGCGCGGACGCCTCACAGCAGCCCGTCCCACATCTGCTCCAGCAGCACGGACCACCAGCTCTCCGGCGAGCCGAGCGCCGCCGGGTCCAGCGCGGCCAGCTGCGCCTGGAAGTCCAGCGTCCAGCGACCCGCCTGCTCCTGGTTCAGACCGAACCTGAGCCGCCACATCCGGCCCAGCAGCGCCAGGCAGCGCGCGAACTCCGGCAGCCCCGTGTTCACGAACTGCGGCGGCACGGGCGCACCGCCCGGACCGGCCTCCACCGGGACCGCCACGATGGCCGCCGTGCCGTACTGCACACAGATCGCCCGGCCGAAGTCGCTGCCCACGACGAGGTACGAACCCGCGTCCGAGGCCGGCTGCACACCGCGTTCGGCCGCCAGCTCCGCCAGCGTCGGCACCGGCCGCCCCGGCTGGGCCTGCGCCCAGAAGAACGGCCCCATGTCCATCGGCAGCCCCGCGGCCACCAGCGTGTGCGCCACGACCGGCGGCACCCCCTGCCGGGACACCGCGGCCTGCTCGAACCGGAAGACCCCCGGGCCGAACGCGCCGGCCAGCTCCTGCCCGACGGCCTCCGGCGGAACCGGCGGCGCGGGCTGCACCTGCGGCAGCGGAGCGCGCACCGGCGCCGGACGCGCCGGCCCGTCGGCCACCTGGTGCAGCTCGCCCTGGTGCGCCAGCAGTTGCCGCATGCCCTGCTGCCGGCTCGCGTGGTCCAGGCCGTACGGCGCGATCGAGGTGATCCGCGCCTGCGGCCACTGCTCCCGGATCATCCGCGCGCAGTACGCGCCCGGCAGCTCGCACGACTCCAGCTCGGTGTGCAGTTCGAGGACCTGGTCCGGCGGCACGTTCATGGAGCGCAGCTCGTGGAACATCTGCCACTCCGGGTGCGGCGTACCCGGCGCGGAACGCCGGATCAGCTGCTGCTCGGAGCCGTCCTGGGCGCGGTAGCGCAGCACGGCCTGGTAGCCGGGCCCGACGGTCGGCTGACCGGTGGGCTGCGGCGGATAGCCGTACGCCGGCGGCTGCCCCGGCACGGGCTGCCCGGGCGGCGGCGGTACGGCGCCGGGTGGGGCGGGGACGGCGCCGGGCGGGGGCGGGGGCGCGCCGATGCCGCCGGGACCGCCCAGGGAGGGCGCGGCCAGCACGGTCTGCGCGTGGTGCACGGCACCGCCCGCGCCCCCCGCGGAACCCTGCGCACCGGGCGCACCCGGAGCGGCCGGGGGAGGCGGCGGCATGCCGGGACCGGAAGGCACGCTCGGCGCACCCGGAGCGCCCGGCGCCCCTGGAGCGGCGGGGGCACCGGGAGGCCCGGGCGGGCCAGGGGGATTGGGCGGTCCGGGGGGACCGGGGGGCTGGGGGGCACCGCCGCCCGTCCGGCCCGGGTCGGCCAGCATCGTGGCGGCGTGGTGCATCCCGCCCGGCGGCGTCCCTCCCGGCGCGTTCGGTGCGCTCGGCGGCGGCGGGGTCCCCGGAGCGCTCGGCGGCGGCGTCGCACCCGGCGCGGGCGGTGTGCCCGGAGCACTGGGCGGAGGCGGCGTGCCCGGGCCGCCCGGGCCCTCGGGACCGAGCGACGACACCAGCTGCGTCGGCACGTAGCCGCCCGCCGGGGTACCCGGCGCGGGCGTCCCCGACGGCGCCGGCGTGCTCCCCGGGCGCGCGCCCGGCACCCCCGGGGCGCTCGGCGGCGGCGGCGTGGACGAGCCACCGCCACGGCGCGGCGGAGGCGTCGCCTTGCTGGTCGCGGCGTCGGCGATGTCCCCGGCGTCCGGCGCGAGCGGCCGGGGCGGCGTGGCGGGCACGCCGGGACCGGCGGGCGGCTGGGCCGGGGGCGCAGTCGGGGCCGCGGGCGGCGGTGTACCCGCCCCGGCGGGCGCGCCGGGCGCGTTCGGGTCGCCGATCGCCGGCGAGAGCGCCGTCGGCGGAAGCCGGCTGCCGCCCGACATCAGCGCCGTCTTGGCGTCCGGCGTCGTCGAGGGCGGCGGCGTGTCGTCGTCGACACCGCTCAACGGCGGCGCGAACACGGTCTGCGGCAGCGGTACGGAACGGTCCTCACCGGCGTCCGCGTTGGTGTCCGTCCCGGCCCAGGGCGTCGCCCCGGCGGGCGCACCCGGCGCACTCGGCGCACCCGGCGCACTCGACGCATCCGGCACACTTGGCGCACTTGGCGCACCCGGAACACTCGGCGCACCCGGGGCATACGGCGCACCCGGCGCACCCGGCGCACCGGACGCGCCCGCACCCGCGCCGGAGCCACCGGCGGACGAGCCGGAGCCCGCCGCCGGCCACCCCGCACCGCTCCCGGACGAACCCTCCGCGGGAGACGGCCCCGACGCCGCGGGAGCCGAGGGCACCCCGGCCTGCGTCTGCGGAAGCGCACCGCCGGGACCGCCCGCGCCCGCGGTGTCACCGCCTCCGGTGCCACCGCCCCCGCCGTCGCCCCGCCGGCGATCCGGAATGCCGATCCGGTCCGCCGCCTCCTGCAACCACTCCGGCGGACTCAGCAGGAAGGACGTCTGATTCAGGTCCACCCGCGCCGCGGGCGCCGCGGCCGGCGCCTGCGCCTCCTCGGGACGGCCGTACTCCTCCTCGTACCGGCGGATCACCTCGCCCACCGGAAGCGACGGCCACAGCGTCGCCTCGCCACTGTCCCGGGCGATCACCAGCCGCTGCGCGCCCCCGTCCGAACGGGGACCGTCCGCACGGTCCTCGGCCCACACCACGAACCCGAGGTCGAACTCCCGCACCCGCACCTCGCGGTGCTGGTACGCCGGCAGCTCGCCGTTGACCCACTCCTCCGCGCGCTCCTGCGCCTGCGCGAACGTCACCATCGTCAGCTCACTCCCCCACCGAAGACGCCGAAGCCGCCGAAGTCGCCGAGGACACCGCCGTCACGGGCACCGCACGCGCGAAGCCGCCGTCCACCATCAGGTTCGCCACCGTCTCCAGCTCCGGCGGGGAACCCGCCAGCCGGGACAGGAACGCGTCGAAGTCCGCACCGCAGGGCAGCAGCAGCCGCTCCACCCGATCCGCCGGCGGCCACGACGGGTCCACGTCCCGCACGTCGTCGTAGGCGCAGAACCACACCGAACCGATCCGCTCGCCCTTCACCTTCACCGCGAGCAGACCGCCCTGGACGAAGGCGACGCCCAGGTAGTCCTTCGTCAGATGGTCCCGCAGACACTTGTTCACATAGACCAGGTCGTTGACCGCCGCCTCCTCACGCACCGTGAAGAACGGCTGGTCCACCAGCAGCCCCAGCTCCGCGTCGAGCGCCGTACCCACCGGCGCACAACCGCCCGCCGCCTTCAGGAACGAACGGTAGGCGCCCGGCAGCCGGTACCCGAGGTCCTCCTCGACGCCCTGCACCTGCTGCTCCGTGACGGCCACACCCGACTTCGGTAGACCGAAGTGCACGGGACGCGTCTCCTGCAGCGGCCGCGTGCCGCGCTTGCCCTGGTCCACCACCGCCGTCGAGATCCCGCCGTGGTGGCGCAGCAGCGCCTTCACCTCGACCGGAACCAGCTCCATGCGCCGCGAACCGGCCACGTGGTGCCACGTCCAGCCGTGCGGCGTCGCCACCGCGGGCACCGTGTCCCACAGCTCGTGCCCCGAGGCCGACAGGGCCGCGTTCGCCGACACGTAGTCCGTGAGCCGCAGCTCGTCGACCCCGAACCCCTCCGGCGGGTCCGCGATCTCCGCGACCGCACGGGCGTACGGCGAGAACTCGGGGTAACCACCCGCGTCCACCCGTACCCCTCTCGGGTGACGGGCCGCACGCACCGGATCCGGGAAATGCACGACCTGCCCGGCATAGGCCGCGTTCGGCGGCGCGGCTGCTTGCCCGAGCCGACCTGTCGTCATGGCGGTTGCCCCCTGCGGCGTCTGTCTGCTGCCAGATCTGTCTGATCTGCCTGCACTGTCTGGATTCACCGCGTGCGAGCGCGGTGCCGACAGCCTATGCGGTACGGCGAGAGGGGTCACCGGCGCCGGACCCCGCACCCGGCACGCGGCACCTCCACTTCCGTGACCAGCCGTCACCCTCCCGTGACACACCGCCCATACCCGGGCGTGTCACCCCGCCCCAGCTTCCGCAGGAGCCCCGGGATTTGGCACTCTGTGACCTTCGGGGGGATGCTCAGGAGGGGAAGACGATCATGAGTGCGACACAGGCGGGACCCGACACCGGGCGGTCCGACGACCCCCGCGGCGGCGACCCACGCATCGGCTGGAGCAGCACCGACACCCTCCGGACCCCCACCCTCCGGCACCGCCGCGACGGCATACTCCCGACCGTCGCCGCCGCCCTCTCCGTACGCGGCACCACCCTCACCGGCACCGCGACGCGCGCCGACACGCCGCCCGCGCTGCACCACCTCGTGCAGGACTTCCTCGACACCCTCACCAGCGGCCAACGAGACCGTTACACCGGCCGCTGCGCCGAGACGATCCTCATCTCACGGCACCTGGCCACCGCGGACGCCGCCCGCAGCAAACGCGCCGCACGAAAACCCATGACCAACGGCGAAGCCCGCAAGGCACTCAAGCACGCCAAGCTCACCACCCGCCGCATCCGCGAGGACGGCGACCCCCTCCACGGCGCCTTCGCCGCACCGTGCCGCGCCTGCACCGCCCTCAGCGCACACTTCGGCGTCCGCGTCGTCGACCCCGCGACGGAGAAGGACTGACCGAGCAGAGCGAACAGATCGCGCAGATCGCGCAGATCGCGCCGAACCAGCCGACCGAAACGAACCAAGGGCCGATGCAAGCCGACCGCACCTCCACCACCCGCTTCCCCGTCCCCGTCGACGCCGCACTGCGCGACGCCGGCTGGCAGCCGGGACGCTGGGACATCAAGCAGGCCGAGATCTGGGCCGACACCCTGCGCGAACACAGCTCACCCGCGGGACACCGCCACACCGTCTTCCCCGCCGCCGTGGAGGCCTGGGCCGAATTCGGCGGCCTGCACATCGCGCCCACCGGACCCGGCCGCCAGATCGCCCCCGCCACCCTGCACCTGGACCCCCTGCACGGCCTCCACATGGCCCGCACCCTCGGCGACCTCGGCCGCGCCCTCGACACCCAGACCTGCCCGCTCGGCACCGAGACCGACAGCCAGGCCCTCGTCGCCATCGACGCCGAAGGCCGCGTCTACGCCCTGGACCACACCGGCGACTGGTACCTCGGCGCCACCATCGACACCGCCCTCGCCACCCTCGTCGCCGGGACCCAGCCGCCCCGCCTCACCACGACCGGCTGACGCGAGAGCCCGACGACCGGACCGGCTACGACGCCGGAATCACCGCCGACACCCGGAAACCCCCGGCGTCGGTCGGCCCCGACACGAACACGCCCCCCAGCGCGGCCACCCGCTCCTTCATCCCCACCAGCCCGTTGCCCCCCGACGGCAACCGCGCCGACGACGCCGCCGAGGCCTCCGGCGGCGGCTCGTTCTCCACCTGCATCGCGATCTCCGACACCCGGTGCGCCAGCCGCACATGCGTCTTCGCGCCCGCCGCGTGCTTGTGCACGTTCGTCAGCGCCTCCTGCACCACCCGGAACGCCGTCGACTCCACCTCCGCCGCATACGAACGCTCCGCCCCCTCCACGGACAGGTTCACGACCATCCCGGCCGCCTCCGACTGCCCGATCAGCTCGTCCAGCTCCGACAGGCACGGCCCCTCCGAGGACGGCTCCCCGTCCTCCGCCGCCCGCGACGCGGCCGCGGCGGCGGCCACCCCCACCGCGGCCAGCGGCACCGACGCCCGCTCGGCCCGCGCACCGTCCCCGCCACTGCGCAGCACCCCGAGCATCTCCCGCAGCTCCGTCAGCGCCTGCCGCCCCATGTCCCCCACCAGGGCCGCGTTCTTCACCGCCTTCTCCGGGTCCTTCCGCGCCACCGCCTGCAACGCCGCCGCATGCACCACCATCAGACTCACCCGGTGCGCCACCACGTCGTGCATCTCCCGCGCGATCCGCGTCCGCTCCTCACCCCGCGCCCACTCCGCGCGCTCCTCCGCCCGCTCCGCGAGCAACTGCAACTCACGCTCCAGGCTGTCCGCCCGCTCCCGCAGACTCTCCATCAGCCGGCGCCGCTGCCCCACGTACAGCCCCAGCAGCAACGGCGGCGCGGTCATCCCCAGCGACGTCGCGATCGACGCGAACGGAAGGAACCAGTCCCCCAGCTCCAGACCGTCCCGCGCCATGTCCTGCCCCAGCCGCACGAACGTGACGACCAGCGTCCCCAGGAACGTCATCCCGGCCAGGGCCCCGATGATCCGCCGCGGCAGCTCCGAGGCCGCCAGCGTGTACAGGCCGACGACGCCCATCAGGAAGCCCATCTCGGCCGGCGTGATGGCGAGGGCCACCAGCACCACCGCGATCGGCCACTTGCGCCGCACCACCAGCACCGAACCGGCCAACAGGCCGAACACCACCCCCATCGCCAACGGAATCCCGGCGTCCCGCGCGAACGGAACCCCCTCCGCCGCGCACTCCAGCGCGGACACGGCCCCGAGGCTCACATCGAGCACCGCACCGCGCCGCCTGTCCCACCACCAAGGCCCACCCCGGGCCGGTACGTGGTCTTCCCCCGTCGTGGTCATGCCTCCAGCCTACGGGCGCCGACCGCCCCTTTTCCGGTGACTTTCGACAAACGATACGACGCGATATCCCTCGAACTGGTGAACCCCATGCCGTTCACCACCGGAGCCGAGGATTCCGGCCGGACGGTATGCCCATGGCACGTTCACAGAACAAGTACGCGGATTTCGAAGGGCTGCGGGAGCGGGCGGTCGCGCTGCGGCGCGAGGGGCTCAGCCGACGCCAGATCCGCGACCGACTGCACGTCGACAACAACGACATCCTCAACCGGCTCCTGGAGGGCGAGCCGCCCCCGGAGTGGACGAAGCGCCCGAACGCGAAGGACGACCTGAGGGACCGGGCACGGGAGCTACGGCTCCAGGGCTGGACGTACGACCAGATTCAGGTGGAGCTGGGGTGCAGCAAGAGTTCCATCTCGCTCTGGGTACGGGACTTACCGAAGCCGGAGCGGCGGAAACGGACACGTGAGGAAGCTTCGGCGATCGCAAAGCGCGGCTGGGAGGCGACGCTGCGCCTTCGAGAAGAGGACCGTCAGCGAACCAAGCAGGTAGCAACTCAGGAGATCGCGCAGGTGACCGACCGGGAGCTGTTCCTGGTGGGCGTGGGTCTCTACTGGGCCGAAGGCGCCAAGAGCAAGCCGTACCGGCGACAGGAGCGGGTCACCTTTGTCAACAGCGACCCCGACATGATCACGCTCTTCCTCGCCTGGCTGCGCCTGCTCCGCGTTGAGCCGGGGCGCCTCAAGTTCGCCGTGCACATCCACGAGACCGCCGACGTGGCAGGCGCCGAGCAGTTCTGGACAGACCATGTGGGCATTGAACAAGCAGCGCTTCTCAAGACGACGCTGAAGAAGCACAACCCCGGCACGAACCGCAAGAACACTGGCGAGACCTACTACGGCTGCCTCCGCGTCGATGTCCGCGGAGGAGCCGATTTGTACCGTCGCATCGAAGGCTGGTGGTCTGGCATGGTGGTGGAGGCCAAGCGGCGAACCGCGTAGGCTGCACCCGGTAATCCCCCGTGGTGTAATCGGCAACACGCGTCGCTTTGGACGATGTATTTCAGGTTCGAGTCCTGGCGGGGGAGCCATGCTCGGTTCGGGCCCTGACTCCACAGTCAGGGCCCGCACTCATGTCCCCCACAAACCGCCCCGGTATCCTGCGGATGTCCCCACCTCCTCAACAGCCGAAGGGCATCCCGTGAGCGCCATTCGCCCGGCAGCCGTCGTCGTTCTCGCAGCGGGTGAGGGCACCCGTATGAAGTCGGCCACACCCAAGGTCCTGCACGAGCTGTGCGGCCGGTCCCTCGTGGGGCACGTGCTCGCCGCCGCCGGTGAGCTGGACCCCGAGCACCTGGTCGCCGTCGTGGGGCACGCCCGCGAGAAGGTCACCGCGCACCTCGCCGAGGTCGCCCCCGACGTACGCACCGCCGTCCAAGAGCAGCAGAACGGCACCGGGCACGCCGTGCGGATGGGTCTTGAGGCGCTGGGCGGTGCCGTGGACGGGGTCGTCGTGGTCGTCTGCGGGGACACTCCCCTCCTCACCGGCGAGACGCTCAGGGCGCTCGCCGCCACGCACACCTCCGACGGGAACGCCGTCACCGTGCTGACGGCCGAGGTGCCGGACGCGACGGGGTACGGGAGGATCGTGCGGGACGGGGCCTCGGGTGCCGTCACGGCGATCGTGGAGCACAAGGACGCCTCGGAGTCGCAGCGGGCGATCCGGGAGATCAACTCGGGCGTCTTCGCCTTCGACGGGCAGCTGCTCGCGGACGCGCTGGGCAAGGTGCGCACGGACAACAGCCAGGGCGAGGAGTACCTCACGGACGTGCTCGGGATCCTGCGCGAGGCGGGGCACCGGGTCGGCGCGTCGGTGGCCGGGGACCACCGGGAGATCGCGGGGATCAACAACCGCGTGCAGCTCGCCGAGGCGCGCCGGATCCTCAACGACCGGCTGCTGACCGGGGCGATGCTGGCCGGCGTGACGGTGGTGGACCCGGCGACGACGTGGGTGGACGTGACGGTGACGTTCGAGCAGGACGTGGTCGTCCACCCGGGTACTCAGCTGCACGGCGCCACGCATCTCGCCGAGGGCTGCGAGGTCGGGCCGAACACGCGGCTCACGGACACGCGGGTGGAGGCGGGGGCGCGGGTGGACAACACGGTGGCCAACGGCGCCCATGTGGGTCCGCAGGCGTCGGTGGGCCCGTACGCGTATCTGCGGCCGGGTACCCGGCTCGGGCTCAAGTCGAAGATCGGTACGTTCGTCGAGGCGAAGAACTCGTCGATCGGTGAGGGGACGAAGGTTCCGCACCTCTCGTACATGGGTGACGCGACGATCGGTGACTTCACGAACATCGGTGCCGCGAGTGTGTTCGTGAACTACGACGGGCAGGACAAGCACCACACGACGATCGGCTCGCACTGCCGTACGGGTTCGGACAACATGTTTGTGGCTCCTGTCACGGTCGGGGACGGTGCCTACACCGCCGCCGGCTCGGTGATCACGAAGGACGTGCCGCCCGGTTCGCTGGCCGTGGCCCGTGGCCAGCAGCGGAATATCGAGGGCTGGGTGGCCCGGAAGCGTCCGGGGAGCGCGGCGGCGAAGGCGGCCGAGGCGGTGTCCCGCGAGGCGGGCGGCGAAGACTGACTGGAAACCGGCGCGTCGAACACGGCGTACCGTGATAAGTGCACATCCGCACCCCACCAGCTGAGACGCCCCCGCGGCCAGTCGGGAGAGCGCCCATGAGCTCAGCTGCGAACCTCTGAGGAGAAAGTGCTGTGACCGGGATCAAGACGACCGGCGAGAAGAAGATGATGTTCTTCTCCGGCCGCGCACACCCCGAGCTTGCCGAGGAGATCGCCCAGCAGCTGGGTGTCGGGGTCGTCCCGACGAAGGCCTTCGACTTCGCCAACGGTGAGATCTATGTGCGGTATCAGGAGTCGGCGCGCGGTGCGGACTGCTTCCTGATCCAGAGCCACACGGCCCCGATCAACAAGTGGGTCATGGAGCAGCTGATCATGATCGACGCGTTGAAGCGCGCGTCGGCCCGCTCCATCACCGTCATCGTGCCGTTCTACGGTTACGCGCGGCAGGACAAGAAGCACCGTGGACGTGAACCGATCTCGGCGCGTCTGATCGCGGATCTGATGAAGACCGCGGGTGCGGACCGGATCCTTGCCGTGGACCTGCACACGGACCAGATCCAGGGCTTCTTCGACGGCCCGGTGGACCACCTGTTCGCGCTGCCGCTGCTGGCGGACTACGTGGGCGCGAAGGTGGACCGTTCGAAGCTGACGGTGGTCTCGCCGGACGCGGGCCGGGTGCGGGTCGCGGACCGCTGGTGCGACCGTCTGGGCGCGCCGCTGGCGATCGTGCACAAGCGGCGTGACAAGGACGTGGCGAACCAGGTCACGGTGCACGAGGTCGTGGGTGACGTGAAGGGGCGCATCTGCGTCCTGGTCGACGACATGATCGACACGGGTGGCACGATCTGCGCGGCGGCGGACGCGCTGTTCGCGCACGGTGCGGAGGACGTCATCGTGACGGCGACGCACGGTGTGCTGTCGGGTCCGGCGGCGGACCGGCTGAAGAACTCGAAGGTGGGCGAGTTCGTGTTCACGAACACGCTGCCGTCGGCGAGCGAGCTGGAGCTGGACAAGATCACGGTGCTGTCGATCGCGCCGACGATCGCGCGTGCGGTGCGTGAGGTGTTCGAGGACGGTTCGGTGACGAGCCTGTTCGACGAGCAGTGAGCGTCGTGCGGTCCGTGCAGTAACCGTTCTGCAGTTGTTGCCCCGCCTGTCTGATCGTTTTGGGTACGGCCTTCCTCTCCGAGTAGACTGCTGAAGTTGCTCGGCGAGGGAGGCCGTACCCGTGTTCGCGGGTGTGGCTGTCCGTTATCGACGCGCTCTTCGTAGCAGGCCGTTCGTGGCCGGGTGACCACGTCCGTTTTCTGTCTTTCTACGAGGAGTGATCATGGCCGAGGTGAAGCTCACCGCCGAGTCCCGTACCGAGTTCGGCAAGGGCGCCGCGCGTCGTATCCGTCGTGACAACAAGGTCCCCGGCGTTCTGTACGGCCACGGTTCGGACCCGCTGCACCTGACCCTGCCGGGTCACGAGCTGCTGATGGCGCTGCGTACGTCGAACGTGCTGATCGCGCTGGACATCGACGGCAAGACCAACGAGCTGGCGATCCCGAAGTCGGTCCAGCGTGACCCGATCAAGGGCTTCCTGGAGCACGTGGACCTGCTGCTGGTGAAGCGCGGCGAGACCGTGTCGGTGGAGATCCCGGTGCAGGCCGAGGGCGAGCTGGCCCCGGGCGGGTTCCTGCTGGAGTACGTCCTGGACGCGCTGCCGGTCGAGGCCGAGGCCACGCACATCCCGCAGCAGGTCACCGTGTCGGTGGCGGGTCTGGAGGCCGGTGCCTCGATCCACGCCAAGGACATCGCGCTGCCGTCCGGCGTGAAGCTGGACGTGGACGGCGACACCGTGGTGCTGCAGGTCCTGTCCGCGCAGGCGGAGGAGGCCCCGGCCGAGGGCGAGGGCGAGGGCGAGGCGGCCGCGGAGGCCTGATCCTCCCCGACGGTCATCGTGTGGTCGGCCGCTGTTCCCGTGCGGGGCAGCGGCCGACGCGTATGTGTGGACGGGTACGGACGGGTACGAGGGACACGAAGGAGACATGGACGTGACGACGGACGCGGGCGCTCCGTGGCTGGTGGCCGGCCTCGGCAATCCGGGCCCCGAGTACGCCTCGAACCGGCACAACGTCGGCTTCATGGTGGCGGACCTGCTGGCGGAGCGGATCGGGGCGCGTTTCAAGCGGCACGGCAAGGCGCAGGCGCAGGTGGTCGAGGGGCGGATCGGTCCGCCGGGGCCGGCGAACCGGCGGGTGATCCTGGCGAAGCCGATGTCGTTCATGAACGTGTCGGGCGGTCCGGTGACGGCGCTGCGGGACTTCTACAAGGTCCCGGTCGGCAACATCGTGGCGGTGCACGACGAGCTGGACATCGACTACGGCGTGCTGCGGCTGAAGCTGGGCGGCGGGGACAACGGGCACAACGGCCTGAAGTCGATCACGAAGTCGCTGGGCCCGGACTACCACCGGGTGCGGTTCGGGATCGGGCGGCCGCCGGGGCGGATGCCGGTGGCGGATTTCGTGCTGCGGGACTTCTCCTCGACGGAGCGCAAGGAGCTGGACTACTTCGTCGACCGGGCGGCCGACGCGGTGGAGGCCCTGGTGATCGAGGGTCTGGAGCGGGCGCAGAGCGCGTACAACTCCTGACTTGTCCGTCGATGGTGCACGGGTGAGTTGACCGGGCGTGTAGGTATGGCCAATGATCCCGGCCATGCCTGCCTCCGCCGCCGCCCGTCCCCGTCAGGCCTCGTCCGCAGTGCTGCGGTTCGGCCGGGTCGCGTCGATGGGTACGGTCGCGGCGCTGATCCTGATCGCGGGTGTGTGGGCGTCCTGGGGGACCGCGCAGCACGTGCTGCTGACCAAGGGGCGGGAGCGGGGCACGGTCGAGGTGACGCGCTGCGCCGACGGTTCGTGCAGCGGCCCGTACTCGCCGGTGTCGGCGGGGTCGCAGCCGCGCGAGCGGGTCGTCATCGAGGACTCGGTCGCGGTGGCGAAGGGGCGGACGTACTCGGTGGTGGTGAAGCCCGGCGGTGACGAGGTGGTGCGGTCGGGGCCGGCCGGGGTGCTGTACGCGTGGGTGCCGTTGGGTGGGGCGTTGTTGTTGGCGTCGGTGGTGGTGGCCGGGGGGCTGCGGCGGACGCGGGTGGCGTGGGGGATGGCGGGGGCGGGGGTTGTGCTGCTGACGGCGGCGTTCTTCGCGGTGTGAGGTTTTCGCGGTTTTCGCGTACGACGTGAGGGTGCCCCCGGGCTCTTGTACGAGCTCGGGGGCACCGGTGTTTTCCCGTGCGGGGCGCCGGAGTGGGGCGGGGGTGGGTCGCGCTGCCCGGCGCTTACGGGGTACCGCCTGCGCCCACCCGTGCCGCCCCAGCGGCACGACTGCCCGCAGCCGGGGGGGGCGGCACGACTGCCCGCAGTCGGGGCGGGCGGCGCGTCAGCCGGTGTTGCGGAGGCCGGCCGCTACGCCGTTGACGGTGAGGAGGAGGGCTCGGGCGAGGAGCGGGTCCGGGTCCTCGTTCGCCGCGGCGGCCTCGCGCTGGCGGCCGAGGAGGGCGACCTGGAGGTAGGAGATGGGGTCGAGGTAGGCGTCGCGGATGGTGAAGGTCTGCTTGAGGACCGGGTCGGCGTCCAGCAGTTCGCTCTCGCCGGTGACGCGCAGGACCTCGGCGACGGTGAGTTCGTGCTCGGCCTTGATGGTGTCGAAGACGTGCTTGAGCTCGTCCGGGACGAGGGTGTCGACGTAGTGCTGGGCGATGCGCAGGTCGGTCTTGGCGAGGGTCATCTCGACGTTGGAGATGAAGTTGCGGAAGAAGTGCCACTGCTGGTGCATCTCGGCCAGGACGGTGTCCAGGCCCGCCTCGCGCAGCGCCTTGAGGCCGGAGCCGACGCCGTACCAGCCGGGGACGATCTGCCGGGACTGGGTCCAGCCGAACACCCACGGGATGGCGCGCAGTCCGTCGAGCGAGACGCCCGAGCCGGGGCGGCGGGAGGGCCGCGAGCCCAGGTGCAGGTCGGCGAGCTGGTCCACCGGGGTGGAGGCCACGAAGTAGGTGGGCAGGTCGGGGTCCTCGACCAGGTGCCGGTAGGCGGTGTGGGCGGCGTCGGAGACGACGTCCATCGCGGCGTCCCAGCGGGCGAGGGCCTCGTCGGACTGGCGGGGCGCGGTGTGCAGGGCGGAGGCCTGGAGGGTGGCCGCGACGGTCAGTTCCAGGTTCTCCCGGGCGAGGGCCGGGATGAGGTACTTGTCGGAGATGACCTCGCCCTGCTCGGTGACCTTGATCTCGCCCTCCAGGGTGCCCCAGGGCTGGGCGAGGATGGCGTCGTGGGTGGGGCCGCCGCCGCGGCCGACGGTGCCGCCGCGGCCGTGGAAGAGGCGCAGCCGGACGCCGTAGCGGTGGGCGACGTCGCGCAGGCGGCGCTGGGCGCGGTGGATCTCCCACTGGCTGGTGGTGATGCCGCCGAACTTGGAGGAGTCGGAGTAGCCGAGCATGACCTCCTGGACGTCGCCGCGCAGGGCGACCAGACGCCGGTAGGAGGGGTCGGCGAGGAGGTCCTCCAGGATGGTGTCGGCGGCCTTCAGCTCGTCGGTGGTCTCCAGGAGCGGCACGATGCCGATCTTGGCCCAGCCGGCGTGCAGGTCGATCAGTCCGGCCTCGCGGGCCAGCACCGCCGCGGCGAAGACGTCGTCGGCGCCCTGGCACATGGAGATGATGTAGGACTCGATGACCTCGGGGCCGAAGACCTCCAGGGCGCGGCGGACGGTCTGGAAGACGCCGAGGGTCTTCTCGCCGGGCGCGTCGACGGGCGCCGGGGTGGGGGCCAGCGGCCTGCGGGAGCGCAGCTCCTTGGCGAGGAGCTTGGTGCGGTACTCGCGGGGCATGTCGGCGTAGCGCCAGGACTCCTCGCCGAGCCGGTCGAAGAGCTGGCCGAGGGCGTGGTGGTGGGCGTCGGCGTGCTCGCGGACGTCCATGGTGGCGAGCTGGAGGCCGAAGGCGGCCAGGGTGCGGATGGTACGGGCCAGGCGGCCGTCGGCGAAGAGGCCGCCGCGGTGTTCGCGCAGCGAGGTCTGGACGATACGCAGGTCGTCGATGAGCTGGGCGGTGCCGAGGTAGTCGCGGCCGTCCTCGTGGGCGGTGCCCTTGGCGAGGCGCTGCTTGGTGTTCTCCAGCTTCTGCCGGATGCAGGTGGCCTTGAGCCGGTAGGGCTCCTCGGCGTTGAGGCGCTTGTAGCGGGGGCTGATCTCGGGGAGCCGCTCCAGGTCGGCCTGGAGCGAGGCGAGCAGTTCGTCCGTCGCACCGGCGTAGCGGATGGAGTTGGACAGGAAGCCGCGCAGCTCGTCGACCATCTCCAGGGCGTCGTTGATGCCGTGCTCGTGCTGGAGGATGAGGATGTCCCAGGTCACCTGGGGGGTGACGTTGGGGTTGCCGTCGCGGTCGCCGCCGATCCAGGTGCCGAAGGTGAGGGGGCGGGTGTCGTCGGGGAGCTGGACGCCGGCCCGCTCCAGCTCGGCGGTGAGGTCTTCGAGGACGTCGCCGACGGCGCCCAGGTGCAGCTCGTCGAGGTAGTAGATGGCGTTGCGGGCCTCGTCGGCGGGCTCGGGGCGCACCACGCGCAGCTCGTCGGTCTGCCAGACCAGGTCGATGTTCTCGGCGAGGCGGGTGTCCAGGCGGCGCCGGTCCGACTCGTTGACCGGGGTGTCCAGGAGGGCCGCGATACGGCGCAGCTTGTTCAGGACGGAGCGGCGGGCGGCCTCGGTGGGGTGCGCCGTGAAGACCGGGCGCACGTTGAGGTTGCGGACCGTCTCGCGCAGGTGCTCGGGGTCGGCGTCCTTCAGCCGGTCGGCCGTACGGGCGAGCAGTCCGCCCTCGGCGGCGCGCTTGGCGCCCAGCTCGCGGCCGCGGTGGACCTGCTCGGTGACGTTGGCGAGGTGGAAGTAGGTGGAGAAGGCGCGGACGAGCTTGGCGGCGGTCTCCAGTTCGGTGCCGCGCAGCAGTTCGGCGGCGGCCTCGCCGTCCTCTCGGGTGAGTCGGCGTACCTTCTCGACGAGTTCCAGCAGCTCGGGGCCCTCCTGCCGGACCAGGGTCTCCCCGAGGAGATCACCCAGTCGGCGGATGTCGGCGCGCAGCTCGCTGCTGGTCGTCATGGTGGTCTGGTCGTCGGCACTGCTCACAGGTGCGGCTCCTTGCAGTGTTGAAGCTCGTCTGGGAGGGAACCCGGACGGCCGTCTCGCGCGGCGGGCGCCGCTTACCGGGCCGGACGTCCGGGAAGTAATCAGAGCGGACCGCGCTGTCCGACCGACTCCCAGGATAGGTGTCGGCCAGGACGCGCAGGCTCTGGGGCTCTTGCCGCGCGGCCACGCACTGCCATACTTACGTCGCCGTAGGTTACGGAACCGTAGGAAAACCGTGCATGGTTCCCGCAGCCCGGCACCGGCCACACCACACGACCCCACCCTCGACCCCACAGGGGACGCGCATGACCACGAGTTCCGATGTGATCCCAGACGCTCCGCAGCCCGCCGGCGACGCCGCGGCGCCCTCCGCCACGCTGGGCGGTGAGCAGAAGCGGTCGATCGAGCAGATCACGCTGCTGCTGTTCATCACCCTTCCGTTCCTCGCGCTGGTGGCGGCGGTGCCGCTGGCGTGGGGCTGGGGCGTGAGCTGGCTGGACCTGGGGCTGCTGGTCTTCTTCTACTTCCTGGGCTGCCACGGCATCACCATCGGGTTCCACCGCCACTTCACCCACGGTTCCTTCAAGGCGAAGCGGCCGTTGAAGATCGCGCTGGCGATCGCGGGCTCGATGGCGGTCGAGGGGCCGCTGGTCCGCTGGGTGGCCGACCACCGCAAGCACCACAAGTTCTCCGACGACGAGGGCGACCCGCATTCGCCGTGGCGGTACGGCGAGACGGTGCCCGCCCTGATCAAGGGCCTGTGGTGGGCGCACATCGCCTGGATGTTCGACGAGGAGCAGACGTCGCAGGAGAAGTACGCGCCGGACCTGATCAAGGACCCCGCGCTGCGGGCGGTCTCCCGCCAGTTCATCCTGTGGACCGTGGTGTCCCTGGCACTGCCCGCGCTGATCGGCGGACTGGTCACGATGTCCTGGTGGGGCGCGTTCACCGGGTTCTTCTGGGGTTCACTCGTGCGGGTGGCCTTGCTGCACCACGTGACCTGGTCGATCAACTCGATCTGCCACGCCGTGGGCAAGCGCCCCTTCAAGTCCCGGGACCGCTCGGGCAACGTCTGGTGGCTGGCGGTCCTGTCCTGCGGCGAGTCCTGGCACAACCTGCACCACGCGGACCCGACCTCGGCGCGGCACGGGGTGATGCGCGGGCAGCTGGACTCCTCCGCGCGGCTGATCCGCTGGTTCGAGCAGCTGGGGTGGGCGTACGACGTGCGCTGGCCGTCACGCTCGCGTATCGATTCGCGCCGCAACACGGATCAAGACGGCGCCCGCCGCCGGAAGGAGACGGCGAAGGCGGCATGATTGACGCCGTGGCGACCGACTCCAGCAGCACCCCAAGCAACGAGAAGCCGCGGCGAGCGCGTCGCACCCGGATGACCGGTGCCGAGCGCCGCCAGCAGTTGCTGGAGATCGGCCGCACCCTCTTCGCGGCGAAGGGTTTCGAGGGCACCTCCGTGGAGGAGATCGCGGCGAAGGCCGGGGTCTCCAAGCCGGTGGTCTACGAGCACTTCGGCGGCAAGGAGGGCCTGTACGCGGTCGTCGTGGACCGCGAGATGCGGCGGCTGCTCGACATGGTGACCGGCTCGCTGACCGCCGGCCACCCGCGGGAGCTGTGCGAGCAGGCCGCCTTCGCGCTCCTGGACTACATCGAGGAGTACACGGACGGCTTCCGCATCCTCGTCCGCGACTCCCCCATCCCGCAGTCGACGGGCTCCTTCGCCTCGCTCATCTCGGACATCGCCACCCAGGTGGAGGACATCCTGGGCCGCGAGTTCAAGAGCCGCGGCTTCGACGCCAAGCTGGCCCCGCTGTACGCGCAGGCGCTGGTCGGCATGGTGGCGCTGACCGGCCAGTGGTGGCTGGACGTGCGCCGCCCGAAGAAGGCGGAGGTGGCGGCGCACCTGGTGAACCTGGCGTGGCACGGCCTGGACGGACTGGAGCCGAAGCCGCGGCTGATAGGGCACCGCAAGAGCTGACGGCTGAGAGCTGAGGGCGGAGAGCTGAGAGCTGACGGCTGAGAGCCGAGGACTGAGGACTGAGGGCATGCAACCGCTGCGCGGAGTCACCGTCGTCGCGCTGGAGCAGGCGATCGCCGCGCCCTACGCCAGCCGTCAGCTCGCCGACCTCGGCGCCCGGGTGATCAAGGTGGAGCGCCCGGGGACGGGGGACTTCGCGCGGGCCTACGACACCCGGGTGCGGGGTCTGAGCTCGCACTTCGTGTGGGCCAACCGCAACAAGGAGTCCCTCACCCTGGACTTCAAGGATCCGCGCGGCCTGGAGCTGCTGCGCAGGCTGATCGCGGACGCGGACGTCTTCCTGCAGAACCTGGCGCCGGGCGCGGCCGCGCGGGCCGGACTGGGCGCGCGGGAGCTGCGTGCCGCGCATCCGGAACTGATCGTGTGCGACATCTCCGGCTACGGCGCGCCGGGCCCCTACGCGGACCGCAAGGCGTACGACCTGCTGGTGCAGTCCGAGGCGGGGCTGCTGTCGGTCACGGGCACGCCGGACGACATGGCCAAGGCGGGCATTCCGGTGTCGGACATCGCCGCCGGGATGTACGCGTACAGCTCGGTCCTCGGCGCGCTCCTCGAACGCGGCCGGACGGGCCGGGGCACGCACCTGGACGTGTCGATGCTGGAGGCCACCGTGGAGTGGCTGGGCTTTCCCCTGTACTACGCCTTCGAGGGCGGCGGGCCGCCGCCGCGGGCGGGCGCCTCGCACGCGACGATCTACCCGTACGGCCCGTTCACGGCGGGCGACGGGAAGGTCGTGATGACGGCGGTGCAGAACGAGCGCGAGTGGCAGGGCTTCTGCGCGGGCTTCCTGGGCCGTCCGGAGCTGGCCGGGCATCCGCACTACGCCACCAACGCGGACCGCGACGCGCACCGGGAGGAGCTGGGCGCGCTGATCGCGGCCCGGTTCGCGGAGCTGACCGCCACCGAGGCGGTCGAGCTGCTCGACGCGGTGCCGGTCGCCAACGCGCGGGTGAACACGGTCGCCGAGGTGTGGGACCACCCGCAGCTGGCCGCACGCGGACGCCTGCACGAGGTGCCCACCCCGGCCGGTCCGGTCCCGGCCCTGGCACCGCCGGGACCGGCCGGGGACGCGCCCCGCATGGAGGCGGTCCCGGCGCTGGGCGAGCACACCCGCGCCGTACTCGGCGGTCTCGGACTGTCGGAGGAGGACATCGACGCGCTCGCCGCGGACGGCGTGGTGTGAGCCCGGGTCAGGGGCGGTCGGGCCCGTCCGGTTCCAGGAACTCCAGGCGGTTGCCGACGGGATCGGCGCAGTAGAAGCGCCGGTGGCCGGGGAGGTCGTGGTCCCAGGTGACGGGCGTGCCGTGGGCCTCCAGGCGGGCGGCGTACGCGTCGATCCCGGTGACCCGCAGCCCGGGGTGGGCCTTGCGGGCGGGCCGGAAGCCGGCCGGCTCGACGCCCAGGTGGAGGTGGACGGTGCCGGCCCGGAACCAGCAGCCGCCGTGCGCGGCCAGCACGGGCGGCTTGGGGACCTCGGTCATGCCGAGGACGCCGATGTAGAAGGCACGCAGCGGCTCCTCGGCGCCAGGCGGCACGGCGAGCTGCACGTGATCGAGCCCGGTGATCACCGGCTCGCCTCCCCAGCGGATCCCGCGGACCCCGTGGATCCCGCGGACCCCACGGACCCCGCGGATCCCGCCGATCCCGCTGACCCCATGGACTCCGCCGACCCCGCCGACCCCGCCGACTCCACGGATCCCGCTGACCCCGCCGATCCTGCTGATCCCATGGACTCCGCCGACCCCGCCGACCCCGCCGACCCCACAGACCCCACAGACCCCACGGATCCCGCTGACCCCGCCGATCCTGCTGACCCCATGGACCCCACCGACCCCGCCGACCCCACAGACCCCACGGATCCCGCTGACCCCGCCGATCCTGCTGACCCCATGGACCCCGCCGATCCCGCCGACTCCACGGATCCCGCGGATCCCGCCGACTCCACGGATCCCGCGGATCCCGCTGACCCCACGGACCTCGCTGACCCCGTGGACCTCACAGACCCCGCTGACCCCGTGGACCTCACAGACCCCGCTGACCCCGTGGACCTCACACACCCCGCTGACCCCACAGACCCCGCAGGCTTCCGTGCGACGGCGAAGACGCGGCGGAAGGGGAAGGGGGTGCCGTGCGCCTGGGCCGGGTAGGCGGCGCGCAGTACGGCCCGGTACTCGTCGACGAAGGCGTCGCGGGCGGGCGGGTCGTCGTCGAGGGCGTCCAGTACGGGCCGCAGCCCCGTCCCCTTGACCCAGTCGAGGACGGCGTCGTCGCCGGGCAGCAGGTGGACGTACGTCGTCTCCCACACGTCGGCGGTGCAGCCGGCGGCGGTCAGGCGGGCCAGGTAGCCCTCGGGGGTGAGGACGGCGTCGTCGTGGCGCAGGACGCCGTCGAGGCGCTGCCGCCAGCGCCGGGAGCCGGCGAGTTCGCGCATCAGGCGGTGGCTGGGGGCGTCGAAGTTGCCGGGCACCTGGAGGGCGAGGGTGCCGCCGGGGGCGAGTCGGTCGATCCAGCCGGGGAAGAGGTCGGCGTGGCCGGGGACCCACTGGAGGGTGGCGTTGCTGACCAGGAGGTCGCAGGGCTCGTCGGGGGTCCAGGAGCGGGCGTCGGCGGGGGCGAAGTCGAGGTGGCCGCCGCCGGAGGTGGGGCCGGCGTACTGCCGGGCGCGTTCGAGCATCCGGGGCGAGTTGTCGTAGCCGGTGATGCGGGCGGTGGGCCAGCGGTCGGCGAGCAGCACGGTGACGTTGCCGGGGCCGCAGCCGAGGTCGGCGATGCGGGGCGGGTCCGCGGGGAGGTCCGGGATCCGGGCGAGGAGGTCGGTGAAGGGGCGGGCGCGGTGGCCGGCGTGGCGCAGGTACTGGGCGGGGTCCCAGGTGGGGGCGGTGGCGGGCATGGAGCCTCCAGAGGGTGTCCGTGCGGGACGGGTACCCAGCGTCACCCGAAAGTATCTCGACGTCAAGACAGTCGTCATCGAGAGAGTCGACATCAAGAGACTTCACATCGACACAACCACTACACTGATCGTCATGGAGGACGAGGTCGATCGGCTGGTCGCAGCATGGCGCCGGGAGCGCCCGGACCTCGACGTGGAACCGCTCGAGGTACTGAGCCGCGTCAGCAGGCTGGCCCGGCACCTGGACCGCGCTCGCCGGCTGGCCTTCTCGGAACACCAGCTGGAGCCGTGGGAGTTCGACGTGCTCACCGCGCTGCGCCGCGCGGGCACCCCGTACCAGCTCTCCCCGGGACAACTGCTCACCCAGACCCTGGTCACGTCGGGCACGATGACCAACCGCATCGACCGCCTCGCCAAGAAGGGCCTGGTGGAGCGCCTGCCCGACCCCAGCGACCGGCGCGGCGTCCTGGTCCGGCTCACGGACGAGGGCCGGGACCGCGCCGACCAGTCGCTGGCGGGCCTGCTGGCCCAGGAGCGCGCGATCCTGGGCGAACTCTCCCGCGCCCAGCGCACCGAACTGGCGGCCCTGCTACGCCAGCTGACCGCCCCGTTCGACAACATCCCCGGCTGAGGGCCCGTCCAGATCCGCCGGCCCCACCCCGGCCCTGCGGGCCAGCGCCACGGCGGCCAGGGTGGAGTGGACGCCCAGCTTGCCCAGGACGTTCTGCATGTGGGTGCGGACCGTGTGCGGGGACAGGTACAGCCGCTCCGCGACCGCCTTGCGGCCCAGCCCGGCGACCATGCAGCGCAGCACCTCGCGCTCGCGCGGGGTCAGCGACTCCACCAGCAGCTCGCTCTCGGTGCGGTGCTTGCGGGCGGCGGTCAGCTCGCGCAGGACGCCGGTGAGCAGGGCGGGCGGCAGATGCGTCTCGTCGCGCAGGACGCCCCGGATGACGCTGAGCAGCCGCGACAGGGAGCAGTCCTTGGCCACCCACCCCGAGGCCCCGGCCCCCAGGGCGAGGGCCGCCCGCCGCGGATCGTCCTTCCCGGCGAGGACCACGGTCCGTACGCCCGGCTGGCCCGAACGCACCCCCGCGACCAGCGAGATCCCGTCCACCAGCCCGTCCTCGTTGCCGTCCCGCACGGGCACGGCGGGCCGGACGCCGGGCACGTGACCGCCCAGGTCGGCGTCGACGAGCAGCACGTCGAACCGCCGCCCCTCGGACGCGGCCCGCTCCAGGCAGCGCAGTGCGGCCGGACCGCTGCCGGCCGCGGAGACGTCGACGTCGGGCTCGGCGGCCAGGGCGGCCGCGAGCGACTCGGCGAAGATGCGATGGTCGTCGACGACCAGGACTCGGATACGAACCACGAAACCCCCTCCCCCGAGCTCCGCCAGGAGCAGGGGATACCCATCGTCTGTCCGTCCTCGGACGACGGCACCGGCACGGGTGGACGCCGGGGCCCGCGTCCAGCTGTGCTGTTCCCGGGTGTCGTACCCGGCTGTCTCGCCCCCTGAACGGCACCGGCCCCCACCGGTGCTGCCCATCAGAGTACGGGCGGGGGCCGGGAGGGGAAGGCTCTTTGCAGAACTGACTCCGCGGCACGTTTATGGTGAGCCGCATGTTTCGTCTTGTGACAGAAGTCGACAAGGAACGGCGCGATCTGCTGCGCACCCGCCTGCGGGAGACGAACACAGCGGCCTCCTCCGTCCTGCGTTCCCTGCGCGGAACCCCTCACGAACGCGAATTCCCGTTGCACGTGTGGGTGCTGGACGCCACCGGCGGCCTGGCGGGCGGCCTGGTCGGGCACACCTGGGCGACCTGGCTCCACGTGACCTACCTGTGGGTGGACGGCGGCCACCGCGGCGCGGGCCTCGGCTCGGCCCTCCTCGACGAGGCGGAGCGCACCGCCCGCACCGAACGCGGCTGCGCCGCCGCCCGGGTGGAGACCTGGGACTTCCAGGCCCCGGGCTTCTACACGAAACGCGGCTACGACGTCATGTGCGTGATCCCCGACTACCCGCCGGGGATCACGGAGTACACGCTGGTGAAACGGCTCGGCTGACCGACTCAGACCAGCCGCCGCGCCCCCGCCGAGGGCACCGCCCCGAACACCCTCGGCGCCCGGAAGCCCGCCGCCGCGAAGGCGTCCTCGACCGCCTTGGTGACGGCGTCCACGCCGGCGGCCTCCACCAGGACGATCGCCGAGCCGCCGAAGCCCCCGCCGGTCATCCGGGCGCCGAGGGCGCCGGAGGCCAGGGCCGTGTCGACGACCAGGTCCAGCTCGGGGCAGGAGATGCGGAAGTCGTCGCGCAGCGAGGCGTGGCCCTCGACCAGGACGGGGCCGATGGCCCGGGTGTCGCCGGACTCCAGCAGCGAGACCACTCGCTCGACGCGCTCGTCCTCGGTCACCACGTGCCGGACCAGGCGGCGCACCTCCTCCTCGTCGCCCAGCCGCTCCAGCGCCGCGTCCAGGTCGGCGTACGGCACGTCGCGCAGCGCGTCGACCCCCAGCAGCGCGGCGCCCTTCTCGCAGCCCGCGCGGCGCTTGCCGTACTCGCCCTCGCTGTGGGAGTGCTTGACCCGGGTGTCGACGACCAGCAGGCGCATCCCCTCGGCGGCGAGGTCGAAGGGGATCTGCCGCTGGGAGAGGTCGCGGGTGTCGAGGAACAGGGCGTGCCCCGCCTCGCAGCAGGCGGACGCCGTCTGGTCCATGATGCCGACGGGGGCGCCGACGTAGACGTTCTCCGCGCGCTGGCACAGCCGGGCCAGCTGCCAGCCGCGCAGGCCGAGGGCGTACAGGTCGTTCAACGCCAGGGCGAGGACGACCTCCAGGGCCGCCGAGGACGAGAGCCCCGCGCCCGAGGGGACCGTCGAGGCCAGGTGGACGTCGGCGCCGGTCAGCTCGTGCCCCGCCTCGCGCAGCGCCCAGACCACACCCGAGGGGTACGCGGTCCAGGACTTGTCCGAGCCGGGGGTCAGGTCGGCGACGCGCAGCTCGACCGGCCCGGCGTCGACGTCCGCCGAGTGCAGGCGCAGGACGCCGTCGTCGCGCCGGGAGACGGCGGCGACGGCCTGGTGCGGCAGGGCGAAGGGCATCACGAAGCCGTCGTTGTAGTCGGTGTGCTCCCCGATGAGGTTCACCCGGCCCGGCGCCGCCCACACCCCCTCCGGCTGTGCCCCGTACAGCTCCCGGAACCGCTCGCCGACGGTCCCCGCGACAGCCTCGCCCATGCCCTGACCCCTCGCCCTTCCGGTGACTGCGGTTAGTACTGGCCCGCGCGCCGCTGCGCGAACTCCCACGCGTCCGACACGATGCCCGCGAGGTCCGCGCGGGACGGGTTCCAGCCCAGCTTCTCGCGGGCGGTGTCGGCCGACGCGACCAGGACCGCCGGGTCGCCGCCCCGGCGCGGGGCGGTGACCTCGGGGATCGGATGGCCCGTCACCCGCCGCACGGTCTCGACGACCTCGCGGACGGAGAAGCCGTTGCCGTTGCCCAGGTTGCAGATGAGGTGCTCGCCCGGGGCGGCGGCCGCCACGGCCAGCAGGTGGGCCTCGGCCAGGTCGGCGACGTGGATGTAGTCGCGCACACAGGTGCCGTCCGGCGTCGGGTAGTCGTCGCCGTAGACGGAGATGGCTTCCCGCCTGCCCTGCGCCACCTGGAGCACCAGCGGAATCAGATGCGACTCGGGGTCGTGGCGCTCGCCGTACTCCCCGTACGCGCCCGCGACGTTGAAGTACCGCAGCGAGACCGCGCCCAGCCCGTGGGCCGCCGCCTCGCCGGTGATCATGTGGTCGACGGCCAGCTTCGAGGCGCCGTACGGATTGGTGGGCTTCGTCGGCGCGGACTCGACGATGGGAACCTGCTCGGGCTCGCCGTACGTGGCGGCCGTGGAGGAGAAGACGAGCCGCCGCACGCCCGCGCCCCGCATGGCCTCCAGCAGCGCCATGGTGCCACCGACGTTGTTGTCCCAGTACTTCTCGGGCTTCACGACCGACTCGCCGACCTGGGAGAAGGCGGCGAAGTGCAGCACGCCGTCGAACGAGCCGTCCAGCCACTTGGCGGCGTCTTGGATGTCGCCCTCGACGAACGAGGCGCCCGCCGGCACCCCCGCACGGAAACCGGTCGACAGATTGTCGAGCACGACGACCTCGTGCCCCGCCTCCACCAAGTGCTGGGCGACGACGCTGCCGACGTATCCGGCACCACCTGTCACCAGGTACTTCCCGCTCATGAACTCGCTACCTCTCGCAGTCGCTCGGCCGCGCGCTCCGGGGGTACGTCGTTGATGAACACGTTCATTCCGGATTCGGAGCCCGCGAGGAACTTCAGCTTGCCGGACGTACGGCGGATAGTGAAAAGTTCCAGGTGGAGCGCGAAGTCGTCGCGCGTCACACCCTCGAACTCCTCCAGCTGCCCGAACGGCGCCTGGTGCCAGGCCGCGATGTAGGGCGTCGGGGGCTCGCCCTCGCCGAAGATCCGGTCGAAGCGCCGCAGCAGCTCCAGATAGACCTTGGGGAATTCTGTGCGAGCCGCCTCGTCGAGCCCGAGCAGATCCGGCACCCGCCGCTTCGGATACAGATGCACCTCGTACGGCCAGTGCGCCGCGTACGGCACGAAGGCGGCCCAGTGTTCACCCTCCAGGACGACCCGCTCACCGGCCAGCTCCTCCTCCAGCACGGCGTCGAACAGGTTCTCCCCGCCCGTCGCGTCCTTGTGGGCGGCGAGTGAACGGAGCATCAGGGCGGTGCGGGGGGTGGTGAACGGGTAGGCGTAGATCTGCCCGTGCGGGTGACCCAGCGTCACTCCGATCTCGGCGCCCCGGTTCTCGAAGCAGAACACCTGTTCAACGGAGGGCAGATGGGACAGCTCGGAGGTGCGGTCCGTCCAGGCGTCGAGCACCAGCCGGGCCTGCTCCTCGCTCAGGTCGGCGAAGGAGGCGTCGTGGTCGGAGGTGAAGCAGACGACCTCGCAACGCCCGGAGTCACCGGCCAGCGAGGGAAACCGATTCTCGAAAACCACCACGTCGTACGACGAGTCCGGAATCTCGCTCAGCCGCTCCCCGTCCGACGGGCACAGCGGGCACTGGTCGGCCGGCGGATGGTAGGTGCGCCCTTGCCGGTGCGAGGCGACGGCAACCGAGTCGCCGAGCAGCGGATCACGCCGCACCTCGGACGTGGTGACGGTCCGCTCCAGCGGACGGCGGTCCACGGCGTCGCGCACGGTGTCGTCACGCAGGTCGTAGTAGACCAGCTCACGGCCGTCGGCCAGCCGGGTCGAGGTCTTCTTCACTGCCGCACTCCTCTGCACCCACCCATGACAGTCACCAGCACGCCCGTCAATCATCCAACACAATCAAACATAACACATCACAACCCACCACCCCCACGCCACATCACAATCAAACAAAGTTCATCACCAAAAGTGTTCAATTACTGAACGCGGAGGCGTAGGTTCCGCTCCGGATCAGTTCGCGAACGAAGCGAGTGCTTAATGCAAACCCCCACAAGCTCCACATACCTAGCCGCAGAGCTTCGACTCCCCACCAACTGGCTCGACTACACGATCCTCGGGATCTACTTCGTGGTCGTCCTGGGCATCGGCTTCGCCGCCCGCCGCTCGGTCAAGACCAGCCTGGACTTCTTCCTGTCCGGCCGCTCCCTGCCCGCCTGGGTCACCGGACTCGCCTTCGTCGCCGCCAACCTGGGCGCCACCGAGATCCTCGGCATGGCCGCCAACAGCGCCCAGTACGGCGTCTACACGACCCACTGGTACTGGATCGGCGCCATCCCGGCGATGGTCTTCCTCGGCCTGGTGATGATGCCGTTCTACTACGGCTCGAAGGTCCGCTCGGTCCCGGAGTTCCTCCTCCTGCGCTTCGACAAGGCCTCCCACCTGCTCAGTTCGGCCCTGTTCGCCATCGCCGCCATCCTGATCGCCGGCGTGAACCTCTACGCCCTCGCGATCGTCGTCGAGGCACTGCTCGGCTGGCCCGAGTGGGTGGCCATCGTGGTGGCCGGCTTCTTCGTCCTGGCGTACATCACCCTGGGCGGCCTGTCCTCGGCGATCTACAACGAGGTCCTCCAGTTCTTCGTGATCCTGGCGGGCCTCATCCCGATCACCATCCTGGGCCTGAAGAAGGTCGGCGGCTGGGACGGCCTGTCCGACTCCCTCTCCAAGTCCCACGGCTCCGACTTCATGACGGCGTGGGGCGGCACGGGCATCGGCAGCGAGAACCCGCTGGGCGCCAACTGGCTGACCATCGTCCTGGGCCTCGGCTTCGTCCTCTCCTTCGGCTACTGGACGACGAACTTCGCCGAGGTCCAGCGCGCCCTGTCCGCGAAGAACCTCTCGGCGGCCCAGCGCACGCCCCTGATCGCGGCCTTCCCGAAGATCTTCATCGTCTTCGTCGTCATGATCCCGGGCCTGGTCGCCGCGGTCCTGGTCCCGAAGATCGGCACCCCCGGCTCGGACCTCCAGTACAACGACGCGATCCCGTACCTGATGCAGCAACTGCTGCCCAACGGCGTCCTCGGCATCGCGGTGACGGGCCTGCTGGCCGCCTTCATGGCCGGCATGGCGGCCAACATCTCCTCCTTCAACACCGTCTTCACCACCGACATCTGGCAGAAGTACGTGAAGAAGGACCGCGAGGACGGCTACTACGTCCGCTTCGGCCGCCTGATCACGGTGATCGGCGTCCTCGCCTCCATCGGCACGGCGTTCCTGGCCTCCTCCTTCTCCAACATCATGAGCTACCTCCAGACGCTCTTCTCCTTCTTCAACGTGCCGATGTTCGTGGTCTTCATCATCGGCATGTTCTGGAAGCGGGCGTCGATGAAGTCCGGCTTCTGGGGCCTGATCGCGGGCACGACCGCGGCGATGGTGAACTACTTCGTCATCTACAAGCAGGGCATCATCGACATCCCCTCCGACCAGGGCGCCAACTTCGTCTCCGCGATCGCGGGCTTCGTCGCCGGCGCGGTGGTCATGATCGCGGTGTCCCTGTTCACCGCGCCGAAGCCCACCGCCGACCTCCAGGGCCTGGTGTACGGCACCACCTCCCCCGGCATGGCGGAGGCGCCCGCCAAGGGCGACGACGCGTGGTACCGCAAGCCGGCGCTGCTCGGCTGGGGGGCGGTCGTCCTGGCCGCCGCCTGCTACATCCCGTTCTCGTTCTGATCGCGGGAGGATAGAGAGAGCATGTCTGATTCCTACTCCGACAAGAACCTGCAGGACGAGGTCTCCGAGCTGGAGACCAAGTCCGTCACCGCCGCGCGGCTGTTCGACATCCGGCGGATCATCGGCGGGCTGTTCGTGATCTACGGCGTCATCGTGACGATCGCGGGCTTCGTGGCGTCCGACGAGGACATCGACAAGGCGCAGGGGGTGAACATCAACCTCTGGACCGGGATCGGGATGCTGGTCCTGGGGCTCTTCTTCCTGGCGTGGCTGAAGCTGAGGCCCACGGCACCGCCGACGCCGCCGCTGGAGGAGACCGGCAAGGAGGAGTGACGGTGTCTTCGTGACGCCGTCCAGTGCACCGCTGTGTGACCGACACCCGGGGTTGGTGCGGGGGTGGGTCACGCGGCCCGGCGTAGCGGGGTGCCGCTGCGCCCACCCGTGCCGCCCCAGCGGCACGACTGCCCGCAGCTAGGGCGAGGGGCGGCGGCTGCCCGCAGCTAGGGGGGCGGGACGGGCGGTCAGCCGCGTACGGCGCGAAGGGGGCGTGTCGGGGGGTGTCCGCCCGCAGCGGTTGGCGCGTCA